>DATKDF010000244.1:0-12375 GCA_035512795.1 Vicinamibacterales bacterium
TCGGCGGCCTGAACTTCTGGTGGCCGAAGATGACGGGCCGGCTCTACAGCGAGGCGATGTCGAAGGCCTCGGCGATCCTCGTCTTCGTCGGCTTCAACCTGACGTTCTTCCCGCAGTTCGTCCTGGGCTACATGGGTATGCCCCGCCGGTACTACACGTACCCGGACGAATGGCAGGTCCTCAACGTCCTGTCGACCGGGGGCGCCACGGTGCTCGGCCTGGGCTACACGCTGACGTTCGCGTACCTGGTCTATTCGCTCTTCAAGGGCGCCCAGGCGCCAGCCAATCCGTGGGGCGCCAAGGGCCTCGAGTGGGAAGACACGCTGTCGCCGCCCACGACCTACAACTTCGACAAGGACATCATCGTGGACGAACCGGCCTACGACTACCGGCCCGGCTCGATGCGCCCTGGCCCGGAGGTGACCGTTGGCTAACCAGGTTTCGCCGGCCGTCGGCGCCGACGGCCACGCGCAGGATCACCATCCGAAGCTCCAGCATCACTTCTACAGCATGGAGCAGCAGCTCGAGGCCTCGGTCCTCGGGATGTGGGTGTTTCTCGTCACCGAAGTCATGTTCTTCGGCGGGCTCTTTCTCGCCTACATCGTCTACCGGACGATGTACCCGGAGGCGTGGATTGCGGGCAGCAACCACCTGAACGTCCCGCTCGGCGCGCTGAACACCGTGGTGCTCATCTGCAGTTCGCTCACGATGGTGCTGGCCGTCCGGGCCGCCCAGGTGGGCTCGCGTCGCGGCCAGGTCGTCAACCTGATCCTGACGATCCTGCTCGGCACGACCTTCCTCGTCGTCAAGTACTTCGAGTACGCCGACAAGTTCCACCACAACCTCGTGCCGGGCCCGCACTTCGACATGACGCTGCCGGCCGCCGGACAGCAGCAGATCTTCTTCGCGCTGTACTTCATCATGACCGGCATCCACGCTGCGCACATGGTGGTGGGAATCGGCCTGATGCTGGTCATCCTGTGGATGGCCCGGCGCGGCGATTTCAGTCCCGCGTACTACGGTCCGGTCGAGGTGTCGGGGCTCTACTGGCACTTCGTCGACATCGTCTGGATCTTCCTGTTCCCGCTGCTCTACCTGCTGGGATACCACTTCGGCCACTGAGGCACCCATGTCGTCGTCACACCCGATCACGTCGGTTTTCACCTACAGCCTGGTGTTCCTGGCCCTGATCGTGGGCACCGCGGTCACCGTCTGGATCGCCTACTTCGACTTCGGCCTCATGAACACCGCGATTGCGCTCAGCGTCGCCGTCGCCAAGGCGACGCTCGTGGTCTGGTACTTCATGGGCGTCCGGTACAACACGCCGCTCACCAAGGTGGTCGTCGTGTCGGGGCTCGTGTGGCTCGTCATCATGTTCGGCCTCGGGATGAGCGACTACCTGACCCGGCCCTGGCTCGGCGTGCCCGGCCGCTGACCGGGCCGACGCCACCGTTGGCCGATTCGGCCGATCCGTCCACCCCGCCCGCCCCGTCATGATGGGGTGTCCTGGACTCATACGATGACTGACCTGAAGGACGACCTCGCCGCGCTCCGAATCGACCGTGCTCCGGAGCGACCGCGCCGCCGGTGGGTGAGCTGGGCCGTGCTCCTGCTCCTGCTGGCCGGCGTCGGCGCCGGCCTGTACGGCTGGCTCACGCGCGAACGGCCCCTCGCCGTCCAGGTGGCCACGGTCGTCGAGCGGGCCGCCGGCGCCCAGGCGGCGGTGCTCAACGCCGCCGGGTATGTCACGGCCCGCCGGCGCGCCACGGTGTCGTCGAAGATCACCGGCAAGGTCATCGAGGTCAACGTCGAGGAAGGCATGCGCGTGCGCGCGGGCCAGATCCTGGCGCGGCTCGACGACAGCGTCCTGCGTGCCTCGCTCGGCCTCGTCCGCAGCCAGGTCGAGGCCACGCGCGGCGCGGTGACCGAGGCCGAGGTCCGGCTCCGCGAAGCCCGCCTCACGCTCGAACGCCGCCGGACGCTCCTGGCCGAACGGGTCGTCACCCAGGCCGACGTGGATGCCGCCCAGGCGGAAGTTGACTCGCTCGACGCGCGCATCGTCGCGCTCGGCCAGCAGGTCGACGTGGCCAGCCAGCAGGTGGCGGTCACCGAGGCCAACCTGGCCGACACGATCATCCGCGCGCCGTTTTCAGGAATCGCGATCTCCAAGGATGCCCAGCCCGGCGAGATGGTCTCGCCCGTGTCGGCCGGCGGCGGCTTCACGCGCACGGGCATCTGCACGATCGTCGACATGACGTCGCTCGAGATCGAGGTCGACGTCAGCGAGAGCTACATCAACCGTGTACGCGACCGACAGCCCGTGACGGCCATCCTCGACGCCTATCCCGACTGGCCGATTCCGGCACGGGTCATCACGACCATTCCGGCCGCCGACCGGCAGAAGGCCACCGTCCTCGTCCGCATCGGCTTTGTCGCACTCGACCCGCGCATCCTGCCGGACATGGGCGTCAAGGTCACGTTTCACCGGGAAGCCGACGAGACCGATGCGCCGGCCGCGCGCCCCACGGCGCTCGTGCCGAAGGTCGCGTTGCGCGACGAGGGCGGAACCAGCGTGGTGTTCGTTCTCCGACCGGACGGCACGGTCGAGCGACGAGCCGTGCAGACCGGCGGCGCCGACGGCGACCGCATCGAGATCCTCGCCGGGCTCACGGCTGGTGAGAGAGTCGTTGTTTCACCGCCTGAGGCGCTGGTGAATGGGACGAGGGTGGTGGTCCAGTAGTGCTGTTGCACCCGTCGTACCTGCCATGAGAGGTGATTGATGTCGCTTGTTCAGGTCCGTGACGTCCAGAAGCACTTCACTCGCGGGAGCGAGCGCATCGACGTACTTCAGGGTGCGTCGCTCGACATCCCCCAGGGCGACTTCCTCGCGCTGATGGGGCCGTCGGGCTCCGGCAAGACGACGCTCCTCAACCTGCTCGGCGGGCTCGATACGCCGTCGAGCGGCACGATTGACGTCGGCGGCCAGCAGATCAGCGGCATGCGCGGCGCCGAGCTGTCGCGCTGGCGCTCGCGCCACATCGGCTTCGTCTTCCAGCTCTACAACCTGCTGCCCGTGCTCCGCGCCGAGGGCAACATCGAGCTGCCGCTCCTGCTGACGAAACTCTCGAAGGCCGAGCGACGAAAGCGCGTGGCCATCGCGCTCAAAGTCGTCGGCCTCTCCGACCGGGCGCGCCACTACCCGCGTCAGCTCTCCGGCGGCCAGGAGCAGCGTGTCGGCATCGCCCGCGCCATCGTCACCGACCCGACGCTGCTGCTCTGCGACGAGCCGACCGGCGACCTCGACCGCAAGGCCGGCGACGAGATTCTCGAACTGTTGACGACGCTCAATCGCGAGCACGGCAAGACGATTGTCATGGTCACGCACGACCCGCACGCCGCGGAACGCGCGCGCCGCACACTGCACCTCGAGAAGGGCGTCCTGCTGGAGTCGGCCCAATGAGGTTCCTGCCCCTCATCTGGAAGAACGCCTGGCGCCGGCCGTTCCGGACGACGTTCACGCTACTCGTGATCTTCGTCTCGTTCCTGCTCTTCGGCGTGCTCATGACGATTCGGACCGCCTTCACGCTCGGCGTCGAGCTCGCCGGCCAGGACCGGCTCGTCATCATCCACAAGGTGAGCCTGATCCAGCCGCTACCGGTCTCCTACAAGGATCGACTGACGGTCGTGCCCGGCGTCGAGGACGTCACTCACAACTCCTGGTTCGGCGGCGTCTACCAGGATCCGTCCAACTTCTTCGCCCAGATTGCCGTGGAGCCGGAACCGTTCCTGGGGATCTACACCGAGTACCGGCTGCCGGCCGATCAAATGAAGGCCTGGCTGGCCGACCGCCAGGGCGCCATCGTCGGCCGCGATCTGGCCGAGCGGTTCAACTGGAGCATCGGCGACCGGGTGCCGATTCAGGGCACGATCTGGCGGCCGCGAAGCGGCACCGGCAACACCTGGGAGTTCAACATCGTGGGCATTTACGACGGCGAACCGGGCGTCGATCGCAGCCAGCTGTTCTTCCGCTACGACTACCTCGACGAGAACCGGACGTTCGGCCAGGGCCTGGTCGGCTGGTACATCGTCAGGATTGCCGACCCGTCGCGATCGGCCGAACTGGCCGCGGCCTTTGACGGGATGTTCGCCAACTCGTCGGCCGAGACCAAGACGACCACCGAGAAGGGATTCGTCGAGAGCTTCGCGAAACAGATCGGCGACATCGGCGCGATCATGGTCGCGATTCTCGTTCTCGTCCTGTTCAACATGCTGCTCGTCGTCACCGACGTGATGAGCTACTCGGTCACCGAACGGACGAGCGAACTGGCCGTGTACAAGGCGGTCGGTTTCACCAATGTCGGCGTGCTCGCGATGGTGCTCGTCGAATCGGTGTCGATCGTCGTGCTGGGCGGTGGTCTCGGTCTTCTGGTGGCCTGGCTCTTCGTGCAGGGTGGCGATCCCACCGGCGGCATGTTACCCGCCTGGGTGCTGCCGCAGCGGGATGTGCTGCTCGGGGTCGTCCTGATGGCCATGCTCGGCATCCTCGCCGGCTCTCTGCCGGCCATGGCGGCCATGCGGCTGCGCATCACCGACGCGCTCAGGAGGAACTGAACGTGAAACAGATCATCGCGGTCACGCTCCTCAACCTGCGCACGATTCCGCAGCGCCTGGCCTCGTCGGCCGTCGCCATCGTCGGCATCGCCGGCGTGGTCGTCGTGCTCGTCGCCGTGCTGTCGATTGCCGAGGGCTTTCAGGCCGTGCTGCAGGGCACCGGCACGCCCGACCGGGCCATCGTCATGCGGGGTGGCGCCGACAGCGAGATGACGAGCGGCCTCGGCGGCCCGGACGTGGACGTCATCCGCCAGGCGCCCGGCATCGCGCGCGACGGCCAGATGACGATGGCGTCCGGCGAGCTGTACGTGATCATCGACATGCCCAAGCGCACCTCCGACACGCCCTTCAACGTGCCGCTCCGCGGTGTCGGACCGGAGGCCACCGCGGTCCGGCAGGAATTCCGGATCGTCGAGGGCCGGATGTTCGAGTTCGGCACCAACGAGATCGTGGTCGGACGCGGCGCGGCGGTGCTCTACGCGGGCCTCGACGTCGGCACCGAGTTGAGGTCGGGCCAGGACACCTGGCGTGTGGTCGGCGTCTTCGAGACGGACGGATCGGTGGCCGAGGGCGAGATCTGGTGCGACGCGCGGACGTTGCAGAGCGTCTACCGGCGTGGCAACAGCTACCAGACCGTGCTCGCGCGCCTGACGTCGCCGGCCTCGTTCGACGAGTTCCGCGACTGGCTGACAACCAATCCGCAGCTCGACGTGCAGGTCCGGCGCGAGACGGAGTACTACGCCGCGCAGTCGCGCACGCTCACGACGCTCGTGCGCATCATCGGGTTCGGCATCGCCGCGCTCATGAGCCTCGGAGCGATCTTCGGCGCCATCCTGACGATGTACACGGCCGTCGCGTCGCGGGCGCGCGAGATCGCGACGCTGCGGGCGCTCGGGTTCAACGCGCCGGCCGTGATCGTCTCCGTGCTGACCGAGTCGATGGCGCTCGCCGCCATCGGCGGCGCCCTGGGCGGGCTGGCGGCCTACGCGGCCTTCAACGGCTACCAGACATCGACGATCAACTTCCAGACGTTCAGCCAGGTAGCCTTCGCGTTCCGGATCACCGGCCGCCTGCTGGTCCTGGGTCTCGTGGCCGCCCTCGTGATGGGCTTCTTCGGCGGACTGCTGCCCGCCATCCGCGCCGCGCGCCTGCCGATCGTGGCGGCGCTGCGGGAGCTGTAGTGTCCCGAGTCAGACCGTCCGCTGCTGACACTTGCCTTTTCACATGGAGGGCATGAAGATGAAGGACATGAAGGACGCACGGCGCAACTGAGCGGGCGTCGCGGACGCCGCGCGAACGGGCGCGGATAAACGTGCCTCCAGAAGAGCTACCGCGCACGTTCATCCGCGCCCGTTCGTGCGGCGTCCTGCGGCCGTCCGGCCGCCCCCTGAGGGGCGGCGACGCCCGCTCGGGTCAGAACCGCGTGATCCCCTTCACGCCCTCCACGTCTTCACGGCCTTCACGTGAGATCCTGCCTACGCCCGGCGCCTGACGCCCGGCGACTGCCCTTATAGTGATTCCTTATGCGCAGACTGATTCACACGGCCCTGCTCTGTTCGCTTTCGCTCACCCTCCTTGCCCAGACGCCGGCGCCCAAGTGGGACGTGCAGGCGCCGTTCGGGCCGACGCTCGACGTGACCTTCGAGACGACCGAAGGCACATGGATGAGCGTCGATGTGAGCCCGGACGGGCGCACGATCGTCTTCGATCTGCTGGGTGACATCTACACGATGCCGATCGCCGGCGGGCGGGCCACGCGCGTGCTCGGCGGTCCTGCGTTCGAGATGCAGCCGCGGTTCAGCCCGGACGGCACCCGCATCGCCTTTTCGAGCGACCGTGGCGGCCTCTGGAACATCTGGACGTCGAAGACCGACGGCACGGACCTCCGCCAGATCTCGACCGAGGCGCGCTGGTACATCAACAGCCCCACGTGGTCGCCAGACGGCTCGATGATCTACGCGCGCCGGCACTTCGTCGGCACCCGATCGGGCGGTGCCGGCGAGGTGTGGATGTACCACGCGAGCGGCGCCGCTGGAGCCGGCGTGCAGGTGACGCGCCGCGACAACGACCAGAAGGACGCCGGCGAGCCGGCCGTCTCACCCGACGGCAAGTACCTCTACTACTCGAAGGACGTCACGCCGGGCTCGACGTTCGAGTACAACAAGGATCCGCACGGCGTGATTTTCGCCGTGCTCCGCCGCGACCTCGAGACCGGGCGCGAGCGGACCATTCTCTCGCGGCCCGGCGGGTCGATCGCGCCGCGCCCGTCGCCCGACGGCCGGTTCCTCTCGTTCGTCCGCCGCGTCGGCCTCGGCAGTCGGCTCTTCGTCATGGAACTGGCGACCGGCGAGGAGCGGTCCGTCTTCGACCGGCTCGACAAGGACCTGCAGGAAGCCTGGACCATTCAGGGCGTGTACCCGCAGTATGCCTGGACGCCCGACAGCCAGGGCATCGTCATCTGGGGCGAGGGCAGGATCTGGAACGTCGACGTCGCCGGCCGGCAGGGCACGGAGGTGCCGTTCACGGCCATCGTCCAGCAGACCCTCACGCCTGCCCTTCGCGTGAAGGTGCCGGTCCATCAGGATCGGTTCGACGTGAAGATGCTGCGCGACGCGCGGGTTGCGCCTGACGGCCGCGCCGTGGCGTACAGCGCGCTCGGCCGCATCTACGTGCGGTCACTGCCCGACGGCGAGCCTCGCCGGATTACCGACGCCAGCGCGACGCCGATGACCGACCCGATCGAACTCGATCCAGTCTGGTCGCCCGACGGCGTGCGCCTCGCCTACACGACCTGGCACGATGAACGCCTCGGCCGCGTCGTCGTCCAGGACGTCTCAGCGCGAGTGCCGCGCGAGGTCGTGACCTCGCCCGGCCACTATATCGAGCCGTCCTTCTCGCCCGACGGCCGCTGGATCGCCTATCGCAAGGCGACGAGCGACGGGACACGCGCCCGGGCCGGCTCGATGGAGCCCGGGCTGTACGTCGTCCCGGCCGACGGCTCGGCACCGCCCCGTCTCGTCCGCGAAGGCGGCGTCGAGCCCGAGTTCGATCACACCGGCACGCGCCTCTACTTCCGCGAGCAGCGCGCGCAGTTCGTGCTGGCGAGCGTGAAGCTCGATGGCACGGAGGAGATCGTCCACCTGCAGTCGGCCAACGCGATGGAGGTGGCGCCCTCGCCCGACGGCCGGTGGGTGGCCTGGAGCGAGCGGTGGCAACTGCACGTGATGCCGTTCCCCCGAACGGGCCGCCCGATCGATATCAGCCCCGGCACGCGCGCCATGCCGAGCGCCCGGATCTCGCGCGATGCGGGTTTCTACGTCCACTGGTCGGCCGACAGCCGGCGCGTGCACTGGATGCTCGGACCGGAACTGTTCACGCGCGACCTCGACCGCACGTTCGCGTTCCTGACCGACGGCCAGTCCGCTGCCGACGCGCCCGAGCAATCGGGACGACACATCGGCTTCCAGGCCGTCGCCGACGTACCGGACCGGACGCTCGCCCTCACCGGCGCGCGCATCATCACCATGGCGCGTGCCGAAGGCGCACCGGCCGTCATCGAGAACGGGACGATCGTCATTCAGGGCAACCGCATCAGCGCGGTCGGCCCGGCCAACCGCGTGACGATTCCCGCCGGCGCCGAGCGCATTGACGTCCGTGGGAAGACGATCATCCCCGGGATGATCGACGCGCATGCCCACGTCGGCGGCGAAGGCTCGGGCATCACGGCCCAGCAGTCGTGGCCGCTCCTGGCCAACCTGGCCTTCGGCGTTACGACGCTCCACGACCCGTCGAACGACCTCGAGGTGGTGTTCGGGAACGCCGAGATGATCAAGGCCGGCCTCAAGCCGGGACCGAGGCTCTTCTCGACCGGGCGGATTCTGTACGGTGCCGAGACCAACTTCAAGGCCGACATCACCACCTACGAGGACGCGCTGTCGCACCTGCGCCGCCTGAAGGCCGTCGGCGCGCACTCGGTCAAGAGCTACAACCAGCAGCGGCGTGACGTGCGGCAGATGATCCTGAAGGCCGCCCGCGAACTCGACCTGAACGTCGTGCCCGAAGGCGGCTCGCTCTATTTCGTCAACGCCACGCAGGTCATCGATGGCCACACGACGGTGGAGCACAACCTGCCGGTGCCGGTCCTCTACCACGACATCGTGCAGGTCTTCGCGAGGAGCAGCGTCGGATACACGCCGACGCTGGTCGTCTCGTACGGGTCGCTCTCGGGCGAGTACTACTGGTACCAGCACATGAACGTCTGGCAGCACGAGCGTCTGCTCCGCTTCGTGCCGGGCGACGTCGTCGGCCCGCGCTCACGCCGCCGGCCGATGGCCGAGGAGGGCGACTACGGCCACGTCCTGATTTCGCGCGGCGCCAGGCAACTGGCCGACGCCGGCGTGCCCGTCAACATGGGCGCCCACGGCCAGCTCCAGGGCCTGGGCGCACACTGGGAAACGTGGATGCTCTCGCAGGGCGGCATGACGCCCATGCAAGCCCTCAAGGCCGCCACGATCGACCCGGCCATCTCGCTCGGCCTCGACGCCGAGATCGGCTCGCTCGAGCCCGGCAAGCTCGCCGACCTCGTGGTGCTCGACCGGAACCCGCTCGAGAACATCCGCTACACGGATTCCCTGTTCCGCGTGATGCTGAACGGCCGGCTCTACGACCAGCAGCTCAATGAAGTCGGAGGCACGGCGCGGCGGCCGTTGTGGTTCCACGGGACCCAGTCGGCGAATTAGCGAATTATCACTGAATTGAAATGAGCGACTTGTCCGTCCTGAAGTAGAGGGCGCCTTCGGAAATGGCCGGCGTAGCCATACCGATTTCACCGATTCGGTTCTTCGCCAGGAGCTCATACGTCCGGCCGGCCTTGACGACGAAGACGTCGCCGTCCTCGCTGGTGAAGTAGATCTTGCCGTCGGCGGCCACGAGCGAGGCGGTGAAGCCTGTCGTCCCGTCGCCAAGCCGCTGCTCGTAGAGTTCCTGGCCGCTCGTGGCCTCGAACACCTTGAAGACGCCGTTGTTGCGCGAGACGTACAGGAGCCCGTCGTAGAGCACCGGCGTGATCATGTAGGCGCCGCCGCGCAGGACGCTCCAGGCGACGTGATCGCTGGTGGTCTGGCCCTGCGCGAGCGAGATGTCGCCGGTCGCCGTCTCGCGGATCGCGTACACCGGCGCGAGCCGCCCGTGGGCGTTCGTGATGAACACGAGTCCGTGGCCCACGACCGGCCGCGGAACGGGGATGTCGCCACCGCCGTCCAGTTTCCAGATCTCCCGGCCTGTCTCGAAGTCGTACGCGCCCGTGTGGTGCCAGCCGTTAACGAGAATCTGCGTCCGGCCGCCGACCGTGTGAATCGTCGGCGTGCTCCAGGTCGGCACGTCACTACGCGGCGTGCGCCACGTTTCCGCCCCGGTCGTCACGTCGAATGCCGCAATGAACGAGTCCTTCTGCACGTCGGCCTGGATGATGAGCGAGCCGTCGTGGATGACCGGCGAGCTGGCAAACTCCCACTGCGCCTCGGGCACCATGAAGAAGCCCGAATCGAGTACGCCGAGATCCTTCTTCCAGATGAGGTTGCCCTGCATATCGAACGTGTGCAGGCCCTCCGAGCCGAGCATCGCCACCAGATGTGTGCCGTCGGTCGCGAGCGTCGAGTTGGCGTGCGTCGCCTTGGTGTGGCGCTTGATCGCCGGCACACCGCGGTGGATCTCCTTGTTGAAGAGCACCTGTCCGCTGGTCTTGTCGACGCACACGAGCTTCCACACGTGCTCGGTGTCGTCCTGCACGGACGCGATGTCGCCGTAGATCCCGATGCGCAGGCCCGCATCGATCTTCCCGCTGATCGCCGTCGTCACGCAGACCTGGTTGCCCCAGATCACCGGACTCGAGTGACCGAGGCCCTCGATCGCCGTCGTCCATCGCACGCCCTTGCCACCGGGCACGTCCCAGGTCGTCGGAGTGGGAAACCCCTCAGCGACGCCCGTGCCGTTGATGCCACGGAACGAGGGCCAGTCGATACCCGGCCGGGGATCGGCGGCTGACTGCAGGTCGATCGTGGAAACCAAGCCGACGGCCACAGCAGCCGCCACCAACACTCGTCGCGTCATCGCTCCTCCTCCACCGCTCAAGGTTGCCCCAGTCTACAGGCCGGCGACGCCAATCCGGAAGCCGTGCCCTGGGATCGGACGGATGCAGACGCGTCAGGTCGAGGGGCGCGTCACCGCGCCAGGATTCGCGGTCTGACCGGCAGGAGGATGCGCCACTCGTCGGCGGGCCCGCCGCCATGGCTCAGGATCGTCTGGCCCGTATCGCCATTGACGAGCACGCCCCGCCACGGCGCTGACGTGGCTGCAGTGTCCGAGGAGCGCCGTGAGGTGACTGGCGCGGATGTAGGGCCCGGCGGTCTTCTCGAGGAGCTTCGCGTCGCTCATGCTCTTCGCCGAACGTGCGCACGGCGTCAGCGGCCCGGAACTCGTAGTGCTCGGCCGGCATCAGCCGTGCCGCAGCGGCGAGGTCTAGCTCGGCAGAACGCAGGGCACCGTGCGGCGCCCATGACGGCGGTACACCCGGAAGTCCGCGTCCGTCGTCAGAACCGTCGGCTCGGCGAGGGTCTCGGTCATCCTGACGATCGAAGCGTCCGCGAGGCTGGCTGGGACGTCCTCGTATTTCTCCATCACCTGTAGCACTGCGTCGAGGTCGTCGCCCAGCACGAACGCCGGCTGCACGGCCTGCCGCTCGAGCAGTGCGCGGAGCGCCGGCGCACCCCGGACGCCGAGCAGGTGAAACGCCTCGGACAACGCACTTTCGCAGGTGAACCACGGCGGCGGAAACTGTTCCGCCGCCGTCACCGCCCAGGCATGGTGAGCGTCCCGACGGCTGAGCAGCGCAACTAGAAAACCAGCGTCAACGACGACGTGCGCCGCCATAGCCGGTCTTCTTCAAGTAGGCCTTCGTTCTGGTGCTGAGATCGCCGGGAAGGGCATCGACCGATCCGACGAGATCGTCGATCGCGTCCAGCAGGGCCGGCCGGTCAGGCTCCTGAGCAGACACCTCGAGCCGTTCGCGGACGACGTCAGACCTGGAGAGGCCGCGCCGCTCGGACTCGGCGTCGATCCGGGCGACCAGCGCGTCGGGCAATCGGACGGTGAGGGTCTTCACGGCTCGAATTGTATTACGCCAATGGCATTGTAGCAATACGACGGCATGCATGCCGACCCGTGGATGCCAACCTCGGCATCGGCGATCCCGGAGGACTGGTGAGCGTATACGTCGATCACGGCAACCAGTGGCGCACGACGATGTCGCACGCGCATCTGAAGGCCGTGCGCGAATCGCCGGCCTTCGAGGGGCTGGCCGGCTACGGTTTCGGCGGCGTTCCGGGCCGGCTCGCCCCCGACGGCGCGGCTGAAGTGCTGCCGGTCATCGACGTCAGCCTGGGGTTCTTCGACATCCTCCGCGTGCGGCCTCTCGTGGGCCGACTGTTCCAGGCGGATGAGTACGAGACGCCGGATACCTTCCTTGCCGTCATCAGCGAGCATCTCTGGCGCACGCGGTACGGCGCGGATCCATCAGCGGTCGGCCGACCGTTGTGGGTGCGGGGCCAGCCGTTCACCATCATCGGCATCGTCAGACACTTCAGGGGCCTCGAGCCGATTGGCGCCGAGGACATCTGGGTGCCGTACGGCACGCGCGCTGCCCTCGGCAAGGACCACGACGCGCATCAGAACATGGTCGGCCGATTACGGCCCGGCGTCTCCCTCCAG
>DATKDF010000245.1:0-6515 GCA_035512795.1 Vicinamibacterales bacterium
GACGCCGGGCGTCGGCACGGCGCCGTCGTCCGGACGCGCCTCGGCTGGCCGCCGGTCCTGCCGGCGTGCGAGAGCCGGTTTGTACTCGACGACCGACTCGAGCGCGCGCGCGCGCCGCTCGTCGAAGTCGACCCGGCTCGACAGCGACTCGACGCGCATCTTGAGGTTCTGGACCTCGATGCCGAGCCGCGTCAGTTCGACGACGAGATTGTGCATGACCTCGTAGTAGAGCGGGTCCATCTGTCCGCGATGCCAGATCTGACGCTGGACCTCCTCGTTGATCTGCGCCTGGAGGTGAAGCGCGTCGGACAGCTTGTTGGGGTTGAAGAAGAGCTTGAGCACCGGGTTCAGCGCGCGCCGGATGAGGCGGAGCAGCCCGCGATGCGTGTCGTAGATCGTCGAGTCTTCGAAGACGAAGTTCGGCAGGCCCTTGGGCGGCGGCTGCTGGCGACGGAAGGCGTCGGCCAGATCCGAGCGGACCCCGCGCGGATCGAGGAATTGCTGCAGCTTCACGCTGGCCAGCTGCTGCAGCTCGGCTTCGGTGTAGTCGGCGCCGCGCTTCTCGCGGATCCGCGCCCGGATCTGGCGCATGATCTGCTCGACGTCGACCGAATCGGAACGGACGTTGATCTCAGACATCGGTGTCAGGGTCTCTGCGTTTCTGCCTTGCGCCGGCGCCGGCTGGCGAATTCCGGCGCTTCTTTCACGCAGGTTGCCAGAATCCCGAGCGATCGGGTGAAGGCCTTGAATCCGGTGCGCTCGATCTTTGCGCCGCCGGAGGGGATGGTGGGGTAGCCGCGTGCGTCCGGGGTGAGCGTCTCCCAGTGCCGGAAGAGCCGGCCCCAATCGCTTTCGAGCACGTCGTGCATCTTCTGCCTGGCCAGGACGGGGTACCAGAAACTGTCGTGGTAGATGACGCTGGCGATATAGGCCCAGGGGGCGAGCACCGTCTTGAGCGACCATTCGATCGGCTTCTTGAGCGGCCCCCAGTAGATCTGGTGCTGCATCCGCGAGGCGAAGGTCATCTTGCGGAACGGGCCCGTGAAGTGCCAGTTCTCGGCCGCGGCCGAGGCGTCGCCGACGATCTCGATGTCGCGCGGGTCACCGCAGCCGAGGCCGAGGTCGTGCGCGAGCCGGATGAACCGGATCGACATCGGGTCGAGGCCCATGAGCTTCGCGGCGACCGCGTCGATCGCCACCTGGTCGGCGCTGGCCAGAATCACGTTCTTGACATGCGGCACCATGCACCGCGGGCCCGGGCCGTCGCCGGCGAACGTGCCGTCCATGACGGCGAAGACGCCGCGGTGGATCTGTTGCTGAATCATCAGCAGATCCACGAGCGTTTCGTGGATGACCGGGTGCGTCCAGTGCCGGCGTTCATTGAGCAGCCCGCCGAAGGCGTTCTTCATCGCGCCGGTCGTCGTCGTAAAGACATGGGTCTTGACCGTGGGCAGGTGGATGATGTTCTCGCCGATGAACCGGCGCGGAATCATGAAGCCGTCCGGGTAGACCTCGTTCAGGCAGAGGAACTTCTTCGTGAGATCGCCGACCGCGTCGCGGATGTTGATCCAGGTCTCGTCGCCCTCGTAGAGGTGGACGTTCTCGAGTCCGTGCGCCTCGACCACATTGAGCTGCTTGTTCTCGCGCTCGCCGAGGTGGGCATCGATGACCACCGTGCGGTTGTGGCAGGCATGGATGCGAGCCGGGTCGTAGCCGTCGGCTTTCATCGCCCGGATCACGCCCTCGAGCTGCCAGGGCGTCGTCGAGCTGCCGGGGAAGAAGAAGTGCCACGAGATGTTCACCTTGAGCGCCGTTTCGGCGTCGGGCGCGATGATCTGGCGGTAGTCGGCCAGGTTCAGGAGTTCGTGGTAGTCGGCCAGCACGGTGGCCGGCGTGGTGCGGAGGATGGCGACCTTGGATTTATTGGGCATCGTGTGGCTACCGCGGGGGGCCGTAGAGAATCGCAATCACGGCCACGCCCCACAGTGCCACACAAACCAGCAATGGCCGGTCGGTCAGCAGGTGCTCGGAGGGGTTTCCGCCGCCATCCCGCCGGTGCACCAGATACAGGTACCGGAAGATGCCGTAGAGCGGAAACGGAACCGTGAAGATCAGGTCCTCGGTGCCGAAGCGGCTGACCGTGTCCGGACTGATCGTGTAGAACGCGTAGGCCAGGAGCGTCGAGGCCGTCACGACGCTGATCATCTGGTCGAGCAGGTAGGGGCTGTACTCGGCGAGGCTCGGCCGATGCTCGCGGGCCTCATCGGCGAGCGCCACCAGTTCGGCCCGGCGCTTGCTGAGCGCCAGAAACAGCGCAAGGAGCAGGGTCAGCAGCAGCAGCCAGCGCGAGACCGGCACGTCGACGGCGACCGCGCCGCCGGCCGCACGTAACACGAAGCCGGCCGAGAGCGTCAGGACGTCCAGAATCACGTGGTGCTTGAGCGTCGCCGAGTAGATCGACAACAGCGCCAGGTACCCGGCCGCGATCGCGGCAAACGCCGGCGACAGCCAGAGCGAGACGCCGAGGGCGGCGACGCCGAGGACGCCCGCTGCGGCGATCGCCGTCTCGACCGGCAGGGCGCCCGAGGCGATCGGCCGGCGCGACTTGGTCGGGTGCCGTTGATCGGCGGCCCGGTCGCCGACGTCGTTGATGAGGTAGACGACCCCGGACAGGGCACAGAAGACCGCAAACGCGACCGTCGCCCGCGCGACCGCGCCCGGCACGAACAGTTCCTGGCCGAAGATGAGCCCGGCGAAGACGACCAGGTTCTTGGTCCACTGGGCGGGGCGCAGCGACAGCAGGAGATTGACGACGAGCGACCGCGGGCTCGCGTAGGCGCCGGCCGGAGCCGGCTGGACCGGACGGACGGAGGACACCGAACTGCTGGCCATGCGCCGGGGGCGGGTGGCGGGCCGCCCCCTGAAGGTGGCTGTTACGAGTAGCTCTTGAGGGCGTCCGCTTCCACCTCGAACGTCTCGAACACCGTCAGCAACTTGGTGATGGCCAAGAGGTCGGTGATTCGCTTCGTCAGGTTGACCAGCTTCAACTGGCCGCCCTGCCGACTCACGGTCGTGTAGGTACGGACGATCTCGCCAAGGCCCGCGCTGTCGATGTACGGCACGTCGGCCAGGTTGAGCAGGATCCGCTTCTTGTCCTGCATCAGGAGCGAGTTGATCTTGTCTTTGAGCGCTTCGTCGCCCTCGCCCAGGGTGATCTTGCCCTTCAGGTCGAGAATCGTCACGTCGCTGACGACCCGTTCCTCGATCTGCATGCCAGACTCCTCACTCGGCCGGCCCGTCAGTGGGTCCGGCCTGACGGCTGCCCTGACCGGCCCGCGCCGGCGGCCACAATGGCCTCGCACGGTGCTGCGAGCCCTGCCCGGAAATGAGCCCCTAGTCTAAGGGGTCGTTCCCCGTTCTACAAGATTGGACTCCGGCGCCGTCACCCGGCGCCGGGGTCTGGACCGACGACGGGCTACTCGGCTTCGCGACGCTGCTTCTTGCGCGACCGCTTGCGGGCCAGCGCCTGCTTGGCCCGCCGCTTGTCGCCGGGCTTCAGATAAAAGGAGTGTTTCTTGATGTCCTTGATGATGTCCTCCTGCTGAACTTTCCGCTTGAAGCGGCGGAGGGCACTTTCGATGGACTCGCCTTCCTGGATCTTCACTTCTGCCAAGGCTCAACACCCCCTTTCCGGTCGGATTGCTGCCCGGCTGGCCCATGGGCCGGCCGGACAAGAGGAATAGCGTAGCACGGGCCCGGGCGGCCGGGCCGGCGAGGCAGGGGGCGGCGCTATGATGTCCCCGCGATGCGCGTGCTGATACTCGGCGGCGGCGGCCGCGAGCATGCCCTGGCCTGGAGGCTCAGCCGGGAGTCGGACGTGAGCGAAATCCTGTCGGCGCCCGGCAATCCCGGGCTGGCCGAAATCGGCCGTTGCCTGCCCGTCGACCTCCTGGACCCCGACGCCGTGCTGGCGCTTGCCGCCGGCGAGCGGGTCGATCTGACCATTGTCGGGCCCGAGGCGCCGCTCGAGAAGGGCGTGGCCGACCGGTTTCGGGATGCCGGCCAGGCCATCGTCGGACCCGGGGCCAGGGGGGCGGCACTCGAATGTTCGAAGTCCTGGGCCAAGCAGTTCATGGCGCGCCACGGCATCCCGACGGCGCGGTTCGAGGATTGCGGCTCGCTCGACCGGGCACTCGAAGTCGTGCGCCGCGGCACGTTCGGTCTGCCGGTCGTCATCAAGGCCGATGGCCTGGCCGGGGGCAAGGGGGTGACCATTGCCGAGACGGCGGCCGACGCGGAGGCGGCCGTTCGCGAGGCCATGGAGGCGCGGCGGTTCGGCGCTGCGGGGTCGCGCCTGGTCATCGAGGAATGTCTCACCGGACCCGAGGTGTCGTTCTTCGTCCTGATCGACGGGGAGCAGGCGTTGGCGCTCGGCTCCGCGCAGGATCACAAGCGCATCTTCGACGACGACCGCGGGCCGAACACGGGTGGCATGGGGGCCTTCGCGCCAAGCCCGCTCATGACGCCGGAGCTGACCGTCGAGGTCATGCGCACGGTCGTCGGGCCGGTCATCCACGGCATGCGCCGGGAGGGCGAGCCGTATCGCGGTTTCCTGTACGTGAGCCTGATGCTGACCACCGGGGGGCCGCGCGTGATCGAGTTCAACGTGCGATTCGGCGATCCCGAAGCGCAGGTCGTCCTGCCGTCACTCGAGGGGCGGCTCGCGCAGGTCCTGCTGGCGTCGTCGACCGGTCAGCTGGGCGGCCATGTGGTCAGCCCGTCAGCCAGCCGGTGTGTCGGTGTCGTGCTCGCGGCCGCCGGGTATCCGGCCAGGCCGGCGACCGGGCAGGTCATCGCCGGCGTCGCGCGGGCATCGGATCGCGAGGGCGTCACGGTGTTTCACGCCGGGACGACGATGGGTGAGCGCGGACTGGTGGTGGCGGGTGGCCGGGTCCTGACCGTCGTCGGCGCGGCGTCGACGTGGGAGCAGGCCATCGCACGGGCGTACGAGGGTGTCGGAGACATCAGCTTCGACGGCATGCAGTTCCGGCGGGACATCGGCCGCAAGGCGCTGGCCGCGGGGTAGGGAGACAACGATGGCCAACGTGGATGTGCTCATTCTCATGGGGTCGGATTCGGACGCGGCGGTGATGTCTGCGGCCGGCGCCGCGCTCGATGAGTTCGGCCTGACCTGGGAGATGACCGTCGCGTCGGCTCATCGATCGCCGGCGCGGGTCATGCGGCTGGTCGAAGAAGCGCCGGGCCGGGGCGTCAAGGTGTTCATCGTCGGCGCCGGCGCCGCCGCGCATCTGGCCGGCGTCGTCGCCGCGCACACCACACGGCCGGTCATCGGCGTGCCCATCGACTCGTCGGCCCTCAAAGGACTGGACGCACTCCTCGCGACCGTGCAGATGCCGCCCGGCGTGCCGGTGGCGACGGTGGCGATCGGCAAGCCGGGCGCCACCAACGCCGGGATTCTCGCGGCGCAGATGATTGCCCTCGCCGACCGACGCGTGGCCGACGCGCTGGCCGATTACAAGGTGACGATGGCCGCCAGGGTCGAGGCGGCGGCCGAACGGCTCAAGACGGGCCAGGGGCGCTGAAGCCCTCACTCCGACCGCAGCGCCTGAAGCGGATCGACCCGCCCGACTCGCATGGCCGGCTGCGCCGCGGCCGCGACTGCGACGAGGACTGCCGAGATCGACGCCGCGCCGAGCACGAGCGGGTCTGTCGTCTCGACCCCGTACAGGAGACCCACGTGCGAGCCCGGCACGAGGTAGAGCGCGTTGCCCAGAAGTCGGGCCGTGACCAGCACGCCGCCAAGCCCGATGATCGCGCCGACGGCTCCCAGACGGCCGGCGTCGGTGAGCGCCTCGCGCGTCAGGCGGCCCGGCGTCGCGCCGATCGCCAGCCGGACGCCGAATTCACGCCTGCGCGCGTCGGCGGCATATGACGCGGAGCCGTAGATCCCGACGGCTGCGACGACGAGAGCCAGGCCGGCAAACAGCACGATCGCGAACAGGTTGAAGCGGTCGCCCTGAAGGGCGGTTTCGACGCGGCGCGACAGGAACGACACCGGCGCGACGGGCACCTGTGGATCGACGTTCCCCGCGACCGCACGAAGTTCCTCGGCGACATCGGCGGCGGTGCCCTCGAGTTTCGCGACCAGTTCCAGCGACGTCGAGGGCATCTGGGCGAACGGCATCGTGAGGTTGCCGAACGCGACCTCATTGATCCCGATGTCCTTGGTATTGGCCGCGACGCCGACGATGCGCACCGGACCGGGCCGTCGTGTCCAGGGCGCGCGCGCGCCGGGGAGCAGATCGATCAGACGTCCGACCGCCTCTTCACCCGGGAAGACCTGATCGGCGAGCGCCTCGTTCACGACGGCGACCCGTTCGGCGCCGTCCGCGTCGGTGTCCGTGAGCGACCGCCCGCGAACGATCGGGATCCCGAGCGTCTCGAAATAGCCCGGACTGACTCCCCGCAGAATGGCCCGCGGCGTGTCGCCCGGC
>DATKDF010000246.1:0-22679 GCA_035512795.1 Vicinamibacterales bacterium
CAAGATCATGACCGACCCGTTCGTCGGTCAGCTCACGTTCATTCGCGTGTACTCCGGCGTGATGGCGTCGGGCATGGCTGTCTACAACGCCACGAAGCAGAAGTCCGAGCGCATCGGCCGGCTGCTGAAGATGCACGCCAACAAGCGCGAGGAAATCAAGGAACTCTACGCGGGCGACATCGCCGCGGCCGTCGGCCTGAAGACCGTGTCGACCGGCGACACGATCTGCGACGAGAAGCACACGATCATCCTCGAGGCGATGGACTTTCCGGAACCGGTCATCTCGCTGGCGATCGAGCCGAAGACCAAGGCCGACCAGGAGAAGCTCGGCATGGGGCTGGCCAAGCTCATGGCCGAGGACCCGACGTTCCGTGTGCGGACCGACCACGAGACCGGGCAGGTGGTCATCGCCGGCATGGGCGAACTGCACCTCGAGATCATCGTCGACCGGCTCAAGCGCGAGTTCAACGTCGAGGCGACCGTCGGCGCGCCGCAGGTGGCCTATAAGGAGACCATCACGCGCGGCGCCGAGGGCGAGGGCCGCTACATCAAGCAGACCGGCGGCCGCGGCCAGTACGGCCACGCGAAGATC
This sequence comes from Vicinamibacterales bacterium, assembly GCA_035512795.1. Taxonomy (GTDB): domain Bacteria; phylum Acidobacteriota; class Vicinamibacteria; order Vicinamibacterales; family SCN-69-37; genus DATKDF01. The sequence continues at coordinate 593 of DATKDF010000246.1, forward strand.
CGCATCCTGCCGCGCAAGCCCGGCGAGGGCTACGAGTTCGACAACCAGATCGTCGGCGGCAGCATTCCGCGCGAGTTCATCAAGCCGATCGACCAGGGCATCCAGGAAGCGATGACCACCGGCATCCTGGCCGGCTATCCGATGGACGACGTGAAAATCGAGCTCTACGACGGGTCGTACCACGACGTCGACTCGAACGAGATGGCGTTCAAGATCGCCGGATCGATGGCGTTCAAGCACGCCGCCGGCCGCGCCCATCCCGTGCTGCTCGAGCCGGTGATGCGTGTCGAGGTCGTCGTTCCCGAGGAGTACATGGGCGACGTCATCGGCGATCTGACCAGCCGGCGGGGCCACATCCAGGCGATGGAGGCGCGCGGCGGCTCGCAGGTGATCAACTCACGCGTGCCGCTGTCGGAAATGTTCGGCTATGCGACCGACCTGCGGTCGCGGACGCAGGGGCGAGGGTCGTACTCGATGCACTTCGATCGGTACGAGCCGGCGCCGGCCTCGGTGAGCGAGGCCGTCGTGGCGAAGGTACAGGGGCGATAGGGACGTTATGGCGACACCGTTCAGTGAGAAGATTCGCATCCGCCTCAAGGCCTACGACTATCGGGTGCTCGACCAGTCGACGACCGAGATCGTCGACACGGCCCGGCGCACCGGCGCCCGGCTGGCCGGCCCGGTGCCGCTGCCGACCGAGAAGAACAAGTGGACCGTGCTGCGGTCGCCGCACGTCGACAAGAAGTCGCGCGAGCAGTTCGAGATTCGGACGCACAAGCGGCTCATCGACATCTTCGAGCCCACGCCGCAGACCGTCGATGCGCTCATGAAGCTCGACCTGCCGGCCGGTGTCGACGTCGAGATCAAGGCGTTCGGGAAGGAACACAAGTAATGGTCACCGGGATCATCGGGCGCAAAGTCGGGATGACGCAGATCTTCGACGTCGACGGCACCGTCGTGCCCGGCACCGTGATCAAGGCGGGGCCCTGCGTCGTCGTGCAGAGCAAGCAGGCCGCGACCGACGGCTACGAAGCCGTCCAGCTCGGTCTCGTCGAGGCGACGCCCGTCAAGGCGAACAAGCCGACCACCGGCCATCACAAGAAGGCCGGCGTGCCGCCCACCCGCGTGCGCCGCGAGGTCACCGTGGCGCCGGGCAGCGATCCGGTCGCGCCGGGCGACCAGGTGCTCGTGAGCATGTTCACGGCCGGCCAGCGCGTCGACGTCGTCGGCACCAGTCGCGGCAAGGGGTTCCAGGGCGTCGTCCGCCGTCACCACTTCCGGGGCGGCGCGGCCTCGCACGGATCGATGTTTCATCGGGCGCCGGGGTCGATCGGGGCGTCGTCCTATCCGTCGCGCGTCGTCAAGGGGATGCGCGCCGCCGGCCGCATGGGGGGCGATCGCATCACCACGCACAACCTCAAGGTTGTGCGGGTCGATGCCGACAACCACCTGCTCGTGCTCCGGGGGGCGGTGCCGGGCGCGCCGGGCGGGCTGGTCGTCGTGCGCCGGGCCATCGTGGCCAAGCCCGAGCCGCAGCCGCAGGTCGAGAAGCCGAAGAAGGGGAAGCGATGACCCTCGATGTCGTCAACATCCAGAACGAGAAGGTCGGATCGGTCGATCTCGGCGACGCCGTGTTCGGTGGGCGCCCGAAGACCGATCTGGTCTGGGAGTCGGTCGTGCGGCAGAACGCTTCGGAGCGCCGTGGCACGCACATGACCAAGAACCGCGCCCTCGTGTCGGGCAGCGGCCGGAAGCCGTGGCGGCAGAAAGGCACGGGCCGGGCGCGGGTCGGCGAGATTCGCAACCCGCTCTGGCGGAAGGGCGGCACGGTGTTCGGCCCGCAGCCGCGGAGCTACGACTACCAGCTGCCCCGCAAGGTCGAGCGCGGCGCGCTCCGGGCGGCCCTCGCGGCGCGGCTCCAAGCCGGCGACGTGATCGTCGTCGACCAGCTGCGCGCCGAGGCGAAGAAGACGCGGGTGGCCGCCGACCTGCTCGGCCGGCTCGGTGCCAGGGGCCGGACGCTCATTGTCGACGTCACGCTCGACGACAACTTCCGCCTGTCGGCCCGGAACATTGCCGGTGTGCGGCTGGTCCCGAGCGGGCGGTTGACGGCGCGCGATGTGGTGGACACCTCGCGGATCATCGCGACCCGCGCGGCCATCGAGCGCCTGCAGGAGGTGCTGGGATGAAGCCGACCGACGTCATTCGACGGCCGCTCATCACCGAGAAGACGACGCTGGCCCGGCAGGCCGGCGAGGTACTCGTGTTCGAGGTGGCGGTCGCGGCGACCAAAGTGGATATCCGGCGGGCTGTCGAGAAGCTGTTCGGATCGAAGGTCGCCGCCGTGCGCACGACGATCATGCACGGCAAGTTCAAGCGGCAGGGCCGGTTCACCGGCCAGCGGCCCGATTGGAAGAAGGCGTGGGTCCGGCTCAAACCGGGTGAAAAGATGCCCGAGTTCATGGAGGGGACCTAGCGATGGCCATTCGCAAGTACAAGCCGACATCGGCGGGCCGGCGCTTCCAGAGCGTGCAGACGTTCGACGAGATCACGACGAGCAAGCCCTACAGGCCGCTGGTCGAGCCGCTGGACCGGTCGGGCGGCCGCAACAACCGGGGCGAAACGACGTCGTGGTGGCGTGGTGGCGGGCACAAGCGCAACTACCGGCTCATCGACTTCAAGCGCGACAAGATCGGGATTCCCGGCAAGGTGGCGACGGTCGAGTACGACCCGAACCGGTCGGCGCGCATTGCGCTCGTCACGTATGCGGACGGCGAGAAGCGGTACATCCTGCATCCGCTCGGGCTGAAGGTGGGCGATCCGGTCCTGGCCGGCGACCACGTCGACATCCTGCCGGGCAACTGCCTGCCCCTCAAGAGCATTCCGCTCGGCACGGTGCTGCACAACGTCGAGTTGAAGCCGGGCAAGGGCGGGCAGATCGCGCGGTCGGCCGGCTCGTCGGTCCAGCTCGTGGCGCGCGAGGGGGCGTATGCCTCGGTCAAGATGCCGTCGGGCGAGATCCGGCTCATCAACGTCGAGTGCCGCGCGACGGTCGGGCAGGTGGGCAACATCGATCACGAGAACGTGTCGGTCGGCAAGGCCGGGCGCACGCGCTGGCGGGGTCGCCGGCCGCACGTGCGCGGCGTGGCCATGAACCCGGTCGATCACCCGCTCGGCGGTGGTGAAGGCAAGACGTCCGGCGGCCGGCATCCGGTGTCGCCGTGGGGCCAGCCCACCAAGGGCTACAAGACGCGGCGGAACAAGGCCACAGACCGCTTCATCGTGCAGCGGAGGAAGAAGTAAGTCATGGGCCGATCACTGAAGAAGGGGCCGTTCATCGATCTGCACCTGCTCGAGAAGGTGGAGGCGATGAACCGCGAGAGCGAGCGCCGGGTCATCAAGACCTGGTCGCGCCGGTCGACCGTACTGCCCGAGATGGTCGGGCACACGATCGCGGTGCACAACGGCCGGAAATTCGTGCCCGTGTACATCACCGAGAACATGGTGGGGCAGAAGCTCGGCGAGTTTTCGCCGACGCGGATGTTCAAGGGGCACACGACCAAGGCCGAGAAGGCGGCGCAGGTGGCGGCCTCGGCCGGGCCCGGCGGGCCCCCCGGCGGGCCCAAGGGAGGTGCGTGATGGCGTCGGCGAGCGCCACCAAGCGCTACGTCCGCACGTCGGCGCAGAAGGCCGGGCTCGTCCTCGATCTGATTCGGGGCCGGGACGTGGGCCGCGCGCTGGCCACGCTGCGGTTCTCGAAGAAGGGCATCGCGCGCGACATCGAGAAGCTCCTGCGGTCGGCCGTGGCCAACGCACAGCAGCGTGAGGGATTCGGCGGCGATGTGGACCGGCTGTACGTGGCCCGGTGCTACGCCGACCAGGGCCCGAGCATGAAGCGGATTCGTCCCGCCCCGATGGGCCGGGCGTTCCGGGTGGTCAAGCGCACCGCGCACCTGACCGTGGAAGTCGCCGAGCGGGCGCGCCGGAGCGGCGCGGCGGGCGGCAAGGCGTAACGGCCGGCAGCGGCTGCGAGGAACAGCATGGGGCAGAAAGTACATCCGTACGGCTTCCGGCTCGGGTTCAACAAGACCTGGCGGTCGCGGTGGTATGCCGATCGCGACTACGCCAAGTTGCTGCACGAGGACCTGACGCTGCGGGCGGACCTGAAGAAGCGGTTCGCGCACGCGGGCGTCGCGCGCATCGACATCGAACGCGCCGCCAACAAGCTGAAGATTGACATCCACACCTCGCGCCCGGGCATCATCATCGGCCGCAAGGGCACCGAGGTCGATCGGCTGCGGCAGGAACTGCACAAGACGACCAATCGCGAGGTGTTCATCAACATCCTCGAGATCCAGAAGCCAGAGCTCGACGCGCAGCTGATCGCCGAGTCGGTGGCCATGCAGCTCGAGAAGCGCGTGGCGTTCCGGCGCGCGATGCGGAAGGCCGTCGAGAGCGCGCTGCGGTTCGGCGCGCGCGGCATCAAGGTGCGCGTGTCGGGGCGGCTCAACGGCGCCGAGATCGCGCGGTCGGAGTGGTACCTGCACGGCCAGTTGCCGCTGCAGACCCTGCGGGCCGACATCGATTACGGCCTGGCTGAGGCGTTCACGACCTACGGCGCCATCGGCGTCAAGGTGTGGCTCTACAAGGGCGAGCGTCTCTCGCCGCGCGTCGGCCGCGAGGAAGAGTATCGCCAGCCGCGGCGGGCCGGCGGGCGCTGAACGGAGAGACCTGAACCATGTTGATGCCGAAGAAGGTCAAGTATCGCAAGCAGCAGCGCGGCCGCCGCCGCGGGCTCGCGTGGCGCGGCTCCACCGTGGCGTTTGGCGATTACGGCCTGATGGCGCTCGAGCCGTTCTGGCTGACCGACCGGCAGATCGAGGCGGCCCGCGTCGCCCTGACCCGCGGGATCAAGCGCGGCGGCAAGGTCTGGATCCGGGTGTTTCCCGACAAGCCCATCACCAAGAAGCCGCAGGAAACCCGGATGGGCAAGGGCAAGGGCGCGCCCGAGCAGTGGGTCGCCGTCGTCAAGCCCGGCCGGATCCTGTTCGAGATGGAAGGCGTCGGGCTGCCCGAAGCGCAGCACGCCATGAAGCTCGCAGCGGCCAAGCTGCCGATGAAGACGCGGTTTGCGACGCGCTTTGCCCAGGAGCGGGTGTGATGAAGGTGACCGAGCAGTTGTCCGAGCTGCGGGGGCTCCCCGTCGACGACCTGCGGCAGCGCGTGCGGGACCTGGACGACCAGGTGTTCCGGTTGCGGCTGCAGCAGGCGATGGGGCAGGAAGGATCCGGGCACCGGGTCCGGCCGCTCCGGCGCGAGCGTGCACGCGTCAAGACCGTGCTTCGCGAGAAGGGTGTCAAGGACTGAGCCATGGCCAAGGTGGAGATTCTCGGCAGAGTCGTCAGCGACAAGATGCAGAAGAGCGTCGTCGTCACGACCGAACGTCCCGTGCGGGACGAGCGGTACGGCAAGCAGTTGCGCCTGACGTCCCGGTTCATGGCGCACGATGAGCGCGAGGAGGCCAAGGTGGGCGACACGGTGGCGATTGCGCCCGCGCGGCCGCTCAGCCGGCGCAAGCGCTGGGTCGTCACGCGCGTGGTCCAGCGCGCGCCACAGGTCTAGAGGGGAGCCCGGCCATGATTCAGATGCGATCGATTCTCGACGTCGCCGACAATTCCGGCGCGCGCAAGATCGCCGTGATCAACCCGATTGGCGGATCGACGGGGCGCTATGCGCGCATCGGCGACATCGTCACCGCGTCGGTCAAGGAAGCCACGCCCGACGCGACCGTCAAGAAGGGGCAGGTCGTCAAGGCCGTCATCGTCCGCACGCGCAAGGAGCTGCGCCGCAAGGACGGCAGTTACATCCGCTTCGATCGGAACGCGGCGGTGCTCATCAGTCCCGAGGGCGAACCCATCGGCACCCGGGTCTTCGGGCCCGTGGCGCGCGAACTGCGTGAGCGGCGGTTCATGAAGATCATCTCGCTCGCGCCGGAGGTGCTCTAGCGTCATGACTGTGATCACCCTGCCCATTCGCAAGAACGACACGGTCGTCGTCATCGCCGGCCGCGACCGCGGCAAGCGGGGGCGCGTCCTCCGGGTCGAACCCACGAAGACCCGCGTGGTCGTCGAGGGCGTCAACATGGTCAAGCGCCACACGCGGCCGAACCCGCAGCGCAACATCAAGGGCGGCATCATCGAGCGGGAGGCCGGGCTGCACGCCTCGAACGTCCAGCTCGTCTGTCCCGAATGTTCCCGACCGACCCGCATCGGCCGCCGGCGCCTGGACGACGGCCGGCACGTGCGGTTCTGCCGGAAGTGCGAGGGAGTGGTCGACAAATGAGCCGGCTGAAGGATCGTTACCAGACCGAAGTCGTGCCCGTCCTCCGCAAGGAGTTCGGCTACGCGAACGTGATGGCCGTGCCGCGCCTCACCAAGATCGTCGTCAACATGGGGCTCGGCGAGGGGACCCAGAACGCCAAGATCGTCGACACCGGCGCCGAGGAGCTCGGCAAGATCACCGGCCAGCGGGCCGTGGTCACCCGCGCCAAGAAGTCGGTCGCCCAGTTCAAGGTGCGCCAGGGCATGCCCATCGGGGCGATGGTCACGCTGCGCGGCGTCCGGATGTTCGAGTTCCTCGACCGGCTGATCGCGGTGGCGCTCCCCCGCGTGCGCGACTTCCGCGGCGTGTCGGCGCGCGGGTTCGATGGCCGGGGCAACTACACGCTGGGCCTGCGCGACCAGTTGATGTTTCCCGAGATCGATTACCTCAAGGTGGACAAGTCGCGCGGCATGAACATCTCGGTTATCACGACCGCCCGCACCGACGAGGAAGCGCGGCGGCTGCTGCAGTTGATGGGCATGCCGTTCCGGCAGAACTGAGGACAGAGAATGTCGACGACAGCCAAGCGCGTGAAGGATCTGGACCAGACGCCGAAGTATGCGATTAGGCGGCGGAATCGCTGCCGCAAGTGCGGACGGCCGCGGGCCTATCTCCGCAAGTTCGCCCTGTGCCGCCTCTGTTTCCGCGAGCTGGCGCTCCGGGGTGAGGTCGCCGGCGTGATCAAGAGCAGTTGGTAGCGGGCTGGCGCAGGGTGGCGACGATGAGTGGTTCGTTGAGAGTGGGTGAAAGGCAGAAAGTATGACCGACCCGATCGCAGACATGCTGACCCGGATCCGCAACGCGGTGTCCGCGCGTCACCAGCGGGTGGACGTGCCGGCGTCGCGCTTCAAAGCGGAGATCGCGAAGATCCTGGCGCAGGAAGGCTACATCCAGAGCTTCCAGATGGTCGACGGCGCGTCCGGCCAGCCGGCGACGATTCGCCTCGCCCTGAAGTACGGCCCGCGCGGCGAACGCGTGATCACGGGCATCCAGCGCGTGAGCCGTCCGGGACGCCGGGTGTACTTCAGTCGCGACGAGGTCCCGCGCGTGATGGGCGGGCTCGGCACGAGCATCCTGACCACCTCGCGCGGCGTGATGACCGGGCAGGATGCGGTCCGCGCCGGCGTTGGCGGCGAAGTGCTCTGTAACGTCTGGTAATCGACCGCAGCAAGTCGGAGAGAGTGCAATGTCACGGATTGGCAAGAAACCGATTCCGATTCCCCGGGGCGTCACCGTCAAGGTGAACGGCGGGGCTGTCGAGGTCAAGGGCCCCAAGGGCACGCTGACGCAGCCGATTCCGCCCGGCGTGCAGTTTGCGGTCGAGGGCGCCGAGCTCGTGGCCCGCACCGAGCGCGACGACCCGGCGCTGGGCAAGTATCACGGCCTGGCCCGCAGCCTCATGGCCAACGCCGTCACCGGCGTCACCGAGGGCTTCAAGCGGGAACTCGACATCGTCGGCGTGGGGTATCGCGCCGAGCTCAAGGGCAAGCAGGTGGTGTTCGCGCTCGGGTACTCGCACCCGGTGGTGTTCGACATCCCGGCGGGCATCGACGTCGCCATCGACAAGCAGACGCACGTCACGGTGACCGGGATCGACCGCCAGCTGGTCGGCCAGGTGGCGGCCAACATCCGGCGCCTGCGCAAGCCCGACCCGTACAAGCAGAAGGGCGTGCGGTACATGGGCGAAGTGCTGAAGAAGAAGGTCGGAAAGACGGGAGCCTGAGGGGCGCGCTATGAGGATCCGGACGAAGAAGGATCGCCGCGAGCGGATTGGCTTGCGGCAGCGGAAGCGGATCAGGGGGACGGCCGCCCGGCCCCGCCTGGCGGTGTTCCGGTCGGTGTCGCACATCTCGGCGCAGGCGATCGACGACGTGGCCGGCGCCACGCTGACGGCCGCGTCGAGTACCGAGCCGGCCCTGAAGGACCTGTTTTCGGGCACGGTCCGGGGCGGCAACGTGGCCGGTGCCGAGGCGCTCGGGCAGGTGCTGGCCGATCGGCTCAAGGCCCGGGGCATCACGCGGGCGGTGTTCGACCGCGGCGGCCATCTGTATCACGGCCGCGTCAAGGCGGTCGCCGATGCCGCGCGCAAGGCCGGGCTCGAGTTCTAGGCAATCGAGTGGAAGGGATTTGAGGAATCGCCATGGTGTACGGTCGCGAGAAGATTGACCCGTCCGAATTCGAGTTGAAGGACACGGTTGTTTCGATCAACCGCGTGACGAAGGTCGTCAAGGGCGGCAAGAACCTGAGCTTCAGTGCGCTCGTGATCGTCGGCGACGGCCACGGCGTGGTCGGCTTCGGCACGGGCAAGGCGAAGGAAGTGCCGTCGGCGATCAAGAAGGCCATCGAGGCTGCCAAGAAGGCGCTCGTGCGCGTGCCGATGACCGGATCGACGATTCCGCATCCGGCGCTCGGGCGGTTCGGCGCCGGGTCGGTGCTGCTCAAGCCGGCGCCCGACGGCACCGGCATCATTGCCGGGGGCGCGGTGCGGGCGGTGGTCGAGTCGGCCGGGATTCACAACGTGTTGACCAAGTCGCTCGGCTCGGCCAATGCACACAACGTGGTGCGGGCGACGTTTGCGGCGCTCGGGCTGCTGCGCGATCCGGAGGCGGTGGCCCGCCTCCGCGGCAAGGACCTGGACGCGCTCGTGGGCGCCGGTTCCTAGGACGCGGGATCATGAAACGAATCAAGATCACGCAACTGCGAAGTGCGATTGGCTTCGACCGGAAACAGGCGCTGGCGCTCCGGGGGCTCGGGCTGCGCCGGATCCGGCACACCGTCGAGGTGGTCGACACGCCGTCGACGCGCGGGTTGATCCTGCGCGTGCGCCACCTGGTGAAGGTCGAAGGGGAGTAGGCGATGCCGCTGCACAGACTCAAGCCGCCGAAGGGCGCCAAGCACGCCAAGAAGCGCGTGGGACGAGGCCCGGGATCGGGCCACGGCAAGACGGCCAGTCGCGGCCACAAGGGCGCGCAGTCGCGGTCCGGGTACCACCACAAGCGCGGGTTCGAGGGCGGCCAGATGCCGCTGCACCGCCGCGTGCCGAAGCGCGGCTTCCGCAACCCGTTCCGGGTCGAGTACGCCGTCGTCAATCTCGACACGCTGGCCGAGGTCTTCGAGGCCGGCTCGTCGGTGACGCCCGATGTGCTGCACGAACGCGGGCTCGTGCCGGGCGGCAGCACGCCGGTCAAGGTGCTGGGCCGCGGTGAGTTGCCGAAGGCGCTGACGGTGCGGGCGCACCGGTTCAGCGCGTCGGCGGCGCAGAAGATCGCGGCGGCTGGGGGAACGGTCGAACGAATAGGAGGCGACGCGGACACACCGGCCCGTTAGGGGTCGTCCGAGAGCATCATGGAGAGTCTCAAGAACATCTTCGCCATTCCGGAGCTGCGCAAGCGGGTGCTGTACACGTTCGGCATCCTCGCGGTCTATCGGGTGGGCGGGCATGTGCCGACGCCGGGCATTGACGCCTCGGCGCTGACACAGTTGACCGAACAGCAGGCCAGTAACCTGTTCGGGTTGTACGACATGTTCTCCGGCTACAACCTGTCGCAGATGACAGTGTTCGCCCTGGGGGTCATGCCGTACATCAGCGCGTCCATCATCCTGCAGCTGCTCACGGTCGTGTGGCCCTACCTCGAACGCCTGTCGAAGGAGGGCGAATTCGGCCGCCGGAAGATCACGCAGTACACCCGCTACGGGACGATTCTGCTGAGCGTCGTGCAGTCGTTCGGCATCGCCATCTTCCTCGAGAATCTCACACAGTCGACCGGCGGCCTGCCCATCGTGTACGACCCGGGCTGGGGCTTCCGGCTGATGACCGTGCTCACGCTGACGACCGGCTCGGTCCTGGTCATGTGGCTCGGTGAGCAGATCACCGAACGGGGCATCGGCAACGGCATGTCCCTGCTCATCTACGCCGGCATCGTCGTCGGGCTGCCGCGCGCCGCGGTGCTGACGCTCGGCCAGCTTCAGACGGGGCAGTTCGGCCCGCTGCAGCTCATCGTGCTGCTGGCCGTGATGGTCGCCGTCGTGGCGGCGGTCGTGTTCGTCGAGCGCGGCCACCGGCGGGTGCCGGTGCAGTACGCCCGGCGGATGGTCGGTCGGCGCATGTATGGCGGTGCCAGCACGCACATTCCGCTCAAGGTGAACACCGGCGGCGTCATGCCGGTCATCTTCGCGTCGTCGATCCTCGCGTTCCCCCAGACGCTCGCCCCGATGTTCCCGGTCGACGGCATGGTGTCGCAGGCGATCACCCAGTTCTCGATGGGGTACCCGCTCTACAACCTGACCTACGTCGCGCTCATCATCTTCTTCGCGTACTTCTACACCGCCATCATCTTCAATCCGGACGATGTGGCCGAGAACATGCGGAAGTATGGGGGGTTCGTGCCGGGGATCCGGCCGGGCAAGCGGACGGCCGAGTACATCGACGGCATCCTGGCGCGGGTGACGGCGGCCGGGGCCGTCTACCTGGCCATCATCGCGCTCATTCCGGAGTTCCTCCTGACCGGCTTCAAGGTGGCGCCGATCCCGTTCATCGGCGACCAGCTCGATGCCGCGTTGCCGCGGTTCATCACCGAGGGACTCAACGTGCAGTTCTACTTCGGCGGCACGTCGCTGCTCATCATCGTCGGCGTGGCGATGGATACCGTGCAGCAGGTCGAGTCGCAGTTGATCATGCGCCACTACGACGGGTTCATGAAGAAGACCCGGATTCGTGGCCGGCGCGGGTGAGGCTCGTCGGAGGCGATGGCGGTGCGACTTGTCATGCTGGGGCCTCCGGGCGCGGGGAAGGGCACGCAGGCCGAGCGGTTCGCGCGCGACCGGGGCGTGCCGAAAATCTCGACCGGCGACATCCTGCGCGAAGCCGTGCAGGGCGGAACCGACATGGGACGGGCGGCGCGGGCGATCATGGAAGCGGGTCAACTGGTGAGCGACCCGATCATGATCGGCATCGTGCGGGAGCGTCTCGAGCGCAACGACGCGCGGCGCGGGTTCGTGCTCGACGGGTTTCCCCGAACCGTCGCCCAGGCCCAGGCCCTCGACCAGATGCTCGATGCCGACAAGCCGTTGGCGGTCATCGACATCGACGTGCCCGAGGACGTGCTCGTGCGGCGCCTGAGCGTGCGCCGGATCTGCGGCGCCTGCGGCTGGATCGCGGTGCCCGACGCCACCGAGTGCAGCCGCTGCGGGGGCGCTCTCGTCCAGCGCCGCGACGACGGCGAGGACATCGTCCGCGAGCGGTTGAGGGTGTACGGGCGGGACACGCAGCCGCTCGTCGAGTTCTACGAGCGGCGGCCGACGTTCCGGTCCGTCGATGGCGACCAGTCGCCCGATGCCGTGGCGGCCGACATTGCCGCGGCCGTCGCGGCGGCCGTCAGGGACCGCGAATGATTGCCTACCGGTCGGCCCGCGAGATCGAGCGGCTGCGTCAGGCCAACCAGCTCGTCAGGCGCGTGCTGGGGGCACTGGCGGCCGAGGTCCGGCCGGGGGTGACGACGGGCGACCTGGATGCGCTGGCCGAGCGGATGATTCGCGCGGCGGGCGCCGTGCCGGCGTTCAAGGGGTACCGCGGGTTTCCGGCGACCCTGTGCGCGTCGATCAACGAGGAGGTCGTGCACGGCATCCCGTCGCGATCGCGGGCCCTGGTGGCCGGCGACATCATCTCACTCGACGTCGGGGCGAAGCTCGACGGGTACTTCGGCGACTCGGCCGTGACGGTGGCCGTGGGCGAGGTGCCGCCGCCCACCGCGGGGCTGCTCGACGTGACGCGCGAGGCGCTCGATCGGGGCATTGCGCAGGCCCGTGTCGGCGGCCGGCTGTCGGATATCAGCCACGCGATTCAGGCGTGGGTCGAGGCGCACGGCTTCTCGGTCATCCGGGAGTTCGTGGGGCACGGGATCGGCGAGCGGCTGCACGAGGATCCGCAGATCCCCAATTACGGCGCGCCCGGCCGCGGTCCGAAGCTCGAGGCCGGCATGGTGCTGGCGATCGAGCCGATGGTGGCGATGGGCGGCGCGCAGACCCGGGTGCTGGCCGATGGCTGGACGGCCGTGACGCGCGACGGCAGCTTGGCGGCGCACTTCGAGCACACGATCGCCGTGACGGCTGACGGGCCGCTCGTGCTGACGGCGCCGAACGGGCAGCCGGCCGGCGCGGAGGCGCGGCCCTGACGGATGACCGAGGACGGGCCGGCCACGGTCGACGGGATCGTGCTGGCGGTGTTGCCGCGGGCGCTCTATCGGGTGGGGCTCGCGGGGGGACGGGAAGTCACGGCGCACCTCGAGGGCGGCACCGGACGCAACTTCGTCCGGCTCGTGGTGGGGGATCGGGTCGAGGTGGCCCTCGGGTCGCGCGACCGGACCCGCGGCCGCATCGTGCGGCGGCGGCCGGCCCGGTAGGACGAAGGGGAAAGAAGGACGACGATGAAGGTGAGAGCGTCGGTCAAACGGATGTGTGTGAAGTGCAAGATCGTCCGGCGACGGGGCGTCGTCCGAGTGATCTGCACGAACCAGAAGCACAAGCAGCGGCAGGGATGAGGTAGCGCGACCATGGCTCGAATTGCAGGCGTCGATCTCCCGCGCACCAAGCGCGTCGAAGTGGGACTCACGTACATCTACGGCATCGGCCGCAAGCGGTCGGGCGACATCCTGGAAGCCGCGGGCGTGTCGGCCACCATCCGCGTCAAGGACCTGTCGGAAGACGATGTCCGGAAGATCAGCCGGGTCATCGAGGAACAGGGCGGTGTCGAGGGCGATCTGCGCAAGGAGATCTCGCTCAACATCAAGCGGCTGGTCGAGATTGGCAGCTACCGGGGGTCGCGGCATCGCCGCAACCTGCCGGCACGGGGCCAGCGGACGCGGACCAACGCCCGCACGCGCAAGGGGCCGCGCCGCGGCGCCATTGCGAAGAAGAAGACGGAGTAGGGACCCATGGCCAAGACACCGAAGGACGCCGCCGCCACGCCGGACGCCGGCGCCACGCCCAAGAAGAAAAAGAAGGCCTTCAAGAAGAAGGGCGAGAAGCGCGTCGTGCACCATGGGTACGCCTACGTGCAGGCGTCGTTCAACAACACGATCATCACGATCACCGACAGCGAGGGGAACGTGGTGGCCTGGTCGAGTGCCGGGGCCATCGGGTTCAAGGGATCGCGCAAGGGGACGCCGTTTGCGGCGACCCAGGCCGCGATGACCGCCGGCAACGCCGCCAAAACACACGGCATGCGGTCGCTCGAAGTGAAGGTGAAGGGGCCGGGCGCCGGCCGCGAGTCGGCCGTGCGCGCGCTGCAGACGGTGGGGATGGAGGTCAAGTCCATCCGGGACGTGACGCCGATTCCGCACAACGGGTGCCGGCCGCCCAAGCGCCGACGGGTGTAGGCGCCCGCCGGATCGACGGTCGGTAACTGACGAGTCACGGAGCGAAGAGGGTCACTCATGGCGCGATACATCGGGCCGGTTTGCCGGTTGTGCCGGCGAGAAGGCATGAAGCTGTTCCTCAAGGGGGAACGCTGCTATTCGGAGAAGTGCGCGATCGAGAAGCGCAACGTGCCGCCCGGCCAGCACGGCCGCGCCCGGCGCGCGAAGATCGTCGGCTACGGCATCCAGTTGCGTGAGAAGCAGAAGGTCAAGCGCACCTATGGCGTGCTCGAGAACCAGTTCCGCCGCTACTTCGAGGCTGCCGACCGCCAGAAGGGCATCACGGGCGAGCTGCTGCTCCAGTCGCTCGAGCGGCGCCTCGACAACGTCGTCTACCGGCTCGGGTTTGCGACGTCGCGGGCGCAGGGGCGCCAGCTCGTGCGCCACGGCCACTTCGCCGTCAACGGCCGCAAGGTCGACATCCCGTCGTACCCCGTGCGGGCCGGCGACGTCATCGCCGTGCGCGCGTCGAGCGGCAAGAACCCGTCGATCGCACATGCGATGGACGAGGTGAAGGGGCGCGGCATCCCGGAGTGGCTGCTCCTCGACGCCGAGAAGCAGGCGGGCACGATTTCGTCGCTGCCCACGCGCGAGCAGATCAACCTGCCGGTGCAGGAGCAGCTGATCGTGGAGTTGTATTCGAAGTAGGGTTCGTTCGGAGACAGCCAGGTGCCGGCCCGCAGCTTTCAGACCTGCGGCGGGAGGCCGGCGGCCACATAGCAGGTCTGGCGGCGGCAGGCCGCAGGCGAAAGGACACACGCGATGCTCTGGAAGGGATTTCAGCGACCGAAGCGGCTCGAATTCGAGCGCGAGACACTGACCGATCGATTCGGCCGGTTCTACGCGCAACCGTTCGAGCGGGGATTTGGCACCACCGTCGGCAATGCGATGCGGCGTGTGCTGCTGTCGTCGATTGAGGGCGCGGCCGTGACGGCCGTGAAAATCGAGGGTGTGCTCCACGAGTTCTCGCCCATTCAGGGCGTCGTGGAGGATGCGACCGACATCATCCTCAACCTGAAGCAGATTCCCATCAAGCTGCACACCGAACATGCCAAGACGCTGACGCTGCGGGCCACCAAACCAGGTGACGTGCGCGCCCGCGACATCGAGGCGGACCACGAGGTCGAGATCCTCGAGCCGGACGCCCACATCGCCACGGTGAGCGAGGGGGGCAAGCTCGAGATGGAGCTGCGGCTCAAGCGCGGCCGCGGCTACGTGGCGGCCGACAAGAACTTCGACGAGGATCTCGGCATCGGCTGGATTCCCGTCGATTCGGTGCACTCGCCGGTCAAGAAGGTCAACTACATCGTCGAGGCGGCGCGCATCGGCCAGACGACCGACTACGACAAGCTGACGCTCGAGGTCTGGACCAACGGCGCCGTCACGCCGCGCGACGCCGTGTCGCTCGCGGCCAAGCTCATCCGCGACCACTTCACCATCTTCGTGGGGCTGGATGAAGCGGGCGACTCGCCGCTCGACGGCGCGCTGGATCAGCCGGCGTCGATGGTCAACGAGCACCTCGACAAGAGCGTCGACGAGCTCGAGCTGTCCGTCCGGTCGTACAACTGCCTGAAGAACGCCAATATTCGCACCCTGCGCGAGCTGGTGACCAAGACCGAGGGCGAGATGCTGAAGACGAAGAACTTCGGCCGCAAGTCGCTCAACGAGATCAAGGAAATCCTGACCGCCATGGGCCTCACCCTCGGCATGCGTCTCGACCAGCCGGCCGGACACGAGTAAGAGGACAGAGGACAGAGGACAGAGGACAGAGGGCAGAGGGAAGAGGCAGGACATGCGTCATCGAGTGGCACATCGGAAACTCGGCCGGGTGACGGAGCATCGGATCTCGATGCTCCGGAACCAGGCCGTCGCGTTGATCCGGCACGAGCACGTCGAGACGACCGTGGCGCGCGCCAAGGAACTGCGGCCGTTCGTCGAGCGGCTGATCACGGTCGCCAAGCGGAGTCTGGACGCCGGCGAGGGCAGCGCACGGATGGTCACGGCGCGCCGGACCGTCGCGGTCGACATCGCCGATCGGGCCGTCGTCCGCAAGCTCTTCGACACGATCGCGCCCCGCTACGTCGAGCGGCCCGGCGGCTACACGCGGCTGTTGCGGCTGGGACACCGGCGCGGCGACGGCGCCGACGTCGCCCTGGTCGAACTCATCGGCAGCGAGTACGACCCAAATCGCGCGACCGCGGGCGACAAGGGCGGCGAGACCGCGCCCGAGGCACCGAAGAAGAAGGGCGTGGGCGGCCGGATTCGCGAAGCGCTCGGGGGGCGTCGTCGCGCGGCCGACGACGAGCCAGGCGGCAAGGGGAAGGTCGACAAGGCCGCCAAGGGCGCCGGCAAGAAGGTCACGACGCCCCGCAAGGCCGGCGGCAGCTAGCGCGCGGAATCGTCCCGTGCCGCTTCGAGATGTCCCGGTCTGGTTGCTGCTGGCGGCCGCACTGCTGGCCTGGCCGCAGGCCGGCCTGCCCTCGTTCGAGCCGTATCAACCCGATCTGATCGCGTCGGCCACGCTCGTCAATGCGTGGGCCGACTACGACCGCGACGGTGACCCGGATCTGTTCGTCGGCTTCAACGGCCAGCCCAATCGGCTGTACCGGAACGACGACGGCCGGCTCGTCGAGGTCGCCGCGTCGGCCGGTGTGGCCGATGCGCGGGCGACCCGCGCAGCGGCGTGGGGCGATTTCGACGGGGATGGCGATCCGGATCTCCTGGTCGGCTTCGCGCCGGGCGCCGGATCCGTGCTGCGGCTCTACCGGAACGACGCCGGCCGGTTCGTCGACGTCACCGTCGAGGCTGGTCTCACCCGCGCCGCCGGCGCCGTCCGCCAGCCCATCTGGGTGGACGACGATCTCGACGGCGACCTCGACTTGTTCGTCGCCTTCCGGGACGGCCCGAACGCGCTGTACCGCAACGCCAACGGCCGGTTCGAGGACGTCGCCGCCGCGCTCGGGCTCGACGACGGGCGGCGCAGTGTGGGCGCCGTGTGGTTCGACGAGGATGGCGACGGCGATCTCGACCTGTACGTCGGCAACATGGACGGCGACCCGAACGGCCTCTGGATCAACCCGGCGCGGCAGGTCGTCGGGCCGGGCGGTGCCGTCACGCGGTTCGTGGACGTGGCTGCCGAACGCGGCCTGGCCTGGGGCGGTCGCGCGCCTGGCGACCCGGCCAACGGCACCGTCCGGCCGTGCGTCGCCGACGTCGACAACGACGGGCGGCTCGACCTCATCATGGCCAACTACGGCCCGAACGGGTTGTTCCTCAATCGACGCGGCGGCCGCTGGGAGGATGCCTCGGTCGCCTCGGGTCTCGCGATCGATGCCCGCGACGACACGTGCGCGCCGGCCGACGTCGACCACGACGGCCGGCTGGATCTCTTTATCAACGGGACGGTGACGGGCGGCCGCAACTACCCGGACTTCCTGTTCCGCGGCGTCGGCTCGCGCTTCGATGACGTGACGCCGCCGGCAATTCGTGATCTCGAGGCCGATCATGGCGTCGCCTGGGCTGACGTCGACGGCGACGGCGATCTGGATCTGGCACTCACCGGCGCCGGCCGGCTGCCGCTCGTCCTTCGGAACGGACTCACCGGAGCGGCGGCGGCACGGTCGCTCATGATTCGCGTCGAGTCAGCCCCTGGCGTGAGTGTGCCCGGTGCCGAGGTGCGCGTCTTCGAGACCGGATCGAATGACGTGCAGACGCGCTGGGTGGATGCCGGCTCCGGCTACAACGCGCAGAGCGATCTCCCGGTGCACGTCGGCCTGCGCTCGGACGGTCCGGTCCGCATCGACGTCCGTTCGCCGGGCACGCGTCAGGGCGCCGGGATCAGCACGCTGTCCGTGCAGCCGGGCGAATGGCGCGGCCGCGTGCTGGTCGTTCGAGTGGGGGCGGCCGGGCGGTAGAATGGCCGTCCGATGACGACCCCGAAGACGCTGACCTGGCCGACCACGGCCGACTTCGACGCCGCGCGCGCCCGCATGGGTTCGCACGTGCACCATACGCCGCTCCTGCCGTCGCGCACGCTCAGCGAGCGGTCCGGATTCGACGTGCGGCTCAAGGCCGAGCTCTTTCAGCGGACCGGCTCGTACAAGATCCGCGGCCCGCTCAACAAGTTCACGTTCCTGACCGACGACGAGAAGCGGCGCGGCGTCATCTGCTCGTCGGCCGGCAACCACGCTCAGGGCGTGGCGCTCGCCGCCCGCATCCACGGCATCCACGCCGTCGTGTGCATGGCCGAGAACGCGACGCCGTCGAAGATCGAGGCCACGCGCGGTTACGGCGCGGAGGTCGTCCTGCACGGCCGGATCTGGGACGAGGCCAACGAGAAGGCGAAGGCGCTCGTGGCCGAGCGGGGCTACACCTACATCCACCCGTTCGACGACCTGCAGCTCATCACCGGCCAGGGGACCGTGGGCCTCGAGATCGTCCGCGACTGGCCCGAGGTCGACGCCATCGTCGTCCCGATCGGCGGGGGCGGACTGATTTCAGGCGTCGCGCTCGCGGCCAGGAGCATCAATCCGCGCATCCGGATCGTCGGCGTCGAGTCGTCCGACGGCCCGGCCATGCAGCGGAGTGTGGCGGCCGGGCGGGTCGTGACGCTCGAGACCGTGGACACGATCATCGACGGCCTGCGCGTCAAACGGGTGGGCGAGACCACCTTCGAGGTCGTGCGTCAGTTCGTCGACGAGATCGTCACGCTGCCCGACCGCGAGATTTTCGACGCCGTCGTCTGGACGATGCACTACGCGAAGGTCGTGCCCGAGGGCGCCGCGGCGTCAACGGTCGGCGCGCTGCTGCACGGCCTCGTGACGCTCCCGCCCGGGTCGAAGGTCGTGTGCGTCCTGTCGGGCGGCAACGTCAATCTCGAGCCGCTCAAGGGGCTTGCGTGGAACTGACGCAAGCCCATTCAGCGGATTAGCGAATGAAGTGGATGAGCGAATGAAGTGAGCGAATGAGTGAATGAGCGAACCCATGGTTCGACGCCCATGAACGACGCCCGCAGGAGAAAGAAGATCGGCACCGACAGTGCGACGCCGATCAGGACGGCGAGGCCCGCCAGTCCGGGCAAGAGAAACCGTCAGGGCACGACGGTCAGCGGGGCCGGGCGTCGGGGTGGCTGGTCGTCCCGGTTCCACTCGGCAGCAGATCTCTGATTTACTGAACGCCGATGCGACCAGTCACGCCGGATCCGGCGTCCATCCTGCAACGCCAGATTGGCCGGCCGCGGACCGACAGCAGCCGCCTCGTGTGGCTGTCGTCGATCGCCGCGGCGGCCGCGCTGCTTGCCTGGCTGGCGGCGCGTCTGCTGGGGGAGATTGCGCTCCTTCCGTGGTGGGCCTTCGTGATGGTCCTCGCGGGCATCGTCCTCGCCGATTTCGTCTCGGGGCTGGTGCACTGGGGCGCCGATACGTGGGGGCGGGACGACATGCCGATTCTCGGGCCGCGCCTGCTGCTGCCGTTCCGGCGGCACCACGTCGATCCCGGGGACTTCCTCACCCGGTCCTTCATCGATGCCAACGGCGATGTGGCGCTGCTCCACTTGCCGATCCTGGCGCTGGCCGTGGCAGTCCCGATCGACACCCCGGGACACGCCGCGCTGCTGTCATTCGCGTTCGGGTTCTGCGTGGTGGGCACGCTGACGAATCAGATTCACCAGTGGGCCCATTTGCCCGATCCGCCGCGCGTCGTGCGCTGGTGCCAGGATCGCGGCCTCATGCTCGGCCGCGACGCGCACGCGCGGCATCACGCCCGCCCGCACGACACCGCGTACTGCATCGCGACCGGCTGGTGCAATCGACCACTCGAGGCCATCGCCTTCTTCCGCCGGCTCGAACGGGTCGTGACGCGGCTCACCCGGCTCGACCCGCGCGAGGACGACCGCCGTCATGCCGCCGTCACACCCGCGAGGCCGGGCGCGACCTCGTGACGTCGGCCCTGGTCGGTCCCGGTGGTCGCGCAAAGGTCGCCGACCCTTTGGCCGGACGGTTCCGTTGATTCGCGCGTGCCCTTCGACGAGCCCGACGATCCGCCGGGCGCCTACGCGCGCGTCAACGACCTCGTCGTGCGCGCCGCGTATCGCGGACGCGGCCTGGGCCGGCGGCTCCTGGCCCAGGCGGAAGAGCGGGCGCTCGCGCTCACCGACGATGCCTGGCACGAGCTCGGCTACTGTGAACGCGAGGGCGCGCCGCCGATTCAGATCATCGAGATGCGATTGACACGCACGAGTCGCTGCCCCCGGAACTTCGTGGCCGCCGCACCGGACCTCTCGCGAGAGCCGTCAGCGACGCGGCATGTCGTCGAGCCGCATGTAATTCACCTGGGCGACCGCCACGTGTGTGCCGGCGGCGTCGTACAGGTCCACCGCCACCGGACACATCACGCGGCCCAGCTTGATCACCCGAGCCTTGGCGCGCACGTCGCTCAGACAGGGCGCCAGAAACCGGATGTTCATGTCGGTCGTCGTCAGCACCTGATCGACGGGCGTCCGGGTGAGGATGGCGAAGCAGGCGACCGAGTCGGCAATCGTCATCAGAATGCCGCCGTGAAACGACTCGAAGACGCCGTCATAGATGGGCTGCCGGGGGACCGTGAGCGCACAGCACCCGGTGTCGAGCACGACGGCATCCATGTGCAGCGTCGCGAAGATCGGAATCGCCCGGATTCGCGCGAGAATCGCCGACTCGTGTTCCTGGGCGATCATGCCGGCGGTAGTCTACCCCGTGCGCGGGCTGGTTCTGACGTCGGCCGCCGGGCCTTGCCAGGCATCTTCCGGCCGCGCCTCGCGGGCTGCTAGCCCGGGTACGTGTACGGCGCCTGGAGTCCGAGTGGAATGCCCAGCATCCAGTACGTGATCAGGAAGATCGTCCACGTAATGAGAAACGATACCGAGAAGGGCAGCATCATCGACACCAGCGTGCCGATGCCCGTGGTCGTGACGTAGCGCTGGCAGAAGACAACGACCAGCGGGAAGTAGGGCATGAGCGGCGTGATGATGTTCGATGAGGAGTCGCCCACCCGGTAGGCGGCCTGGGTGAGTTCCGGCGACAGGCCGAGCTGCATGAGCATCGGCACGAAGATCGGCGCGAGGAGCGCCCACTTCGCCGACGCCGAGCCGACGAACAGGTTCACCATCGTCGTCAGCGCGATGATGCCGACGATCGTGAGCTGGCCGGGCATCCCGAGGGCCTGGAGCGTCGCCGCGCCCTTCAGTGCGAAGAGCGCGCCCAGGTTCGACTGGCCGAACGCGGCGATGAAGAGCGACACGAAGAACGCCAGCACGATGTAGTAGCCCATCGTGCTCATCGCCTTGCTCATGCCCTGCACGATGTCGCGGTGCGACTTCACCGTGCGCGCCGCGTAGCCGTAGACGATGCCCGGGATGAGGAAGAAGAGGAAGATGAAGGGCACGATCGCCTGGATCAGCGGCGCCTGGGCGTCGGTCAGGTCGCCGTCCGGCGCCCGGAGCGGTGAGTCGGCCGGCCACGACGCGTAGAACAGGACGCCGAGCCCGGCGATCATCGCGAGAAGCGCCATCCGCAGGCCGCGCCGCTCGGCTGGTCCGATCGCCTCGAGTTTCGCGACGGCCGACAGGTCGCCGTCCACCCGCAGGCTCCGGAGCCGCGGTTCGACGACGCGATCGGTGACGAACCAGCCGACGCCGACGATGAGCACGCTCGAGACGGTCGTGAAGATGAAGTTGCCGAACGGGTTGACCGTCCGCGCCGGATCGATGATCTGGGCGGCGGCCTGCGTCAGGCCCGCGAGCAGCGGATCCAGGCTCGACGGCATGAACGTGGCGCTGAACCCGCCCGAGACGCCGGCAAAGGCCGCCGCGATGCCGGCCAGCGGATGGCGGCCGGCCGCGTAGAAGATCACGCCGCCGAGCGGAATCACCAGCACGTAGCCCGCATCCGCGGCCGTGTGGCTGAGGATCGCCACCGCGATGAGCATTGGCGTCAGGAGCGCTCTCGACGTCACGTTGAGGAGCGCCTTGAGCCCGGCGTTGATGAACCCCGTGTGTTCGGCTACGCCGACGCCGAGCAGCGTGACGAGCACGACGCCCAGCGGATGGAACGACGTGAACGTCGTGACCATGCCCGCGAGAAACGCGGCAATGGCCGGGCCGGTCAGGAGGTTCCGTACGCGGAGCGGTTCGGACGACCGCGGGTCGATCTCGGTCCAGGCCACCGGCGCGAGCACCGCCGAGATCACCCAGACGGTGATGAGCAGGATGAAGAACAGGATGGCCGGGTCGGGCAGCCGGTTGCCGACGCGCTCGATCG
>DATKDF010000247.1:0-12486 GCA_035512795.1 Vicinamibacterales bacterium
AACGCGTCGGCGCGCGTGTCGAGAAAGCGCTTGAGCGTCGGCTCGGTCGTCAGCGCCGACGCCGCGCGCAGGTGGCTGGCGGCCTCGACGAGCGTATTTCGGTAGGCGGTGCTGTACGGCACGGCCGTCAACCCGCCCGCCGCGTCGCGCCGGATGAGCGTGAAGAACCCGGTGGCCGCCCCGCGCGCCTCACCGGTAAGTGAGCCGATCCAGGCCTCGACCTCCTCGCGGGTCGCGTCGGCCGGGTAGAAATTTGCCTGGGCGGGCTTGACGGCCGGGACACCGCGCGCCGGCGGCAGGAAGGGCTCGTGTTCGTCGAGCCGCGACCACGGACCCTTGTTGAGGAGGAAGTAGTGGAACTCGGCGCGGCCGAGCGGCGTCCTGTCCGCTCCCAGGTCGATGAGCAGGCTGCTGTTGCCGGCCCACACCTGATCGAGAAACAGGCCGTCCATCAGCCGCGCGGCCCGAATCAGGTGGCCGAGCACGGTCGGCTCGTTCCCGGGCAGATCCACCTGCACGTTGATCTCGACCGGGGCGAACCGCCGGGCTTTGGCCTCCAGTGCGGCGACCGGTCCCGAAGCCGGGGGCGGCGGGGCCGCGGGCGAGCAGCCGGCGACGCCGGCGCCAAGCAGGACGATGACGGGGCCGAGCGAACGGGTGCGTGCGCGCATGTGCCTATTCTGCACGGTTTTACACGGCTGTGTATCGCGCGGCGCGAGCGGGGCGATAGAATGACAGGATTGTGCTCGTGACAAGGGACCAGTAGAGACGTATGAAGAACCTGTCTCCGACCGATCAGGCGGCCCTCGAAGCCGTCGAAACCCGCGAGTGGATTGAGTCGCTCGACTACGTGGTTGGCCAGGGCGACAAGGGCCGCGTCCTGCGCCTGCTCGAGGCGCTTCGGGCCCGGGCCAAGGTCTCCGGCATCCGCGTGCCGTTTGTCGCCACCACGCCCTACATCAACACCATTGCCGAAGAGGAGCAGGTGCCGATGCCCGGCGACGGCAGCGTCGAGCGCCGCATCAAGAGCCTGATCCGCTGGAATGCCCTCGCGATGGTCGTCCGCGCCAACCGGGAGTCGGACGGCATCGGCGGTCATATCTCGACGTACGCGTCGGCCGCCACGCTCTACGAGGTGGGGTTCAATCACTTCTTCCGCGGCCGCGACGGCGGCGGCGCCGGCGACATCATCTTCTTCCAGGGGCACGCCTCGCCGGGCATCGACGCCCGGGCCTTCCTCGAGGGCCGGCTGTCGGAGACCCATCTCCGCAACTTCCGCCACGAGCTCCGGGCCGAGGGCGGCCTGTCGTCGTATCCGCATCCGTGGCTGATGCCCGACTTCTGGGAGTTCCCGACCGTCTCGATGGGGCTGGGGCCCCTGATGGCGATCTACCAGGCCCGCTTCATCCGGTATCTCGAGAACCGCGGCCTGAAAGCACCATCCGACCAGAAGGTGTGGGCCTTCATCGGTGACGGCGAGACGGACGAACCCGAGGCGCTCGGCGCGATCTCGCTCGCCGCCCGCGAGAAGCTCGACAACCTGATTTTCGTGGTCAACTGCAACCTGCAGCGGCTCGACGGGCCGGTGCGCGGCAACGGCCAGATCGTCCAGGAACTCGAAGCCGTCTTCCGGGGGGCCGGCTGGAACGTCATCAAGGTGCTGTGGGGCTCCGACTGGGATGAGCTGATCGCCCGCGACAGCGAGGGCCTGCTCGTCCGCCGGATGGGCCAGATCGTCGACGGCGAGTATCAGCGCTACGTCGTCGAAGATGGCGGCTACCTGCGCAAGCACTTCTGGGGCGCCGATCCGCGCCTGCTCGAGATGGTGCGACACCTGTCGGACCATGATCTGAAGCACCTGCGCGTCGGCGGCCACGATCCCCTCAAGGTGTACAACGCCTACCTGTCGGCGCTCGGTCACACCGGCGGGCCGACCGTCATCCTCGCGCGGACGATCAAGGGCTACGGCCTCGGCGAGGCGGGTGAGGGCAGGAACATCACCCACCAGCAGAAGAAGATGAACGAGGCCGACCTGCGCCATTTCCGCGACCGGTTCGGCATCCCGATTTCGGACGACCAGATCGCCGAGGCGCCGTTTTACAAGCCGGCCGACGACAGCATCGAGGTGCGCTACGTCCGCGAGCGCCGGCAGGCGCTCGGCGGCCCGGTGCCGCGCCGGGTGGAGCAGGCGCCGACCATCACCCCCGATCTGGCCGAGGTCTTCGACGAGTTCGCCGGGGGCACCGAGGGCAAGAAGGCCTCGACGACGATGGTGGCCGTGAGCGTGCTGACCAGGCTGATGAAGCACAAGGAGATCGGCAAGCTCATCGTGCCGATCGTGCCCGACGAGGCACGGACGTTCGGCATGGAGTCGCTCTTCCGCGCCGTCGGCATCTACTCGAGCATCGGCCAGCTCTACGAGCCGGTCGACAAGGCCACGCTCCTGTACTACAAGGAAGCGAAGGACGGCCAGATTCTCGAGGAAGGCATCACCGAGGCCGGGTCGATCTCGTCGTGGATTGCCGCCGGCACGGCCTACGCCACGCACGGCGTCAACACGATTCCGTTCTTCATCTTCTACTCGATGTTCGGGTTCCAGCGCGTCGGCGATTTCATCTGGGCTGCCGCCGATGCCCGCTGCCGCGGCTTCCTGCTCGGCGGTACGTCCGGCCGCACGACGCTGGCCGGCGAGGGGCTCCAGCATCAGGACGGCAACAGCCACACGCTGGCGCTGACCGTGCCGACCTGCCGGGCCTACGATCCGGCCTATGCCTACGAACTGGCCGTGATCGTCCAGGAAGGCATCCGGCGCATGTACGGCGAGGGGATTCCGGAGTTCTACTACCTCACCGTGATGAACGAGCAGTACGAGATGCCGCCGATGCCGGCCGGCGCGACCGACGGCATCCTCAAGGGCCTGTACCGGTTCCGAAGCGCCGGATCGACGAAGGCGAAGGCGAAGGCACAGTTGCTCGGCAGCGGCGCGATCCTGAACGAGGTCGTCCGCGCGCAGGAACTGCTCGACGGGTATGGCGTGGCCGCCGACGTCTGGAGCGCGACCAGTTACAACGAGCTCTACCGCGACGCGCACCGGACCGAGCGGTGGACCCTGCGTCACCCGACCGGCAAGGCGCGCGCGGCGTACGTCGCCGAGTGCCTCGCCGGCACCGAGGGGGTCATTGTGGCCGCGTCCGACTACCTGAAGAGCCAGCCCTCGATGATCAGCCAGTGGGTGGGGCGTCCGATCGTCACGCTCGGCACCGATGGGTTCGGCCGCAGTGCGGATCGGGCCGCGCTCCGCGACTTCTTCGAAGTCGATGCGCGTCATATCGCGGCGTCGACGCTGTCGGCGCTGCTGCGCGACAAGGCGGTGGACGCCAAGGTCGTCAAGCAGGCATTCGCCGACCTCGACATCCAGGCGGACAAGATCGATCCGTCGCAGGCGTAACGAGCGCGAGTCGTGATTCCAGGGACCAGGCCTCATGGCAGTTGAGTTCAAGCTTCCCGAGCTGGGTGAGAACATCGAGAAGGGCGACGTCGTCCGGGTGCTGGTGTCGGCCGGCGACGTGTTGAAGCAGGATCAGCCCGTCCTCGAACTCGAGACCGACAAGGCCACGATCGAGGTGCCGTCGACCGTTGAAGGCACGGTGACCGAGGTGCGGGTCAAGGCGGGTGACCAGGTGAAGCCCGGCCAGGCCGTCCTGCTGGTCGACAGCAACGGTGCCGGGGCGCCGGCGGCTGAACCGTCCGCAGAAGCCGACGCGCCCGCCGCCGCCGAGGCCGATGCCGACGCGTCGCCCGAGACGGACGAGCCGGCCGACGGCGGGAGTGGCAAGGCCCCGGCCAGGACGGCCGAGGTGGTCGACATCGCCAAGGGCCGTTCGGCCGCGCGCGAATCGGCGCCGGCCGAGACGCGCCCGCCGGCCGCATCCGACGAGCCGCCACCGGCCGACGGCGCCGGCGCGCCGGCGGCGCCGTCGGTGCGTCGTTTCGCCCGCGAGCTGGGCATCGACATCGGTGCCGTCCACGGCACCGGCCCCGGCGGTCGCATCGGGCAGGGTGACGTCAAGGCCCATGCGAAGACGCAGTTGCGGTCTGGCGGGGGAGCGGGTGCCCCGGTCGCGGCCGCACGGCTGCCCGATTTCTCGAAGTGGGGCGAGGTCGAGAGCCGGCCGATGTCCAACATCCGCCGCAAGACCGCCGAGCACCTGAGCGTGGCCTGGCAGGCACCGCACGTCACGCAGCACGATCGCGCCGACGTCACCGACCTCGAGGCGTTCCGTGCCGCGCAGGCGAAACGGGTCGAGGCCGGCGGCGGCAAGCTCACCGTGACCGCCATTCTGATTCGCGTCGCCGCCGAGGCGATTCGACGCTTTCCGCAGTTCGCCTCGTCAGCCGACATGGCGCACGAGGCCATCATCTACAAGAAGTACATCCACATCGGCGTCGCCGTCGATACGCCGAACGGCCTGCTCGTGCCGGTCGTTCGGGATGCCGATCGCAAGACGATCACGGAGATTGCGGCCGAACTGGGGACCCTGTCCGAGAAGGCGCGCGCGCGGAAGCTGTCGCTCGACGAGATGTCCGGTGGCGTGTTCACCGTCACGAACCTCGGGGGAATCGGGGGGACGCTGTTCACGCCGATCGTCAATCAGCCCGAGGTTGCGATCCTCGGCGTGTCGCGCGGGGCAACCGAGCCGGTGTGGCGCGACGGCCAGTTCGTGCCGCGGCAGATGCTGCCGCTGTCGCTGTCCTACGATCACCGCGTCATCGATGGCGCCGACGCCGCGCGCTTCCTGCGGTTCATCGTCGGGGTCCTCGAAGAGCCGATGAGCATGATTCTCTGACGCCATGGCTCCATCCCCTCACCTCGTAGTCGTCGGCGGCGGGCCGGGCGGGTACGCGGCGGCGTTCTATGCGGCCGATCTCGGCATGCAGGTCACGCTCGTCGATCGGGAAGCCAATCCGGGCGGCGTCTGTCTGTTCCGCGGGTGCATTCCGTCCAAGGCGCTCCTGCACGTCGCCAAGGTCATCGGCGAGGCCGCGCATGCGCCGGCCTGGGGGATCACGTTCGGCCAGCCGAAGATCGACGTCGACAAACTCCGCGGGTACAAGAACGACGTCGTCACCAGGCTGACCGGCGGGCTGGGACAGCTGTCGAAGCAGCGGAAGATCGCCTACGTCCAGGGCGAAGCGGAGTTTGTGAGCAACCGGTCGATCCGCGTCACGCCGGTCGATGGAAAAGGTGACGCCCGGACGATCGACTTCACGCACGCGATCATTGCGACCGGTTCGCGGCCGGCGACCGTGCCGGGGCTGTCGATGGACGACCCGCGCGTCATGGACTCGACGACCGCGCTCGATCTGCCCGACGTGCCAGGCTCCCTGCTCGTCGTCGGCGGCGGCTACATCGGCCTGGAACTCGGGTCGGTCTACGCCGCGCTCGGCACGAAAGTCACGGTCGTCGAGATGACGGCCGGCCTGCTGCCCGGCGCTGACCGCGACCTCGTGACGATCCTGTCGCGACGGCTCGAGAAGACGCTGGACACGGTCCTCGTCAACGCCAAGGTCGTCGAGATGACCGAGGAGAAGAAGGGCGTGCGCGTCCGGATCGAGGGCGCCGACGTCGCCGACGCCGACAAGACCCGGGTCTTCGACCGGGTCCTCGTGTCGGTCGGCCGCAGGCCGAACTCGAACGTGCCGGGGCTCGACAAGACGCAGGTGAAGGTCAGCCAGCGCGGGTTCATCGAGGTGGACGCGGCGCGGCGCACGGCCGAGCCGAACATCTACGCGATTGGCGACGTGGTCGGCGAGCCGATGCTGGCGCACAAGGCGTCGCACGAGGCGCGCGTGGCCGTCGAGGCCATCGCCGGTCACAAGGTGGCGTTCGAGCCGCAGGCCATTCCGGCGGTCGTCTTCACCGATCCGGAAGTCGCCTGGTGCGGGCTGACCGAGACCGAGGCGAAGGCGCAAGGCCGGACGGTCGAGATCGCCAGGTTCCCGTGGGCCGCGCTCGGCCGGGCGCAAGCCATCGATCGGCCCGACGGGATGACCAAGCTCGTCATCGATCCGAAGACCGAGCGCATCCTGGGCGTCGGCATTGTCGGCACCGGCGCCGGTGACCTCATCTCGGAGGGCGTCCTGGCGGTGGAGATGGCCGCGCTCGCGACCGACCTCAAGCTCAGCATCCATCCGCACCCCACGCTCTCGGAGACGATCATGGAGGCCGCCGAAGTGTTCTTCGGCCAGTCGACACACGTCCATCGGCCGAAGCGGAAGTAGGTCGGGCGCGTCAGAACCTGAACAGCAGGCCGGCCTGCGCCGTCACGATCACGGGCCGGAAGCGCACCGGATCGAATCCCGCGAGCAGGTCGTCCAGCAGCGGTTCGCTGTCTGCGCTCACGAGCGTCAGGTGGTAATCGCCGAAATAGAAGACGCGGCCTTCGACCACGAGGGCGGCCCGTCGACCGCCGAAGCGCAGACCGCCGCCCGCGTTGACGCCAAAGCGATGTCGCGACTCCTCGGCGGCGATCACGAGCCCGATCGCCGCTGACTGCCCGACGGGGCCGAGCAGGACCTCGATCGGCACCGACCCGGTGACGTCGAATCGGGGCAGGAAGCTCATGCCGCCAGACACCGTAATGCCGACCGGTCCCGGCGTCCGCAGCCGCAAGTTGAGCGAGAGGAGATTCAGGCGATCGACGTCGAACCGGCCGTCGGAGAGCGAGAGGCTTCCGGTGAGACCGGTCGCCGGCGGCGCCACGCCCGTCAACTCGTAGCGCACGCCTGAAAAATCGAAGCCCAGCGCCACCGAATCGAATCGCGCTTCGAGACCGACGACCCCGGCTTCGACAGTGAGCGCCGCGCCGATCGTCATGCCGCCAGCAGGCGCGAGGATCGGCGATCCGATCACGTTGACATCCACGCCCGGGAAGGTCGGCGTGGGCACGTTGAACGTGAGTCGCTCCTCGAGCGTGGGGAACGCGCGTCCGAGAAACAGCATCAGGTCCCAGCCCGCGGTGGCCGGCCGTGGGGTGGCCGCCACGAGGACGACGGCCAACAGGGGTATCAGTCTGAGTCGCATGGGTTGACGCGTCGCCCGGCCAGTCGTCTCGCTCGTCGCGCCTTGCCAGCCGGGCGCCGCGCTCCGGAATATGGTCGCGATCTCTGACTCGGGACTAGCGCCGATCGACCATCGGCGAGAACCGGTCGGGGAACTGCTCGACAATGCCATCGGCGAGCGTGTCGGACATCATCAGGATATGCCGATACGCCTCGTCAAACGCGCGCACGTCGGCATCCCAGTTCCCGCCCAGCCGTGCCACGACCTCGGCGGTAGTGGTCGAGAGGTGCGTCTTCATCATGTCCACGAGGGCGGCGCGGGGCCAGTTCGGGTTGGCCTCGCTCAAAAAGTCCGCGATGTCCACGCCGTTCTGCTGCCACCGGGCGTCGGCCTCCGCCTGGCCCGAGGTGTTGCCGGTCCTGGCGGCCGTGACGAGCTCGACGGCGATCGAAATGTGCTCCTTCAGGAGCGTGGTCATCCGGTTGCCGGCGGCTTCGCCGTAGTAGGCCGCGATGGCGCTGCCGAGTTCGTCCTGGTTGCGCATCAGGCGAGTGGCGGCGGCCTGCTGGTCCGGGGCGTCGGCGATGGCGGCCACGATGTAGCTGCGCGTCCAAATCACGTGATCCGACCACAGCATCCGCATGTCCTGCCGCAACGCACTCGCGGCCAGGCCGGGCGCCGCTTCACCGGGGGCCGCCTGTGAGGTGCAGGCGGCGAGAGTCGTGCAACAGACCACGGCGAAAGCGAGGGGAATTCGATTCATGTCCGCCAGCATGCCGCACGCGTGCCCGGGACGCTGTACCGTTCGGCACAGAACGGTCGAGGCCCGGCGGCTGGTCCCGCCATCGCGGACTGCGCGCGCCCGCACGACCTGAGGGCCATGGGGCCGGATTGCCCGCCCGTTCCGTCACGGCGTTCGTCCCTCCCGGCGTGCGCAAGCACCCCGGATGCGATATCTTTGATACGTTCTACTGACACGATCGTGACCGACCATCAGCCTCACGGGGACTTCATCCGGGATACCGTCGCGCGTGCCGACCGGCGGCGCCGAGGACACGACGCCTTGCGCCTGGTCGTCCGGGTGGCGCCGGCCGCGGGTGTGTGCGCCGCGGCGGTCGCACTCGCGGTGCGGATCACGGGCGCGTCACCTCTCGTCACTGCGGCGACCGTCGCCGCGCTTGCCGTGGCCGTCGTGGCGGCCTACGTCGTGCTGCGCGGCAGGGGCGCGGCGCCCGACGTCGTCGCCGCCCGCGTGGACGGCGACGCCGGGCTCGGCGGCGAACTCCGGAGTGCGCACTGGTTCGCCTCGCAGCCAGGTGCCGACGCGTGGGCCGGCTACCATCTGTCGCGCGCCGCGACCCACGCCGGGGCGGTGGACTGGCCCCGCGTGTACCCGCCCGTGCAGGCCGTGCGCGCCTGGGCGATGACCGGCGCCGGTGTCGTCGTCGCGCTGGCGCTGGCGATGACGACCCCAGGGCCGGCAGCACTCTCGGCCGCGGATCTGGCGGCGGCCGAAGCCGCCGAACAGGCGATGCTCGATACGCTGCCGCCGGAGCTGCGCGCCCAGCTCGAAGCGCTCCTCAGGCAGATGGCCGAGGGCGGTGAAACCGCCGACGTGGCCGAAGCGACCATGGCCGAACTCCAGGAATTGATGAAGCAGCTCGATCCGGAGCTGGCCGCACAGCTGGCCGAGATGGCCAGGAACGCGCAGGAGATGGCCGACGCGATGCCGGCCGGTGAGAAGCCGCTCGATGGCGCCGACATGGCGAAGGACTCGAGCGCCGGCTTGGCCGAGGACGTGCGCTGGGCCGCCGACGATCTGGCCGAACGGCTGGCCAATGCCTCACGCGAACGCCAGACCGCCGAGAAGAACGCGTCGGCGTCCGAGGAAACCGGCGAGATGGCCAGCGGCTCCGAGCAGCCGACCTCGGCCGAGGGCGCCAACTCGGACATGCAGATGAAGATGTCGCGCGAAGCGGCGGCCGATCCCGGTGCGGCCCGGATGACGATGGGTGGCGCCGGCGCGATGGGCGGCGACTCGCGGCCAGGCGCCGGCGGCAACAGCGGTGCCGACGGCCAGAATGCCCTCGATCCGCTCGCCATCGCCCAGGCGCTCCGGCAGGAACTGGTGGAGGCGAGCGCCGATACCAAGGGCGAGAACGTCGAGCGCGAAGACATCCGCCGCAAGACCGAACAGGGCGAGGCCACCGTGGGCTACACGCGTGTCGCACCGCCCTCCACCGTGGACCGGAGCCGGGCGCAGGCCCCGCCTGTCGTGCCCGACGCGCGCCGGGCGTTGCTCCACAGCTATTTCATCCGTCACCAATGACCACCGCTGTCGCCGAGCACATCGACCTCTTTCGGGAACGTTTCGTTCGCATCACCGGGGAAATCGGCAAGCGGATTGTCGGGCAGGAAGGGATCGTCCGTGACACGGTCACCGGATTTCTCGCCGGCGGGCACGTGCTGCTCGAGGGCATCCCCGGCGTCGGCAAGACCAGCCTCGTCCACACGCTGGCCGACGTGTTGCACCTGAACTTCTCGCGCATCCAGTTCACGCCGGACCTGATGCCGGCTGACATTGTCGGCACCAACATCGTGCAGGAGAATCCGCACGGCGGCACGTTCTTCGAGTTCCAGCAGGGCCCGGTGTTCGCGCACGTGGTCCTGGCCGACGAGATCAACCGCGCCACGCCCAAGACGCAGTCGGCGCTGCTCGAGGCCATGCAGGATCAGAGCGTGACGGTCGGCCGGACGACCTACAAGCTGGAGCAGCCGTTCTTCGTGCTCGCCACGCAGAATCCGCTGGAGATGGAGGGCACCTACCCGCTGCCCGAGGCCCAGCTCGATCGGTTCCTGTTCAAGCTGAGGGTGGCCTATCCGAGCGAAGCGGCCATGCATCAGATTCTCGACCGCACGACGGCGGCCATGAATCTGGAGGTCGATCGCGTCTGCGACGGCCCGGCGATTCTGGAGATGCGCCAGGTGGCACGCGCCGTGCCGATCGCCCGGCCCGTGCAGGCGTATGCCGTCCGCCTGACGCTCGGCTCGCACCCGGATTCGTCCTACGCCACGCCGCTCGTCAAGCGCTACGTCCGCTACGGCGCCAGCCCGCGCGCCGCGCAGGCCATCGTCCTCGCCGGCAAGATCCGTGCGCTCACCGACGGCCGGGCCTTCGTATCGATCGACGACGTCCGCGACGTGGCCATGCCGGCGCTGCGCCACCGCGTGCTGCTCAACTTCGAGGGCGAGGCCGAGCAGGTCAGCACGGATACGATCGTCAAGGAACTCCTCACGGGAGTGGCGACGGAGTGACGCTGGACCCGCAGTCATGTCCCTCCGCTTCGAAGACGATTTCCTGAAGAAGCTCGAGTACCTGCACGTGGTCTCGAAGCGGGCGTTCGCCGGGCAGAACCGCGCCGACCGGCTGGCGCGCAAGCGCGGCCGCGGCCTCGAGTTTGCCGACCACCGGCAGTACTCGCACGGCGACGACTTCCGCCACATCGACTGGAAGGCCTATCGGCGTCTGGGCCGGCTGCTGCTGCGGCTCTTCGACGAAGAGCAGGACCTGCCGATCTACCTCTTTGTCGACACCAGCCGGTCGATGCTCGAGCCGGCCAAGTTCGATCAGGCCCGCCGCATCGCCGCGGCGCTCTGCTACATCGGGCTCGCGCATCTCGATCGGGTCACGATCCTCGCCTTTGGCGCGGGCCTCGGCGACGAGCGCGTGCCGGGGCGCGGCAAGGGCCGCATTTTCCGCGTGTTCGAGGCGCTCGAGGCGATGGAAGCGGCCGGGCCGACAGACCTGCGCGAGTCGTTCAAGCAGTTCGCGTCGCGCACCCGCCAGCAGGGTCTGGCCGTGGTCATTTCCGATTTCCTGGACCCGTCCGGCTTCGAGTCGGGACTCAAGATGCTCGCCTCGATGGGCCACGACGTGTTCGTCGTTCACGTCACCTCGCACGCCGATCGCGATCCTGGCGCGCTCGGCGAGGTCCGGTTTGTCGACGCCGAAACGGGCGACGTGCGCGACGTCGAGGTGACGCCGGCGCTCGTCGAGGCCTACGCACGCGAATGGGAGGCGCATGCCGACGACCTGGAGCGGTTGTGCGGCCGCTATGCGCTCGCGTACATCCGTGCCGACGCGGCGCAGCCGTTCGAGGGCGTGATCCTCAAGACGTTCCGCAAGGGCCGGTTTCTCGCATGAGCTTCGGGGCGCTGGCCGCGTGGCAGGCCGTGCTTCTCATCGCCGCGGCGGGCGGGGCCGCGGCATGGCTGTTCCGGCTCAAGGTGCGGCCGCCCCGGGTGCTCGTGCCGTCGCTTCTGCTGTGGCGGCGCGTGCTCGATCAAGAGCGCGAGCTGACCTGGTGGGAGCGGGTGCGGCGGGCCGTGTCGCTGGCCGTCACGGTCGCCGTTGCGGTGGCGCTCGCGCTGGCCGTCACGCGTCCCGGCCCGGCCGTCGCCAGCGGGTCGCGCGGACGAGTGCTCATCGTCATCGACTCGTCCTGGTCGATGCTGACCGGGACCTCGGGCGGCGGCACACGCTGGGATCGGGCCATCGGAATGGCGCGTCGTCTGGGGGCTGGCGCCGGCGGCGGGGAAGTGGCACTGGCGACGACCTCGGATGGCCTCATCGAGGGCCCGACGGCGGACCTGGCGCTCATCGAGACAGCCATCGGCACCCTGCGGCCGGCCGGCGGCGAGGATGCGGCCTGGCCGCGGGTTGATGGCACAAGCGCCGTGCACTTTCTGACCGATGGCGCGATCCCGCGTCCGATCGACGAATCGGTCGAGATCCATTCGGTCTTCGAGGCGGCACCGAACGTCGCCATCACGGCGTTCGCCGTCCGGCGAGCGGCCATGCCCGGCGGTGCGCCCGAGGCGTACCTCGAGATCGACAACTACGCCGACACGGCGCAGCCGGTGCGCCTGGTCGTCACGCGGGGCACCGAGGTCGTGGCCGACACGACCGTCGAGATGGCGCCGGGCGAGGCCGTCCGCCAGACGATCGACCTGGGTGCCGGCGACGCCCGGCTGCGCGCGCGCGTGTCGGCACCCTACAACGCCCTGGCGATCGACGACGAGGCCGTGGCGTGGTTCGAGGGGGCGACACCGATCGCGGTGACCGTCGTCAGTGCCGACCCCGGCGCGCTCGGCCTGCTGCTCCAGCGGCACCCCGGTGTCGCGCCGACGTTTGTCGCGCCCGGCCGGTACGACCCGGCCGCGCCGGCCGACGTGCTCGTCTTCGACGGCTGGGTGCCGCCCGAGCCGCCCGCCCGGCCGGCCCTGATGCTCGCGCCGCAGAACTCACCGTGGCTTGGCGAGCGAATGGCCGAGGAGCGGGACGTGCGCTGGTCGGTGCGCGGCCTCCATCCCGTGCTGGCCGGCGTCGATCCGCAGACGCTCGCCATCGACCGGGCGTTCGG
>DATKDF010000248.1:0-9198 GCA_035512795.1 Vicinamibacterales bacterium
GCTGGATGGGGATACGGTCACGCGACGCTGAACGGGAAGCCGCTGTATCAGGACTACGAGATGCACTTCATGGTCACGCAGGGACTCCGCGACCGGAAGACGCTGCGCGTCAATTACCCGCTGCCCAACAAGCAGCTGCCGGGCGGGGAGACGAACCCGGCGACGCAGCAGATCGACTTCGACATCCGCAGCCCGCAGCAGAACCCGAAGAACCGACCGAACCGCCAGGTGTTCGTGCACTTCTTCGGAATGGAAATTACCTGGAAATAGGGACGCGACCGCGTTCTGTGTCGCCACCGCCGTTCAGGGTCACTCCCGGGTGCCGATGCCCCTCCGGCAGGAACTCTGCGCTCGATCATCCGGCCCGATATTGGTAAGTGTGTGCTAACATATGCCCCGGCAGCGAGGATGGGACCATGAGTGTCGAACGTGCGCTTCAGGCCCTGGGCGATCCCACCCGCCGGGCGATCTTCGACCGGTTACGCAAGGCGAGCGCCTCGGTTGGCGAGCTGGCCGAGGGGATGCCGGTCAGCCGGCCTGCCGTGTCCCAGCACCTCAAGGTACTGAGGACGGCCGGCCTCGTCCGGGAGCGTCGCGAGGGCGTGCGACATGTCTACCAGGTCGAGCTGCGCGGCCTCGTCGAGCTGCGCCGCTACGTCGACCGACTCTGGGGCGATGCGCTCTCGGCCTTCGAACGTGCCGCGCGGGCGCAGGACCGCGCAAGGGAGCCAAAATGAGCGTCGACTCGATCCTTCCGTACCTGGAACCCCTTCGACAGAGCGTCACCGTGCCCGGGTCGCCGGCCGACGTCTTCGATCTGTTCACGGCACGGTTCGGCGACTGGTGGCCGCTCTCGCCACCGTTTGCCGTCTTCGGCGACGAGACGCGCTCGTGCGGCCTGGAGCCGCGCGCGGGCGGCGATCTGTTCGAGGTGAGCCGAACAGGCGAGCGATGTACCTGGGGACGCGTGACGGTCTGGGAACCGCCGGGCAGGCTCGCGTTCACCTGGCATCCCGGCCGCGGCGAGGACATCGCACAGGTCGTCGACGTGCGCTTCATTGCCGACGGCCCGGCCACACGCGTCGATCTGGAACATCGGGACTGGCAGCGCCTCGGGGCGCGCGCCGAGGTCGTTCGTCCCGGCTACGAGCAAGGCTGGATCGTCGTCCTCGGCCGGTTCGCGGACTTCACGGTGGGCACCGGCGCTCGAACGCGACTCGAACGGGAGACACCTCGGACGTCTGAACACCGGCCGTAACGCCGGGGCTCGCCGGCCTTTGGGATACGATGTGCCGCAGGCCCAAGGACCTGACCGAGATGCTGCCGACCGCCGTACGCCGCCTGTTGCCGGCCGCGACCGTAATCGCCGCCCTGACGCTCACCGGCGCCTGCGACCAGGAGCCCGTCGTCGGCCCCGACGTCTGGGCCACCGTCGACGGCCGCCAGATCACCCAGGACGACGTCGACAGGGCCTTCCGTCGCGTCGTCCAGCCCGGCCAGACCCCGACGTCTGAGGACGAGGCGATGACCGTCAAACTCGGCATCGTCGACGAGCTCATCACGCAGGAAGTGCTCCTGGGCAAGGCGCAGGCCATGAACGTGGTCGTCACGGATGCCGAAATCGACACCGCGTACGGCCAGCGCAAGGGCGATCTCACCAACGAGGCGTTTCAGAGCGAGTTGAAGCTCCGGAGCCTGAGTGACGCCGACCTGCGCGAGGTGCTCCGACGGGAACTGCTGGTCGACAAGCTCATCCAGCAGGAGGTCAACGACCGGGTGTCGGTGACCGACCAGGAGATCAGCGACTTCTACGCCGCCAATCGCGATCGGTTCAATGTGGCCGAGACGCAGTACCGCATTGCGCAGATCGTCGTCACGTCCGTGCGCGACCCCGGCCTGCGCAACCGGCAGAACAATGATGCGACGACGCCGGCCCAGGCGGAACAGAAGGTCCAGATGCTCATGGAGCGGCTGAAAGCCGGGGACGACTTCGCGCAGCTCGCGATGGACTTCTCCGAGGATCCGCAATCGGCCCCGCAGGGCGGCGACCTCGGTTTTGTGCCGGCGTCGGCGCTCGAGCGCGTGCCGCCAGAGCTTCGCGACGTGGTGCTCAAGTCCGAGCCGGGCAATGTCAGCATCGTGAGTGCCGGCGGCGCGCATACGCTCGTGCTGCTCGTCGCGCGCGAGAACGCCGGCCTGCGCGACCTGGGAACGCCGGGCGTACGCGAGAGTGTGCGGACGCTCATTCAGGAGCGCCGCCAGCAACTGCTGCAGGGGGCCTTCCTGACCGTCGCACGGCAGGAGGCCGACATCGTCAACCACCAGGCGCGGCGCATCGCCGCCACGCCGGCGGCCCCACCGACGCTCACACCCGCCGCGCCCGGCAAGTAGGGGGGCGGTCGCTCCAGGCGGCCTGGGCGCCGGCGTTGGTCCCCGCCAGACAGCCGCCGGTCCTCGTTCCGCGGCGATCGGTACCCACTGGCCTCGGTCTCCCCGGGCCGGCACTACAATTGGGGCCTTCCGGGGGATTCAGACGTGATCACAGGGTTCAGACTGACCGCGCTCGTGGCGGCGATCGGCGTGATCTGCATGACGGGCCTGGCGGCACAGACGCCGCCGCAGGCAGGCCCGCCGACCGTGGCACAAGCCAACGCACGTCTGGCTGCGCAGGACGCAGCTGGCGCGGTGAAGATTCTCGAAGCCGTTACCACCCGCGAACCAGGCAACGTGATGGCCTGGCGGACGATAGGCGTCGCGCTCATGCAGACGAAGAGTACGACCGCGCGATTGACGCGCTCCAGAAGGCACTGGCGCTTCAACCGAACACGGGCAACGTGCTTGACAACATCGGTGCCGTGTATGCGTTCGAGGGACAACACGATCAGGCGTTCGCATGGCTCGAGCAGGCGAAGGCCGCGCGAGCCGACATGACGCGCGCCGATCTCGATCCCAACTTCGCGTCGATCCGCAAGGACGCCCGCTTCAGCCGCGTCATGCCGACCGACCGGGACTTTGCCGACTCGTTCGTCGAGCCGGTGACCGTCATCCGGGAATGGCGTGGCGAGTCGCCGAATGACCAGTTCGGCTGGATTGCGCGCAACATCGGTGATGTCGACGACGACGGCGTCGCCGACATCGTGACCTCGGCGCCGTCGGGCAGCCGAGGCGGCGCATCGGCCGGGCGCATCTACGTCTATTCGACCCGCCTGGGCGGACTGCTGTGGACGATGGATGGACAGGCCGGTGATCAACTGGGTCTCGGAATCGAGGCGGCCGGTGACACCAATGCCGACGGCATTCCGGATGTCATCGCGAGCGCGTCCGGACGTGGCGAGGCGTACGTGTTGTCGGGTCGGGACGGCAGGCGATTGCTCACGCTGAAGGGCGCCAGTCCCGCCGAGCAGTTCGGCCGGCACGTCAGTGGACTGGGCGATGTCAATGGCGACGGGCACGCCGATGTGAGCGTCGACGCGTACGGGGCCACCGTGGCCGGCGACGCCTTTGGCAAGGCGGGCTGGCTCATCGTCGGCGCGCCCGGGGCCGGGCCGAACAATCGCGGGCGCGGGTATGTCTATCAGCGCCTGGAGCGGACGCCGAAGTTCATCGTCGAGGCTGACGCGACCGGCGCCGCGCTCGGCGAAGGCCCCGGCGAGGGCCTTGGGACGAGCCCGTCGGCCGTGGGCGATGTGGACGGTGATGGTCACGCCGACATCCTCGTCGGGGCGTGCAGTACGCCGGCGGCGCCGTCTCGGGCGGGCGTGCGTACCTTTACTCCGGCAAGGACGGGTCGCTCGTCAGGACCTATACGAACAAGACGCCGGGCGACACGTTCGGCTTCGATGCGGTGGGCATGGGCGACGTCGATGGCGACGGCACCGTGGACTTTCTCATCACGGCGGCCTGGTCGGCCGTCCGGGGCTACCGATCGGGACGACTGTTCGTGATTTCCAGTGGAATTCCGCAGGTTCGCTGACCTCCGCCGGGCAGCACCGCGCGTGCTAGACTTCGGGTCTGGCGTACCGGACCGCGGTCCGGACCCTGTGCAAGTTCAGCCGACGAACCGCGTCAGGGCCGGAAGGCAGCAGCGCTAAGTCGAATCTGTGCTGTGCCGCAGGCCCTCCGGGCCGCGGTCGGGTGCGCCACGGAGTCACCCTGCCTGACAATGTCTGTCCATCTCGCCCTCGCCCGCAAATGGCGCCCCCAGCGCTTTGAAGACGTCATCGGCCAGCGGGGCACGGTGGACACGCTCCGTAACGCCATCGAGTCGGGCCGGCTGGCGCAGTCGTTCATCTTCGCCGGGCCGCGGGGTGTCGGGAAGACGACGACCGCGCGCATTCTGGCGCGGGCTCTCAACTGCATCGAGGGCCCGACGGGCGAGCCCTGCGGCACGTGCGATGCCTGCCGCGAGATCGCCGAGGGGCGCGACGTCGACGTCATGGAGATCGACGGAGCTACCTACACCGGTGTCGATGCCGTCCGCGAGGTGATCGTCGAACCGTTGTCGATCGCGCCCATGCGCGACCGGTTCAAGGTGTTCATCATCGACGAAGTACACCGGCTATCGAAGAACGCATTCGATGCCCTCCTCAAGTCCATAGAAGAACCGCCGCCGTACGTGAAGTTCATGATGGCGACGACGGCGCTCGACGCCGTGCCGGCCACCATCCAGTCTCGCTCGCAAGTATTTGAATTAAAAGCACTTCCGGCCTCGGCCATTCGCGGTCAGCTGCAGACGGTCACCAGGAACGAGGGCGTCGCGATTGACGACGCCGCGCTTGCGCTCCTCTCGCGGGCGGCCGAAGGCAGCATGCGCGACGCGCTCTCGGCCCTCGACCAGGTGCTGGCGTTCACGAGCGAACGCGTCACCGGGGCCGACGTCAGCACCGTGCTCGGTCTGATTGGTCGCGACCGGCAGTTCGAGCTGGTCGACGCGGTCGCACGCGAGGACGCCGTCGCGGCCTTCGACCTGGCCGGCGCGGTCGTCGAGTCGGGCTTCGACCTGCGCATTGTCTGCCGGGAGCTGGCGCGGTTGACCCGCGACATGCTGCTCGTCCGCATCGATCCGGCCCGACTCGCCGATCCGGAGGTCGCCGGCGAGGGTGAGCGCGACCGGCTGCGGGAACTCGCCGAGCAGTTCTCGCGCGAGGACCTGATGCGGGCGTTCGACCTGCTGTCGAAGGCCGAGTCGGATATCCGGTACTCGTCGCAACCCCGGCATCAGTTCGAGATGGCCCTGGTCAAGTGGATCCACCTGCGCAAGCTGACGCCGCTCACCGAGCTCATCGCGGCCGGTGGCAGCCAGGCGCCGGTGGCTGGCAGGGCCACCCGGCCATCACCCCCTGCCCGGGCGGTCGTCGCGCCGCCGTCACGTCCAGGGGGCGGTCGGTCCGCGGCCACGGCCACGCCGGCGCCCGGGTCGCCGGGCGAGGGGGGCGGCGACGAGGCGGGGCAGCAGGACTTGCGGGCGAAGCTGCTGGCCGCCATTCGCGAGCAGAACAAGGCGTTTGCCGGCATGGTCGTGGGCCAGGCCCGGAAGATCGAGGTGGCCGGCGACACGGTGACCTTCACGTTCGCGCCCGTCCACAAGACCGTGCGCGCGCAGCTCGAAGGCAAACGCGCGTGGGTCGAACAGGTGGCGGCCTCGGTCGCCGGCCGCCGGATCACCGTGGCCGTCAGGGAGGATGAAGCGGCGGCGGCGCCGGCCCGGTCTGCCGGCAGCGACCGCGAGGCCGTCCGTAAGGCTGAGCTGACCGCCCGTGCGAAGGAAGAGCCGTCGGTTCAGGCCGTGCTCGACGTCTTCGGCGGTGAGATCGAGGACGTCGAGGAGATGAAGTAGGGAGCCATGAACATCCAGAAGATGATGCAGCAGGCGCAGCAGATGCAGGAGCGCCTGCAGAAGCAGATGGGCGAGTTGCGCATCGAGGCCTCTGCCGGGGGCGGTATGGTCACGGTCGTCGTCAACGGCCACAAACACGTGCAGGCGCTCACGATCGATTCTGAAGTCGTTTCGAAGGACGACGTCGAGATGCTGCAGGACCTGATCGTCGCGGCTCTGAACGACGCGCACCGGAAGGTGGACGAGGCGCTGGCCAGTCAGATGCAGGGTCTGATGGGCGGCATGCGCATGCCCGGCCTGTCCTGATGTCGGGCACCGATCCGCTGGCCGCGCTTGTGGCGGCCTTGCAGCGGCTGCCGGGGATCGGCGCTCGCAGTGCCCAACGGCTGGCTTATCACCTGCTGAAGACACCGCGGGAAGACGTCGACGCGCTGGCGGCGGCCATGCTGTCGATCAAGGACCGGGTCACCTACTGCTCGATCTGCACGAACATCACCGACGTGGACCCGTGCCGCTTCTGCACCGATTCGAAACGGGACGGCCGTGCGATCTGTGTCGTCGAGCAGCCCGAGAACGTGCAGGCCGTCGAGAAAACCCGGGGCTTTCGCGGACGCTACCACGTGCTGATGGGGACAATCGCGCCGCTGCAGGGCATCGGTCCGGACGACCTGAAGATCAAGGGGTTGCTCGCGCGGGTGGCC
Source organism: Vicinamibacterales bacterium (assembly GCA_035512795.1). GTDB lineage: Bacteria > Acidobacteriota > Vicinamibacteria > Vicinamibacterales > SCN-69-37 > DATKDF01. The sequence continues at coordinate 6,538 of DATKDF010000248.1, forward strand.
GAAGGTGGCGTCGAAGAGGTGATCCTGGCCACCAATCCCACGGTCGAAGGCGAAGCCACGGCGCTCTATCTCGCCAGGCTCCTCAAGCCGCTCGGGGTCCGCGTCTCGCGCATCGCCATGGGGGTTGCGGTCGGGAGCGACATCGACTACACCGACGAGTTCACGATGTCGAAGGCGATCGAGGGGCGACGGGAGATGTGAGACGGCGCCGGGTCCGTCGGACGACGAGGACGACGCCGACCGCCGCCCAGACCAGCACCCGCCCCTTGCGCACGAGCGCCAGGGTCAGTCCCGTGGCGCCGCCAAGCCCGATCGCCTCGGCCACCTCCCGAGAGGCGTACTCGTCGACACCCAGCCGCAGCGGGACGATCTTGAACACGACGTTGACGATGCGGCTGAAGGTGTCGAGGACGAACGCCTCGAGTGGCAGCGACGCCCCCGTGAGGAGCCAGAGCACGCCCCACGTCTCGATGAAGCTGAAGACGTGGAATGTGGCTTCGGCCAGGACGACCGTGGCCAGCCGGCCGGCCTGACCCCCGGACGACCCGTAGGACTGCTGCTCGAACGTCCGGACGTGGTCGACGAGCCCCCGCAGGCGGGCCGAGGGCAGCCGGGACACGACGGCGCTCGCAAGCGCCGGGCGCTGCCAGGCCAGCCAGGCGGCGCCGGCCAGCACGACGGCCATCAGGACGAGCGCAACGATGCCGGCATCGGCGACGACACCGGGAACGGGGAATGCCACGAGCATCGCGGCCGTGCCGAGCACGACGTAGATGGCCACCGAGACGCTGTAGAAGAAGTTCTCGGCGGTCAGGGCGGCCGCCGCCCGCGACGGAGGGACCGCGCGGCCGAGGTACATCACCTTGGTCGGCTCGCCGACGAGGATGCTGAGCGGCGTGAGGTTCCCCAGCGCATCGCCGGCCATCGCTGCTGCCACCACAGGTCCGAGCCGTACGCCGGGTGGCAACAGCGCACGCCAGGCGAGAGCGCGCAGGACGAACCGGAACCACGACAGGACGAGGACGCCGGCAAAGCCGGCGCCGACAGCCGAGAAGCCTGACGCGATCTCGGCCAGGCCGACCTGTCTCACCTGCCAGACGAGCAGCGCCGTTCCGACGAGCGCCGCGACGATCGTGAGCGCGATCGAACGACGAGAGGGGTGCTCGCGAGCCGGCGCGGCAGTCACGGCAGAGAGCATACCCCCTATAATCGGGCGATGCTGCCCGCCTCGTACGCCACGCCTGTGGCGGCCGTCCTCGTGGCAGGTGGACTGCTCGCCTGTTTCGCCGGCTACCGCCTGTTCCGCGTCGTGCTCGGCGTCTACGGGTTCATCCTCGGCGCAGCCGTGACGACGTCGATGCTGGGCGAGGCGGGGATGTGGGCGCTCGTGCTGGCGGCTGTCGTGGGCGGACTGGTCGGGGCGACGCTGATGATCGCCGCGTACTTCGTGGGCGTCGGGTTGGTCGGCGCGGGGCTGGCGGTGCTCGGCCTGAACCTGTTCTGGCGGCTGGTCGGCGGCGACCCGCCGACAGTCGTCCTGGTCATCGTCGCGGTGCTCGGCGCGCTCGGGGCGCTGTCGGTGGCGCGCTGGGTCGTGATCTTCGGCACGGCCCTGGCCGGGTCGTGGACCGCGCTCGTCGGCGGTCTGGCGCTCGGCGGGGACACCGATGCGTTACGGGCGGCATCGGCGGGCGACGTGTGGGTGATCTACCCGCTCGGGCCGGGTGCCGAGGGCGACTGGTGGATGCCGGCGCTCTGGTTCGTCCTGACGTGTTTCGGCGTGCTGGTGCAGCTGAAGACGACAGGCAAGACAGGGAAGCGGAAGAAACGGCCGCGGGCGGCCGAATGACGGACGACATTCGAGGAGAACAGACACCATGGCTTCGTTTTCGAGACACGTGACGGTTGACTGGCAAGGATCGGTTCGCGAGGGCAACGGCAAGGCCACGGCTGGCACTGGCGCGTTCACGCTGCCGGTCACGTTTCCACGGCGCGTTGGGGAGCCCGAGGGCTCGACGAGCCCGGAGGAGCTCGTCGCGGCGGCCCATTCGACCTGTTACGCCATGGCGCTCAGCGCCACGGTGGGACGCAAGGGAGGCGCCATTGCCCGGACGCACGTCACCTGTACGGTCACCGCCGATTTCGGCGACGCCGGCATCACGATCCAGACGTCAGCGCTGGAAGTCGTGGCCGAGGGACTGACCGGCATCGAGGCAGGGGACTTTCAGGCGGTGGCCGAGGAGGCCGAGGGAAAATGCCCGGTCTCGAATGCGCTCCGCAGGTCACTCGACATCTCGGTCAAGGCCAGCACCAGGTAGGCGCCAGCGCGCCCGGAACGGCGCGGCCCGCTGTCCGGCAACGAAAACGGGGCGGGACCGTGAGGTCCCGCCCCGTGTGTGTGCGTTAGATGAAGCGTGCCGGTGTTACCAGGACACGCGTCCCACCAACTGCGTGATCCGCGCGGCGGTGGCGCCTGTCAGGCCGGTCACTTCGTAACCGGTCCCGGTCGTGCTGCCCACACCGCTGATCGGGTTGAAGTTGACGACGTTGAAGGCGTTGAGCATCTCGAGGCGGAACTCGGCCCGCACCCGGCCGGTAATCGGCACGAGCTTGACAATCGAGAGGTCCACGTTCTTCACCCAGGGCGAGTCGATCGTGATG
>DATKDF010000249.1:0-2075 GCA_035512795.1 Vicinamibacterales bacterium
CCCCGGCGGCTGGCCGCGGGCTGCTCGTGACACCGGGCACGTATCAGGTGCGCCTGAGCGCCGGCGGTCGCCTGTACCGGCAGCCGCTCACGGTGCGGATGGACCCGCGTGTCGAGGCGTCGGCCGCCGACCTGGCGGCGCAGCACCAGGTTTCGCGCCTGCTTCACGACGCGATCGGACAACTGGCGGCGGCCTTGCGCGAGGTCGACGGGCAACTGGCCGGCGCACACCCGGCTGGCCGTCAGGCACTCGACGACCGCCGCCGGGCCCTCGACGCGGCACTCCGGCCGTTGCCCGACCTCTTCAGCTCCGTGCAGGCGTCCGACGCGCGGCCTGCGGCCGCGGTCGATCAGGCCATCACCGCGGCGCTCGAACGGGTTCGCGAGGTGTTGGTCAGGGACCGGCCGTTCCGCCCCCGCCCCTACCCGAACTGAATCCCCTGCGCGAGCGGCAGCGCATCGGACCAGTTGACGGTGTTGGTCTGGCGGCGCATGTAGGCCCTCCAGCTGTCCGAGCCGGACTCGCGACCGCCACCGGTCTCCTTCTCGCCGCCGAACGCGCCGCCGATTTCGGCGCCCGAGGTTCCGATGTTCACGTTCGCGATGCCGCAGTCCGAGCCGCGCGCCGAGACGAACTCCTCCGCCAGCGGCACACTCTCGGTGAACACGGCACTCGACAGGCCCTGCGGGACGTCGTTGTGAAGCGCCATTGCATCTGTAAACTGTTGATACGTAATGACATATAGTATCGGCGCGAACGTCTCCTGCCGGACGATGTCCGTCTGCTCCGGCATGCGGACGATGGCTGGCTCGACGAAGGTCGGCCCGACGTCCGGGCGCGGGCGGCCGCCGCAGAGGACCGTCCCGCCCTGGGCCCGGGCAAGGTCCAGCGCCCGCCCCATCTCGACGACCGCAGCCTCGTTGACGAGCGGTCCGAGGAGCGTGCCGGCGGCCAGCGGATCGCCCATCGGCACCTGACCGTAGGCCACGACCAGCCGCTCGCAGAGTGCGTCGGCAATCGACTCGTGCACGATGAGCCGTCGCGTCGACGTGCACCGCTGGCCGGCCGTGCCGACCGCACCGAAGAGAATCGCGCGCACGGCCAGGTCCAGCCGCGCGTCCTCGGCGACGACGATCGCGTTGTTGCCGCCGAGTTCCAGAATGGTCCGGCCGAACCGCGACGCGACCGTCGAGGCGACGCGACGGCCCACGGCCGTGGACCCGGTGAACGAGATGAGCGGCAACCGGGTGTCATTCAGCATGCGCTCGCCCACGACCGACCCGCGGCCCACCAGCAGGTTGAAGACGCCAGCCGCGTCGTGCTCGGCGGCCACCCGCATCGCCAGCCGCTGCACGGCGACCGCCGAGAGCGGCACGGCCTCGGCCGGCTTCCAGACGACCGGGTCGCCGCAGACGACGGCCAGCGCGGCATTCCACGACCAGACCGCCACCGGAAAGTTGAACGCCGTGATGACCCCCACCGGTCCGAGCGGGTGCCACTGCTCCATCATCCGGTGGCCGGGCCGCTCGGACGCCATCGTCAACCCGTAAAGCTGGCGGGAGAGGCCGACGGCGAAGTCGCAGATGTCGATCATCTCCTGTACTTCGCCGTGGCCTTCGGCGCGGATCTTCCCCATCTCGAGCGTGACGAGGTCGCCGAGCGGCTCCTTGTGCTCGCGCAGGATCGTGCCGAGATCGCGGACGAGGTCGCCGCGCCTCGGCGCCGGCCGTTCGCGCCACGCCGCGAACGCGCTCGCCGCGCCGGCCACCACCCGCTCGTAGTCGGCTTCGCCGGCCTGCCGCACCGACGCGAGCGGCTGCCCGGTCGTCGGGTTGATCGACGTGACGACGTCGCCGGCCGAGGCCGACGACCAGCCGGCGGCGCCGCACGCGCCGGGGTTCATCGCTTCGATGCCGAGTTTCTCGAGAATGGCACTGGCCGGCACTGTCGACTCCAAAAAGAAAACGTGAAGGTCATGAAGACGTGAAGATCGTGAAGGACCTCACGCTGTCGCGCTGACACACAGGGACGGCCGAGGCCCGGCGTCACCAGGACCCGGCGATCCGGTGAGCGGA
>DATKDF010000250.1:0-16914 GCA_035512795.1 Vicinamibacterales bacterium
CCCGATACGTCCCGGGCCACGTACACTGGCGCGACCTGGATCGGGCGGCCAATGAGTTCGACCTGCTCCCGAACTTCCGCCTGCCGACGCTCATCCACACACGCTCGCCGGTCAAGTGGCTGTACGAGATCTCGCACTCGAACCCGCTGTGGATTGCCACGGGCGATGCCGCCGCCCTCGGGATCGCGCCGGGCGACCTGGTGAAGGTCAGCACGGGCATCGGTCACTTCGTCACGCGAGCCTGGATCACCGAAGGCATCCGGCCGGGCGTCGTGGGCATGTCACATCACCTCGGCCGGTGGCGGCTGCACGAGGAGACGGGCGCGCGCACGGCCAGCTCGCTCGTCCGCATCGCGCGCACGGGCGACGGGCGGTACGAGATGAAACAGGTGCACGGCGCCGAGCCGTTCGAGAGCGCCGACGCCGATTCGGGCCGCATCTGGTGGAGCGAAGTCGGCGTCCATCAGAACATCACGTTCCCGGTGCAACCCGACCCGGTGAGCGGCATGCACTGCTGGCACCAGCGTGTGACGGTCGAAAAAGCTGGCCCTGACGATCGGTACGGCGACATCATGGTGGATACCAACGCGTCGCATCGCCTCTACCGGGAATGGATGGCGAAGACGCGGCCGGCGCCCGGGCCCGACGGCACGCGGCGACCGGGCTGGTTCGACCGTCCGCTCAGACCGCGAGCGGATGCCTACCGGGTCTGAGGAGGACACCATGGCCGTAGCACGCGTGACCGAAATCATCGCCGGCTCGAAAAAGAGCTTCGACGACGCCATCGACAACGGGATCAAGCGCGCCGCCAAGACTCTCGACAACGTCTCGGGCGCCTGGGTGAAGGGCCAGAAGGTCGTCGTCGAGAAGGGCAAGGTCGTCGAATACCGCGTGCAGTTGTCCGTGACGTTCGTCCTCAAGGACTGAGGTCCGTCACGTCCACCAGAATACGTTGGCGACGAGCATCAGGAGCACGGCGGCGGCCGCCAGCACGAACAGGCGGCCGCGTCGCTGCCACTCGACCGTCATGATCGCCACGACGTTCAGGATCGGCACCGAAACGACGGCCGCCAGGCCCAGGTCGACGAGCACGCGCGTGACGGTCGGCCAGGTCTGACCGACCGTCAGCGCCACGACCCAGCCAGCGCCGAGCAGCGACGTGCCGGCGAGCAGCGTGGCACGCGGCAGGACGCGTGCGCGCGAGTCCGATCCGTTCGTCGTCGACGGGGGTGTCGTCATCGGAAGAACAGGTAGAAGACCCCGACGCTCGTCAAAATGACGGCCATCAGCAGCTTCAGATAGAGGACCCGGCTGCGGGCGCCCACCCAGAACCCGAGGCGCGAACCCGCCAGGACGCCGAGCACGGCCGACGCTTCGAGCCCCGGCATCGTGAGGTAGTTGTCCACATAGTGGCCGATGGCCCCGGGCACGGCGGTGACCCCGATCATCAGGACGCTGGTCGCGGCCGCCGCGCGCATCGGCACGCCACACCACGAATTGAGCGCCGGCACGAGCAGGATGCCGCCACCGACGCCCACGACGGTCGAAATCGCGCCGGCGACGAGCGCGAGGCCGAGCGCGAGCGGCAGCCGTGAGACGCGATAGCCGACCGCGCCGCCGCTGTCGGGATCGTGAATGCGCGACCCCAGGACACCAACCGACGCCAGCGGGTCGCGGATGATGTTCCGTCGGCGGAGCCGGTGCAGCATCACGAGGGCGACGACGAGGGCGGTGACGCCGAAGATCCGGCCCGACACCACATCGGACAGGAGCGGCCGCCCGTCCGGCCCCGGTGCCACGAGCAGGCGCCCGAGGCTCGCCCCGAGCACGGTGTGCGTGAGGAGCAGCATCGCCAGACGCGTGTTCACGTACCGCCGGCTGTTGTTGTCGAGCGAGACGAAACTCGACGTCGCGATGACGGTCAGCAGGCTGATGCCGGCGGCTGTTCGGAACGGCAGCCCGACCAGGATGTCGAGCATGGGCACGAGGAAGACGCCACCGCCGAGCCCGAGCAGGGCGCCGAGGCTGCCCGCCCCGACGCCAGCCAGTATCGTGATCAGGGCCGACTCGAGCACGGGCGGATCGTACCCGAGGCGGCCGGCAGGGCGCCAGCGGGCCGGGTAAGTGGGGACTGCCGCCTCTGCTAGAGTTGGGGCGCCGCCCCGCCGCCATGACACTGATCATCTCGATCCTCCTGCTGCTGGCCGTGGCGCGCGTCGCCGCCGAAATTGCCGAGCGGCGTGGCCAGCCGGCGCTGATCGGCGAGGTTATGGCGGGCCTGATTCTCGGGCCGTCCATTCTGAATCTGGTTCACGTGTCGCCCGAACTGCAGGCGATGTCGGATCTCGGCGTCCTGCTTCTCATGCTCCTGGCCGGCATGGAGATCGAACTCGACCGGCTGTCCAGGGCGTTCCTCGGCCGCAACCTGTGGATCTCGGCGGTGAGCTTTCTCTTCCCCCTGGCGATCGGCCTCCTGGCCGGGATTGTCGTGGGCCTGGATGGCTGGCGTGCGGTCTTTCTCGGGTTGTGCATCGCGATCACGGCGTTGCCCGTGAGCGTACGCATCCTCATGGACCTCGGGCGCCTGCAAAGCGACACGGGTCAGCGGATCATCTCGGCCGCGATTGCCAACGATATCCTCGCGCTGCTGCTGCTCGGCCTGATTCTGAACGTCAATCGCGGCACCGGCGACCTGCAGGCGAGCCTCATCGCCGTGGCCCTGACCGGTCTGAAGGTGCTCCTCTTCATGGGGCTCGTGCTCGCGTCGGCGCGTCTGCTCAACTCCATCGCGCGCCGGCTCCAGGGCGGCCGCGAGTTCGCGGACCTGCTGGCCGGCCGACTCCGTGTCCAGGAGTCGTCGTTCGCGCTCATCCTCCTGTTCGTCATCGGCTTTGCCGCACTCGCCGACGTCCTCGGCCTGCACTTCGTCGTCGGCGCGTTCTTCGGTTCGCTGCTGCTCAGTCGCGAACTGCTGGGGCGGCAGAGCTTCGATCAGGTGCAGAAGACGACGACCAGCATCACGATGGGGCTGCTGGCACCGCTCTTCTTCGCCACGGTCGGGCTCGAGTTCGACGTGTTCGCGCTCACCGACGCCCTGCTCGTGACCGCCGTGCTGGTGGCGGCATTCGCCGGCAAGATTCTGGCCGGACGGATCGGCGGGTGGCTCTCGGGCCTGAGCCCGGCCGAGGGCTGGGCGCTCGGCGTTGGCCTGAACGGGCGCGGCATCATGGAACTGGTGGTGGCGAAGATCGCGCTCGCCAACGGGTTGATCGACATCCAACTCTTCTCGGTTCTCGTGCTCATGGGCCTGGTCACCACGCTTGTGACACCAGGCCTCCTCAAGTACAGCTTCAGGAAGCTCGACGAGCTCGCCGTGGCCGGCACGGGGCCGAGTCGCTGATGGACGGCACTCCCGCACAGGCGCCTGCCCGCCGGGCCCGTCGCCCCTTCAGACTGGCTGCCGTGCTCCTGCTCGTGGCCGCCACGACTGTGCTCGTGACGACGACGCGCCGCGAGGCGGCACGCCTCGTCACGAGCCCTTCGGGCACGCGGCCGATCCCGATGCAGCTGCCCTCCGGCGTGGGACTGCCGTACCAGAGCGTGCACGTCATTGCCGAGGACGGGATGAAGACCGTCGGGTGGTACGTGCGCGGGACACACGACGCGCTCGTGCTGGTGCAGCACGGCTACAAAGGTCACCGCGGCGAAATGCTCGGCGTGGCCGGCGCGCTGGCGCGGCATGGCTACCACGTACTGATTACGTCGATCCGCGGCCACGATCGGAGTGACGGCGAGCTCGTCACGTTCGGCGTGCACGAAGTGAAGGACCTGGCGGCGTGGCACCGCCTGGCCAGCGGGCTGGCCGGTGTGGACCCGGCCCGCATCGGCCTGTTCGGCAGCTCGATGGGCGGGTCGATCGCCATTCAGTACGCCGCTGCGGCGCCTGCCATCCGCGCCCTCGTCTCCGAGAGCGCCTTCTCGTCGCTCGACGACACGATCGCCTTCAGCGTGCCGCACCAGACCGGCTTGCCGGCCTTTCCCTTCGCGCCGCTCATCGTCTTCTGGGCCGAACGGCTGGCCGGCTTCGACGCGTCAACGGTCGACGCGAAGCAGTGGATCACCCGGCTCGCACCACGGCCGGTCCTGCTGCTCCAGGGCGGCCGCGACGAGTTCATCAGGCCCGACAGCGGTCAGTTGCTCTACGACGCCGCGGGCGAGCCGAAGCAACTCTGGTTCGACCCCGAGGTCGGCCACGCGCGGTTCGTGCACGATCGGCCGGAGGAATTCGAGGAGCGTGTCGTCGGGTTTTTCGACCGATACTTGCGGTGAACACTCACTGCGCCCTCTGCCCCCCGCTGTGCGGTCTGAGCACCGCGTAGAGCGCCTCCAGCATCGGCGTCGGCACGCCCAGGGCGCGGCCGCGGCGGACGACCGAGCCGGCGAGCGACTCGACTTCGATGCGCTTGCCCTGCGACAGGTCGATGAGCATGGACGAGCGCGTGGCCGGCGGGATGCTGGTGACGTACTCGGAGATGGTCACGAGCATCTGCGGATCGATCGCCACGCCTGAGGCGCGCGCCACGGCTTCGACTTCGGCGACGGCGGCAAGAAACGTGTTCCGGGTGGCCTCGTCCTCCCAGAGCGGGCCAATCGGCAGGCGCGCTGCGGCCGTGAAGGCGGCAAACGGCGCCAGGTAGACGAACTTCTCCCAGACGGGCACGCGCGCGTCGGCCACCGCTTCGGCGTGAATGTCGGCCGCGCGCATGACGGTCTCGATCGCCCGCACGCGATCGGACACGCGGACCCGATCCCCGAAGTACTCGCCGAAGACGATCCGCCGGTGCGTACCCGTCTGGCGGATGACGCCGGGTGCCTCGACCGCCGTGGCGATGTAGGTCGGTCCGGCCAGTGTGGCCCGTTCGCCGACAACCGCCGCCACCTGCTCCGGGCTGTCCACGCCGTTCTGAAGCGTCAGGACGACCGTGTCCGGCCCGGTGAGGGGCCCGAGCATGGGCAGCGCCGTGTCGTTGTCGTAGGTCTTGACGGCAAGCAGCACGACGTCGACCGGCCCGACGTCCCCGGCGCGGCTTTCGGTCCGCGCACGGACGGTGAAGTCCCCCGTCGGTCCGGCCACGCGCAGTCCGTTGGTCCGCATCGCCTCGAGGTGCGCCCCGCGCGCGAGAAACGTGACATCCGACCCGGCCCGGTGCAGCAGGGCGCCGTAGAACCCGCCGACGGCGCCCGATCCGACAATCGCAAAATGCATCGCCATGGAATCCTACCGGGACCGGCCCCGCCCGTACCAGTAGGCCGGCAGCCCGACGACGAGCAGCAGCAGGCCGGCCAGCGACTCGACGGGCCGTGCGGTCAGCGTGTTGACGACCATGTAGAACGCGCCCGCCATGAAGAGCGCCGGCACCACCGGATAGCCCCACACCCGGTACGGCCGGTCGGCCTCCGGCCGCGTGCGGCGCAGCCGGAAGAGCGCCAGCCCGCCGAGCAGGCTGAACAGCACCGAGACGAAGACCACGTAGGTGAAAAGCTGCTCGTACGTGCCCGTCAGCGCCAGCAGTGACGACCAGACGGTGATGCCGACGATGGCAAGATGCGGGCTGTGGAAGCGGGGATGCACGGCCGCGGCCACCGGGAAGAACAGGCCGTCCTTCGCCATCGCATAGAAGAGGCGTGAGGCGCCGAGGATGACGGCCGCATCGGCGCCGAGCGTCGACACGAGCACCGTGAGCGCGATGAGCGTCGCCCCCACCGGCCCGACCATGGCCGTCGCCGCCGCCTCTGCCACGCGCGTCGTGCCCCGGAGCGCGTCCATCGGCAAGGCGTAGAGATACGCGACGTTCACGACCAGGTACACGGCCATGACCGTGAGCAGGCCGTACGTCATCGCGCGAGGCAGGTTCCGCGCCGGGTCGCGGACCTCGCCGGCGGCATACGTCATGAAGTAGTAGCCCTCGGTTGTCCACAGCACCGCGATCAATGCCACGCCGAAGGCAGACAGCGGTGATGCGATCTCGGCCGGCACCACGGGCGTCCACTCGGGCGTCGTCTGCGCCCCGAACAGGGCGAACAGGGGCAGCAGGGCGAGACCGATCACCTTGGCCACCGTGAGCACCGCGTTCGTGCCGCTGCCCGAGCGCACGCCGAGGTAGTTGATGCCCCCGAGCAGGACGATCGCGGACACAGCGACGAGCTGGCTGGCAGCGATACGGATCGTGAACACGCCGAACGGCACCTCCGCCACCGTGCGTGACGACGAGACCGCCGGGACGAAGTAGCTGAAGTAGTCGGCGAACCCCACCGCCACGGCCGCCACGCCGCCCGACAGCACGACCAGCAGCATCGCCCAGCCATAGAGGAACGCCGGCAGCGTGCCGAAGGCCTCCCGCAGGAAGATGTATACCCCGCCCGATCGCGGGAACATCGTCGCCATCTCGGCGTAGGTGAGCGCGCCGAACACCGCGAACAGGCAGCCGACCGTCCAGGCGAGGAGCAGGAGCGGCGTCGAGGGCAGCACGTCGGCCATCACGCCGGTCGTCAGGAAGATGCCCGACCCGATGATGCCGCCGATGACGAGCAGCGTCGCGTTGAAGGGCCCGATGACGCGCTCGAGTGTCGCCATGGCCAGCGTCAGAGACGCATCGCGTGCGCGAGGCGCGCGTGCTCGGTCACGATCCGGTTGGTGGTCGCCTCATCGGGCGACAGGTGCGAGGCGCCGCGTTCGAACGTGCCGCCGAGCAGGATGCCGTCCGACCGGGGGAACATGTAGAGCACGCCGTCTCCACCGCCGATGGTGAGGTAGTCGAGCCGCTCGTCGGGCGGCAGGAACTCGAGTTGCCCGCGCACCGGCACCAGTTCCGTGTCACCGAAGAGCGCCGCCGCGCCCAGCCCGGTACAGTTGAACACCACGGGCTCGTCGACCGACAGGACGTCGGTGCGATCCCGGAAGTCGCGCACGGCGACCCGCCCGCCGGCCGCCCGCACGTCGGCGAGGACCCGGTTCAGGAACACGGCCGGCTCGACGAGGAGCGTCACGTAGCGCAGGACATGCGCCGACGGAAACGGATGGTCGTGCGCCGCCAGGTCGGCCAGCGCTGGAAACAACTCGGGCAGCTCGCGCAGGTACCACGTCGAGGCCGGCGGCGACGGTCGCGCGTTCAACTGGTAGTTCTCGCGCCACGACACACCGTAGCCGGCGCCGACGAGGCCGGCAAACGCGTGATGCGCGATGCGCGCGGCCTCCTTGCACTGCGCCTCGAACGCCGAGGACGCGCGGCCTTCGACGAACACGCTCGTCGGTGACCACTGCCCGCCGGCGACGTTGGACGTCGTGTGCGGCGGCAGCGCCTTTGCGTAGATCGTCACCTGCCAGCCCCGGTCCTGGAGCAGCCGGGCCGTCGTCAGGCCCATGACGCCCGCGCCGACGATTGCCGCGCGCCGCTCACCGGCGGGCGCCTCGCGAACGGCCAGCGCCGACGATCCCCACGACAGCGTGATGCCGCCGCCACCGTGTCCGTAGTTGTGCACGACGACCTTGTCGCCCATCTGCTCGGCCCGGACGACGAAGCCGGAGGGCCGGAACGGCCGAAGGCCGACGACGGTGCGGACGACGAGATCGCGCGAGATGCGCGGCCTGACGAAGAGGCGACGTGACAGCGGCCGCGGGTAGCGCGGCGCGGGTGACCGCACCGCGCAGCCGTCGAGCGCCAGACCGGCCAGGCCCAGGCCGGCGATGCCGAGCCACTCGCGCCGGCTGACGGGCGGCGGTGTCACCGGCGGGCCGCTTCGAGATTCATCATGGCGGGAGTCACGCGGGCCGCGGTGCCAGGTCCGGGTCGACGCCCGAGCGTCCGACGCTCAGCCATTTCCGAATGGCGGCGGTGAGGATGATGATGACGAGGGCCATCATCGCGAGGGTCAGCGCCGAGTTGACCCAGCCCTGGACGTGGAGGTCGGCCGCCGCCCCGGTGGCCATGGGCCAGAAGTGATCCTGGACGGTCAGCCAGCCGGCGATGAGGGTGTTGGTTGCCAGCGCGGCGAGCGGGACGAGCGTCACCCACACGTAGCGCGTGCGTCCCATGTTGACGAGAATCGTGGTCGCCACGGCGAGGGCGACCGACGCGAGCAACTGGTTGGCGATGCCGAACATCGGCCAGATGGTGCTGATGTTGCCGGTCCAGATGAAGTAGGCCCAGCCGGAGACGACCAGCCCGGTCGAGATCATCGCGCCCGGCATCCACTCGGGCCGCGCCATCGGCGCCCAGACCCTGCCGAGAAATTCGCCGACGAGGAAGCGCGCCACGCGCGTGCCAGCGTCGACCACGGTCAGGATGAACAACGCCTCGAACATGATGACGAAGTGGTACCAGTAGTCGACGAGGCCACCCATGCCCGGCAGGCCGCTGAAGATCTGGGCCATGCCCACCGCCAGTGACACGGCGCCGCCGGTCCGCCCGGCGACCGTCTCGCCGATGGCCGCCTCGATGACCGGCAGCGACACCATCGGCTCGTTGAGCGTCGCAAACACGGCCGGCGCGGTGTTGATGGCGAAGTAATCGCCCGGCGCCATCGCCGCCGCCGACACGAGCGCCATGATGCCGACGACGCCCTCCATCAGCATGGCGCCATAGCCGATGGGCCGGATGTCGGTTTCGCGGTCCACCATCTTCGGCGTCGTGCCCGAACTGATGAGCGAGTGGAATCCCGAGATGGCGCCGCAGGCGATGGTGATGAACGCGAACGGAAACAGGGCGCCGGGCACGATCGGCCCCCCGCCGGCCGTGAACACGGTGAAGGCCGGCATCTGCATCTCGGGATTGACGACGATGACGCCAATCGCCAGGAACGCGATGGTGCCGACCTTCATGAACGCGCTGAGGTAATCGCGCGGACTGAGGAGCAGCCACACGGGCAGCACCGAGGCGACGAAGCCGTACGCCGCGAGCAGCAGGATGATCTCGTTGCGCGAGAACTCGAACCAGCTGCCGATGGCCGACCCGGCAACAGGCTTGCCCAGCACGACCGCCAGGAGCAGCCCGGCCACGCCAAGCACCGTCGCCTCCCGGATCCGGCCTGGCCGCAGGTGGCGCATGTGCAGGCCCATCATCACGGCCAGGGGCATCGTCATCGCAATGGTGAAGACGCCCCAGCTGCTTTCGGCGAGTGCGTTGACGAGCGCCAGCCCGACCCCGGCCAGGGCGATGATGACGATGAAGAGGATCGCGACGGCCGCCGTGAAGCCGGCGACGGGTCCGATCTCCTGCCTGGCGATTTCGGCGAGCGACGCGCCGCCGCGGCGCGTCGACGCCCACAGGATGATCATGTCGTGCACGGCGCCGGCCAGGCAGACGCCCGCCACGAGCCAGAGCAGGCCGGGCAGAAAGCCGAACTGCAGCGCCAGCACGGGGCCGATGAGCGGCCCAGGACCGGCAATGGCGGCGAAGTGGTGGCCGAAGAGCACCCAGCGCGGCGTCGGGTAGTAGTTCTGATTGTCCCGCCGGGTGTGGGCCGGCGTCGCACGCCGGTCATCCAGCATCATCACCTTGGCCGCCAGAAACGCGCTGTAGTAGCGGTAGGCGACCGCCAGGACGCCGAGGGCCGGAATGACGACGTACGCCGCCCTCACGTCATCTCCCGCCGGCGCGACCGTTACCCGCCGGCACCGGGTCGGCGCCGCGCGGCTCGGTGTGCCACCAGAACGGCGTCGGCAGGGCCCGCTCGACGGGCCAGATCATGTCGAGCGTGTCGGCGTCGTACAGCTCGCCGTTCTTCATGACGTACCGAATCGCGGTCGTGTGCTGGAGGTCCTCGAGTGGATTCCGGTCGAGGACGACGAGATCGGCGAGCTTCCCCATCTCGAGTGAACCGAGATCCTGCTGCAAGCCGAGTGCCTCGGCGCCGAAGAGCGTGACGACCCTGAGCGTCTCGTGCGGCGTCAGGCCGCCGGAGCCCATGCTCCACATCTCCCAGTGTGCGCCGAGCCCCTGAAGCTGCCCGTGGCTGCCGAGGCCGGCGCGGCCACCGGCCCGCACGATGTCGGCCACCTGGCGGCCGATCTTCTCGTGGCCGTACTCCTCGGGTAAGAACCACTGCGGCCGCCGCCGGACCATGCCGTCGAGCAGCTCCCACGGCACCCATTTCCTCAGCTTGGTGTCCGACGCGGCCCCGGTGTTCTCGAACCAGTAGTTCTCGCTCCAGGGTGCGCCGTAGGCGACGAGAATGGTCGGCGTGTAGAAGGTCTTCGTGCGCGCCGTGAACTCGACGACGTCCTTGTAGAGCGGCAGGATCGGAAAGCTGTGCTCCTGGCCCGAGTAGCCATCGGCCATCTGGGTCAGGTTGAGCTTCAGGTCGAGTGACCCCTCGATGGTCGGCGTGATGCCGTACTCGGCGCACGCCTTCACGATCCACTGCCGCACGAGGCGGTCGCCGGCCACGTACTGCTTGATGGTGTTGGTCTCGTACGCTTCCTTGTACCGCTTGATGAACCGGTTGGCCGACTCCTGGTCGACGATGCCGGAGTAGGCGAAGACGCCGGGGCCGGTGGCATACACGCGCGGGCCGGGCATCATGCCGGCATCGACCAGGTCGGCGTAGGCGAAGACATCGGGCGTCGACGTCTGCGGGTCGCGCGTAGTCGTCACGCCGTAGGCGAGGTTGGCGTAGTACTGCCAGACGGTCGTCTGGTGCAACCCGCGCGGCGGCCGCATGTGGGCGTGCACGTCGACCAGGCCGGGGATGATCGTCTTGCCGGTGACGTCGATCCGGCGCGTGCCGTCGGGCACGCGAATGGAGCCGCGCCGCCCGACACCGGCGATGCGGTTGTTGGTGACGAGGATGTCCCCGTTGACGAACACCTCGTCGCCGTTCATCGTCACGATGCGGGCGCCGCTGAGGAGCACCGACCCCTCGGGCCGGGCACGCGGCGCCTCGATGACGACGCTGGCCGATTCGGGCGACGTGGCGTCGATCG
Source organism: Vicinamibacterales bacterium (assembly GCA_035512795.1). Taxonomy (GTDB): domain Bacteria; phylum Acidobacteriota; class Vicinamibacteria; order Vicinamibacterales; family SCN-69-37; genus DATKDF01. Next base: position 10,982 of record DATKDF010000250.1, read on the forward strand.
CCTGCCGGTACAGCGTATGGCCGAGCGCCCAGCTCACGGTCTGTCCGTCGGCGCTCCAGGCCAGGTAGTCGCCGCCCTCGGCCGACAGGGGCCGGACGGGCACGGGCGTGTTGCCGCCACGGCCGGCGCCCTGGATACGGACGGTCAGCGTCTCGCCGCTGCGAATCAGGTTGATGAGGTAGTGCCGGTTCTGCAGGCTGACGAAGGCGTGCGTGCCCGTCGGCGACATCCGCACTTCCTCGGCCGCGCGTCCTGTACCGGTCCCGGAGCCGTTGACGCGCAGGATGCTCCGGCGGTCGTAGCCGTCGAGCGTGATCGAGTCGATGCCGCCGCCGGCCTGGAGGTACACGCGCGTCGAGTCCGTGCGGACGAAGTGCGGCGCACGGCCACCGCGCGCCGAGGCGATGAGCGTGCCGGCGCCCCCGGCCGATGGCATCCGGCGCAGCTCGAGTGTGTTCGGCGCACCGACACCGCTGATCTCACCCGGCGCCTCGGGGTCATGCTCGTCGTCGGGAAATGACTCGGTCAGGATGGCGTACATCTGGTCGGTGGCCGACCCGGCCAGGTACACGATCTGGGTGCCATCGGGGGTGAACGCGGGGTCGAGATAGTACCCGGCGGCCCGCGTCAGGATTTCCGGCTGGCCGCCGGTGGCGGCCACGCGCTTGATGTGTCCGCCGCCGAGCGTCCACGTCACGTAGGCGAGCGTGCGGCCATCGGGCGACCAGGCAGGCATGAACTCGCCCTCGGTCGACGAGGTCAGCCGGCGAGGCGTGCCGTTCGGCAGGTCCATCACGTACAGGTGGTTCATCGCGTTGAACGCGACCTGGCGGCCGTCGGGTGAGGGGACGGGCCAGCGGATCAGGCGCGCGCGCACCGTCGGGCCGTCGTCGACGCGAATCGGAGTGTAGACGCGCGGCGCGATCTCGGCCTGGACGCGCGCGGTGAACGGAATCGGCGTCGCCGCGCCGGTCTCGAAGTCGATGCGCTGCAATCTGCCCCCGACCGGCACAAGGAGCGATCGCCCGTCGGGCATGAAGGTGTAGCGCGGCAGCGTGTCGCGACTCGCTCGCGATTCCTGGTCGTCGCGCGTCACCGGATAGGCCAGCCAGCGCTCTTCGCCGGTCTCGAGGTTTCGGACGCGCAGGCCCGTCTCGGTCTTGTGACGCGTGCCGTAGACCAGGAACCGGCCGTCGGGTGAAATGGCCGGCCGCATGGCACTGCCCCGCGCGTTGGTGATCTGGGTGATATCGGCCGTGTCGCGGTCGTAGCGATAGACCTGCCAGAGCGGGAACTGCGCGTTGTAGGTGAACGAGCCGGAGCGCTGAGCATAGTAGACGAACCGGCCGTCGGGTGAGACGACAGCCCCGAGGTGGTTGAGCTGGCCGCCGCCACCACCGCCGCGGCCGCCGCGGCCGGCCGCGTCGGCCGGCGGCTGCCCGATCTGGATGCCCGAACTGCCATCGCGGTGATACAGGAACAGCGAGAAGGTCCCCTGCGGCGGGCGGGACTTCGAAACGATCAGGTACTGGCCGTCGGGCGTCCAGGCCGGCGACGCCATGATCTGCGGCCGGTCGCCGGTCGTCCGATCGCGCGTGACGGCGCGGGGATTCGAGCCGTCCGCGTTGGCAATCCAGAGGTTCTCGACGCCGGTGCGATCGCTGAGGAACGCGATCGTGCGTCCGTCAGGAGAGAAGACCGGCTGGCTCTCGAACGACAGGCCGCCCATGATGCGTGTGGCCGTGCCGCCGGCGATCGGCAGGGTGTAGAGGTCGCCGAGCAGTTCGAACACGATCGTCCGGCCGTCGGGCGAGACGTCGAGCGACATCCACGTCACCTCGTCGGTCTCGAACTCGAGCGTCTCGGTCGTCTGGAGCGCGAGTTCCTGACGGGCCTGCGTGCCCTGGCGCTCCTCGCCTGCCGGATCCTGTCCGGCGACGGGCGCGAACATGGCGACGAGACCGGCGACAACGAACAGCGGCACGCGGATCGATCGCATGGGAACCTCCTCGGAATCGGAGGCATTCTACACGCGCTCGCGCCCGCTGCCCGCCGGGCGGCGCACGCCCTCGGGCGAGGGCCGGAAATCAGGCCGACTGGCGCGAGGGGTCCGACCGACCCCGGCGGGACAACGCGAACTCGACGGCCTCGTCGGCCGGGAGCGACCGGCTCAGGAAGTAGCCCTGGCCGTAGCGGCAGCCCATGACCCGCAGCCAGTTGTAGTCGCGGGCCGACTCGATGCCCTCGGCGACGACGTCGATGCCGAGCTTGCTGGCCAGGTCGATGACCGACTGCACGATGCGGCTCTTGCGGCTGACGTCGGCCAGCTCGCTCACGAACGATCGGTCCACCTTGATCCAGTTGAGCGGCAGGTGCTGCAGGTAGGTGAGCGACGAATAGCCCGTGCCGAAGTCGTCGAGCGCGATCTGCACGCCGATCTGCTGCAGCTTGCCGAGCAGCTCGCGGGCGCGGTCCAGGTCGGCCACCAGCATGCCTTCGGTGATCTCGATCTTCAGGCCCTTCGGGTCGACGCCGGTCTCGGCGATGATGGCCTGCACCGTGTCAATCCACCCCGGGTCGTGCAGCTGCGCGGCCGAGACGTTGACGGCGAGACTGCCGTCGGGCGGCAGGATCGAGAGGGCCTGCCACTCGCGCAGCTGCCGGCACGCCATCGTGAGCACCTGATGGCCGAGCGACAGGATGAGCCCGGTTTCCTCGGCCAGCGGAATGAACGCCGACGGCGGCACCTCGCCGCGCGTCGGGTGGTTCCAGCGCGCGAGGGCTTCGAAACCGGCGACCGATCCGTCGCTCAACGCAACGATGGGCTGGTACTCGATGCGGATAGCCTCGCTCGTCAGGCCGGCCTGGAGTTCGGTTTCGAGGCGCAGGCGCTCGGCGGCGCGCGATCGGAGCTCCGGCTGGAACAAGATGGCGTGTCCGCCGGCCTCGGTCTTGGCCCGATAGAGGGCCGCGTCGGCCTCCCCCACCAGCTCCTCGATGCGCCGGTGGCCGTCGCCCAGGCTGATCCCTGCACTCGCGGTGATCGTGATGGGCACGACCGATGGCGCAAACGGCTCGTGCACCTCGCGCAGGAGACCGGCCGCCACCTCGAGCGCCATCGTCTCGTCGGCGCCCTCGACGACGACGATGAACTCGTCGCCGTACGGGTGCCCGACAAACGATCCCCGCGGCGCCACCCCGCGCAGCCGGCGGCCGACGTCGGCAATGGCCTTGTCGCCGGTTTCGTGGCCCAGGCCGTTGTTAATGACGCGGAAGCGGTCGAGATTGAGCGTGATGAGCGCCACGGCCTGGTCCTTGTCGACCCGGTGCGTCCACCAGTGATCGAGCCCGGCGCGGTTGGGCAACCCGCTGAGCTTGTTGGTCCGCGCCGCCGTGCCCTCGGACCGGCGGGCCAGCTGCGCCTGGATCCGCGCGCTGGTCACGGCCATGTCGACCGGTTTGGTGACGTAGTCGTTGGCGCCGAGCCCGAGGGCCTCGACGACCGTGTCGCTGTCGTGCTTGCCGCTGACGATGATGACGGGCAGCTCCGTGGGCGAGTACGTCTCACGGAGCCGTCGCAGCAGTTCGATCCCGGACAACTGCGGCATCTCGATGTCGAGCAGGACCAGGTCGAGGTCGGTCTGCTGCAGGCGCTCGAGCGCGCCGGGCCCGTCGGTCGACACGACGACGTCGAAGCCGAGCCGGCTCAGGCGCCGCCGCACGATCTCCAGGTTCATCTCGTCGTCGTCGACGACGAGCAGCCGGCCGGTGTTCATGACGACGCCTCGGCGCCGAGCAGGGTCTGCACCTTCTCGAGCAGCCGGGCCATGTTGACGGGCTTGGTCTCGTATTCGTCGCAGCCGACCTCGAGCGCCCGCTCGCGGTCGCCGAGCAGGGCGTTGGCGGTGAGCGCGACGATCGGAATGTGGTACGTGCGCGGGTCGCTCTTGAGCGTCCGGGCCGCCGTCCAGCCATCGATGACCGGCAGACTGAGGTCCATCAGGATCAGGTGCGGCGCCCAGGCTCCGGCCTTGGTGACCGCATCCCGGCCGTTGGTGGCCGTCGTCACCTCGTAGCCGAGACGGTGGAGCCGGCGCGTCAGCATGGTCCGGCTCATCTCGTGATCCTCGACGAGCAGCAGTCGTTGCACGGTTGTCTCCCGGCTAGCTGGCCATCCTCACGACACCGGCCGGCTCGGTGGCCGGCACGGGAATCGTGAGGGGCAGACGGATCGTGAAGGTCGACCCGGCCCCCGGCCGGCTTTCGGCCGAGATATCGCCGCCCATCTGCCGGCAGAGCCGCCGGCTGATGGCCAGGCCCAGGCCCGAACCGCCGTAGCGCCGGCTGGTGGACGCCTCGGCCTGCACGAACTCGTCGAACACACGGTCGAGCTGGACGGCCGTCATGCCGATGCCCGTGTCGGCGACGTGGATCAGGATGCTCTCGTCGCGGCGCTTGGCGATGACGTGGATCGTGCCGCGTTCGGTGAACTTGCAGGCGTTGCTCAGGAGGTTGCGGAGGCACTGGCCGAGCTTGGTCGGGTCGCTCCGCATCACGAGCCGCATCAGGTCGTCGTTGACGCTGACACTGATGCGATTGTGATTGGCGGCGGCCATCGGCTGCACGCCATCGACGACCTTCGTGATGAGGCCGCGAAGGTTGAACTCCTCCACATTCAGTTCCATCCGGCCGGCCTCGATCTTCGACAGGTCGAGGACGTTGTTGATGAGACCGAGCAGGTCGCCGGCGGCATGGCGGATACGCTCGAGGTCGGGGATGAGGTCGTCGCGGCCGCGATCGGCGGCCTCTTCGCAGAGCATCTCGGCGTAGCCGATGATGCCGTTCAGCGGCGTCCGCAGCTCGTGGGTCATGTTGACCAGGAAGGCCGTCTTGGCCCGGCTGGCCGCGTCGGCCGCGTCACGCGCCGCCTTCAACTGGCGCCCGTGCTCCTCGACCCGCTCCAGCACGAGGTTGAACGCGTCGACCAGTTCGCCGACCTCGTCCTGACCGTGCTTCTGCATGCGTACGGAAAAGTCGTCGTCGTCCGAAATCCGGCGCGCGGCCCGGACGACGTCGAGAATCGGACGCGAGACAATGCCCTGAAGTGGCCGGAGGAGCCCGAGCGTCACGAGGAGCGCGAAGATGATGATGGCGACGATGACAGTCAGGTAGTTGACGAGCGTGGCCATCCCGCCCGGACCGGTGGATTCGATGAGCAGCACGCCGACCTGGCGGCCGTCGGCGACGATGGGCCGGAAAATGCGTGTCGCGCTCGTCGGCGCCGCTGCCAGTACCTCGGTGTCGGGGAGCTCGGGCGCCAGATACACCGACGCGTCGCCACGCGACCAGGTGGCCAGCGGGCGGCCATCGCCACCGTAGGCCACCGCCGCCTGCACGTGCGTGTCGCGCGCGAGCGCCTCGAGGTACGGCTCGACGCGATCGGGGCGCGCGGTCTGCAGGGCCGGCGCGATGGTCGCCGCCACCAGGTCGGCCACGGTGGCCAGGTGATCGGCGGATCGGCTCCGCGACACGGACGCGTCGTAGACGGCAAATGCGGTGGCCGCAATGGTGAGCGCAGCCACCGTCGTGACAAGGACGACGACCGCGAGCTTGCGCTGCAGCGAGACGTGCCGCAGCAGCCCGCCAAGCGGCGTGACAATGCCGGAGGGCGGGACCGGGTCCGCTGTCGATGCAGTGTTCGTGTCGGCCATATGGTCGCTCTCCACGTGCGCCCGGCCATCTAGGAGCAAGACTCGGGCCATCAGGCCGGCGCGCCCCTGCGGAAAGAAACGGCCCCCGGCCCCGGGCGGAGTCGGTCGCCGCGGCCAGACGAGTTGGAATGGCGGCCAGAACCACGGATCTGTACGTGGATCCACGATTTTGCGCCGAGACCCTATAATCGCGCGCATGCCCGCACTCTCCCGGTCCCTGAT
>DATKDF010000251.1:0-26294 GCA_035512795.1 Vicinamibacterales bacterium
GAGGTGCTCGATCCGCAGTAGGGCGCGCTGGTTTTGCAGCGCGCCGTTCGCCGGTCGTGCCCGTTGTCATGGCCTCGCTGGCTGACGCGCGAAGCGGAGGACGATGAGTGCGGCGCCGCGCAGGACGAGTCCAATCGTGAGGCCGACGACCACCGCGCCGCCGCCATAAGCCACCACGTACGGCGGCGCCTCGAGCGGTCTGAACACGATGCCGGGCGCGAGCACGAGCAGCGCCAATGCCAGTCCCAGCGCTCCGGCCTCCAGCACACCGGACCAGCCCGTGCCGAGGCCCTGCCGCAGCCGACGGGCGTGCACCCACGTCCGCCAGGCGGCGACCATGGCGAAGGGCGAGGCAACCGCGCCGGCACCGACGAGGCCCGCAAGCCAGGCGCGCGTTTGCGGCCGCCCCTCCGGGCGCACGGCGGTATCCACGCTCGACGCGTATGCGGCCAGGGCGACAGGCACGAGGAACACGAGCGCCCCGTTCACGGCCGCCGCAACGCCCTCCGGTGTCCACCTGTGGTGCATACCGAGGTGACAGTCTATGCCTCTTGCCGAGGCGTCGCCCAGGCACTCACGCCGAACCCGGCGGCCTGCGAAACCAGGCCGCCCTACTGCGGGTCAAGCACTTCAAGCGCCTTTCACCCCAGCACCTCAAGCGCTCTTCACTCCAAGCACTTCAGGCGCTCTTCACCCCCAAGCTCTCCTCCTCGACCGTCACCGCATCACCGTAGGCGAGCATCTCGGCGGCGTTGGTCATCACGTACGAGGTCGAGAATCGGACGTTCACGACGGCGTTGGCACCGAGCTCGGCGGCCTTGGCGCACATCCGGTCGATCGCTTGCTCGCGTGCCTCGCCGAGCAGCTTTGTATATTCCGCGATCTCGCCGCCGAACAGGTTCTTCAGCGCGGCCAGGATGTCCTTGCCGATGTGGCGGGCGCGAATCGTATTGCCGTACACGAGGCCGTGCGACCGGACGACACGGGCGCCGGGCGGGGCGGTGAGCACGGTGATTCTCATCGGGACACTCCCTTGTAGCGACTGCCTCGGTGGCTGCTGATCTGCTCCCGCAGCACGGAGACGACGAGCAGCAGCCCGCCCGTTACGAGCGCGACCAGGCCGCCCCTGACGATGACGGGGATGTCACTCGCGCCGAACAGAGCCTCGACGAGCCCGGGCATCGCGTGCCGGAGCCACCAGGCCACGAGCAGCACGGCGCCTGCACCCACGAGCAGCCAGGCCACCTTGCGCTCGGCCCGGTTGTAGACCGACGCCCAGTAGCGGTCCCACGTCTCCTCCGGTGGTTGTCTGAACATCATCATTCGCGTCGCCTCCTTCACTCGCGAGAGCCGTTCCCATTCGGCCGCGAGCGTTCGATCGCGCTCGAGGAGCGCGTCGAGTTCCTGCCGCTCGCCCGGCTGCAGTTCGCCGTCGAGCGCCGCCATCATCAGTTCGCGCGCACGGGCGGTCGCGGCCGCATCGGTCATCGCTCGCCCTCCAGCACGGCGGCCAGGCGCTGGCGAGCCGCGTACAGCCGCGACATCACGGTGCCCATCGGCACGCCCACGAGCACGGCAATCTCACGGTACTTCAGCCCCTCGAATTCCTTGAGCACGAGCACTTCCCGATCGTGGTCCGGCAGCGCCGCCAGCGCGTCGGCCACCCGGCGCTGGTCCTCGCGGCGCTCGGCGGCCCGGGCCGGGTCCTCGAACTGGGCCGCCGACTGTGCTTCGAGCCACCCCGCCCCCTCCTCGAGCTTTCGCGCGCGGCGCCGGCGATCGCGCAGGAAGTTGAAGCACAGCCGGCGCAGGATCGCGTAGCACCACGGGTAGAACGGCCGTTCCGGATCGAGCGTGCGCCTGGCGCGAAACGCGCGGGCGAACGCCTCCTGCGACAAATCCAACGCGTCCTCGCGCGATCCGACGAGTCCGAGCGCGGCGAAATACGCCGGCCGCATGTACCGCGTGACGAGCCGGCCGAACGCCTCGGCGTCGCCGGCCTGTGCCTGGCGCACCAGGTTGCCCTCGTCCGACGTGGCGTCGGCGGGCTCGGCCATCACCGGCCGGGCGCCACGCCCCGAATCCACGTCGCCGGCTCGTCGACCACGCCGGGATCGCCAACGGCCGTCCGCTGCGCCGCCGGCAGGCACTCGGCCGCCTGCCCCTCGCGCGCCTCGGCGCGCGTCATGTTGTGGCAGAACCCCACGGTCAGGGCGATGAGACCAGCGATGAAAGCCATGATTCTCACGGCAGCTCCCTTCACAGCCCTAATACACCCGCCGGCTGGAAAGCATTCACCGGGACCCGCAGTTGGGTGCGCTTTGCACTCCGGCACTTCGAGTGCTCCTGATGATGGCGTCAACGCTTCTGTCGATGTCCGCTTCGGTCGTCGACCAGTTGCTGATTGAAATCCGCATGGCTGCCTGGCCGTGCCAGGTCGTGCCACTCAGCCAGCAGGTGCCGTCCTGCTGCACACGCTCGATCACCCGCCGGGTGAGTGCATCGGCATCGCCGCCTCCGGCCGGCGGGAATCGCACGAGCACCTGGTTGAGCACGACCTCGTTCAGCACCTCGATGCCGGGCTGTTCGGCCAGTGCCGCGGCCATCCGGCGGGCGTTGGCGCAGCCGCGCTCGACGAGCTCACGCAGGCCCTCGCGACCGAGCGTGCGAAGCACGGCATAGACGGGCACAGCCCTCGCGCGTCGCGACTCTTCGGGCACGAACTCGTGCGGGTCGCGCTCGGCGTCGCTCTGGACGATGTAGGCGGCTCCAAGTGTCATCGCGGCCCGGTGCGACGCGGGATGGGCCGTCAGGACAATGCCGCTGTCGTAGGGCACGTTCAGCCACTTGTGGGCGTCGGTGGCAATCGAGTCGGCGCCAGTGATGCCGTCGACCAGATGGGCGAGATCGGGACTGGCCGCCGCCCACAAACCGAACGCGCCGTCCACGTGAAGCCACGCGCCTCGCCGGCGCGCGATCCCGACGATCTCGGCCACCGGGTCGAACGCGCCCGTGTTGACGTTACCGGCCTGCGCGCAGATGATGCACGGCCCGGAGCCGCCGGCCGTCATCCTGGCCAGCTCCCCGGCGCGCATCCGGCCCTGTGCATCGGTCGGGACGCGCCGCACGCGCTCGCCGCCAAGGCCCAGCATCCGGAGTGACGTGAAGACGGTGTAGTGCGACTCGTCGCTCACGATCACCTCGACCGGTGGCGCACCGAAGAGTCCTTTGGCCTCCACGTCCCAGCCGGCGGCAGAGAGCACGTGGTGTCGGGCCGTGGCCACAGCCGTGAAGTTGGCCATCTGGCAGCCGGTCACGTAGCCCACGCTCCAGGCGTCGGGCACGCCCACGACGTCGCGAATCCAGCCGGCAGCGACGTCCTCGACGACCGAGACCACCGGCGACAGCACGAAGATCCCGGCGTTCTGGTCCCAGGCAGACACCAGCCAGTCGGCGGCCGTCGCCTCGGGCCGGCTGCCCCCGACGACGAATCCGAAGAAGCGGGGTCCCTGCGTCGCCACCGTCCCGGTGAGCCCCGCGGCGGCCAGCCGGTCGATGACGTCCGGCGCCGGTTCGCCGCGGTCGGGCATCGGGCCGCCGAGTGCTGCCCGCAGCTCCCCACCGGTGGCGATCGCGCCAACCTGTCGATCGGCCACGCCATTCAGATAGTCGGCCGCGTGTCTCGCGGCCCGTATCAACAGTGCATCACGGCTATTCATGGGTTCGGGCTCACATTCTGGTCGAAAACGAACGATCTGGCGCTAGGATTGGTCTCGCAATCGAGCTTTCCCATTAAAGGACGCCACATGAACATTGTCGATCGCGTCAAGAAGATCTGTCTGAGTCCGGCAACCGAATGGCCGGTCATCGCCACCGAGAACACGCCCGCGGCCTCGCTCGTGACCGGGTACATCCTGCCGCTCGCGGCCATCGGCGCGGTGGCCGGGTTTGTCGGCACTGTCTTCATCGGCGTCTCGTTGCCGTTTGTCGGCACCTACCGGACCCCGATTGTCGCCGGCGTGGTCTCGGCCGTGCTCGGCCTCGTCCTGAGCGTGGTCATGTGCTACGTCCTGGCGGCGGTCGTCAACGCCCTTGCGCCGAACTTCGGCGGCCAGAAGGATTCGGCTCAGGCGTTCAAGGTCGTCGTCTATGCCTATACGCCCGTGTGGGTGGCCGGCGTCCTCCAGATCCTGCCGGTGCTCGGGATGCTTGGGATTCTCGCGGTGCTCTACGGCATTTACCTGCTCTATCTGGGACTGCCGCGCCTGATGAAGTGTCCCGAGGACAAGTCGATCGTCTACACGATTGTCGTGGTCGTCGTTGGAATCGTCATCTCCCTGGTGCTTTTCGCCATCGTCGCGGCCGTCGTGGGCACGGGTGCCTTGATGAGCGGAGCGATGCGTCCGCAGGCTGGCCTCGATCCGAACAGCGCGCTCGGCCGGCTGGGGCAGGCGATGGAGCAGAGCGCGGCGAAGATGGACGAGGCGCAGAGGAGCGGCGATCCGGCGCAGCAGGCCGCGGCCGCGATGGAAGGCCTTGGCGCGCTTCTCGGCGGCGGCCGACGCGTCGATCCGCTCCAGCTCGATCAGCTCGAACCGTTCGTGCCGGCGACGTTCGCCAACCTGGCGCAGACCGACAAACAGTCCGAGCGTACGGGTCTCGCCTCGCTCATGGTGGCGCGTATCGAGGCGACCTACGGCGACGGCGCCGGCAACAACGCGGAACTGGAGATCGTGGATACCGGCGGCGCCAGCGGCATCATGGGCCTGGCCAGCTGGGCCGGTCTGCGCGGCGAGCAGCGGACGTCGGACGGCACCGAGCGCACGTATCAGGAAGGCGGGCGCCTCATGCACGAGAAGTCGTCCAACTCCGGCGGCATGAACGAGTTCGGCATCGTGATTGGCGAGCGCTTCATGGTGACGGCCAGAAGCCGTGCGCTGAATCTCGCCGCGCTCAAGTCGGCTGTCGGCTCGCTCGACCTCGCGAAGCTCGAGGGCATGAAGGACGTCGGGGTCTCGCGCTGACACGTCACGGAGCGCGGTGGCCTGGCCCGACCTTCTTCCGCCAGTACCGCGCCAGGCCGGCCCAGGAGTAGTCGAACCGGCCGGCACGTGCGTAGGACTCGGCCTCTTCGCGGTTGGCCAGGCGCGTGATCTCGTCGGTCACTTCCTGCTGAAAACTCGAGGCCCGCTCGACATCGGTGCCGGGGGTCTCGAGACTGGCGCGCACGCGCGCGCTCCAGTCCTCGATGCGCCGCCAGAGGTCCTGGAAGTGGACGCGCGGCGCCGCCTGCGGCCCGAAGTGCGTGAGAAACAGCGTCTCCGGCGCCCAGGCGAGGATGCGCCGCGTCGATTCCTGCCACGCCTCGAGGTCGATGTCGGGCGGCGGCGTCGGCGGAATGACCAGCCGGCCGCTCGGCCGGCAGAGGCCGGCCGTGTCACCGACGAACGCCATGCGGGCGGCCGGCAGGAAGTAGGTCACATGGTGCGAGGCGTGCCCCGGCGTCCAGGCGACCTCGATCTCGTGCCCGACAATCGAGAGTCGATCGGATTCGCCGAGCGTGCGCACGCGGTCGGCGCGCACTGGCAGAATCTCGCCCCAGAGGCGTGCCATGTCGTCCTGATAGAGACGCGTCGCGCTGGCCACGAGCTTCGACGGATCGATCATGTGCGGCGCGCCGCGCTCGTGGACGATGACCTCGGCGTCCGGGCAGAGATCGGCCAACCGGCCGGTGACGCCGGCGTGGTCGAGGTGAATGTGCGTGAGCAGGATCGCGCGCACGTCGCCGAGCGCCACGCCGATGCGCGTCAGCTCGGCCGTCAGGGTCGGCAACGTCGTGGCCGGCCCCGGATCGATGAGCGCGGCGCCCTGCCGGCCCTTCAGCACGCCGGTCGCGATGAGCCCGGGCTGGCCGAGAAACCGCAGGTCGACGTACTCGAGCCCCTGCCCGAGCGTCATCGACCCGCCCCGGTGCCGGCCGGTCCCTTCACCACGGCGCCGCCCTTCATGACGAACGTGATCCGCCGGAGCTCACTGATGTCGGCGACCGGATCGCCCGCCACGGCCACCAGGTCGGCAAAGCGACCGGCCTGGATCGACCCGACGCGACCTGCTGCGCCCAGCAGGTCGGCCGCGCCGCGCGTGGCCGACAGAATGGCCTCCATCGGCGGCATGCCCGCCTCCACCATGTAGCCGAACTCGCGGGCGTTCTCGCCATGGGTCGACACACCTGAGTCCGTCCCGAACGCGATCTTCACGCCGGCCTTGTACGCGCGCCCGAACATGTCCTGGATGAGCGGACCGATGCGCGCCGCCTTCGCCTGCACGGTCGGATGGAAGTGCCCCGGAATGGTCGCCAGCTCGGCCACGGTCTTGCCGGCCAGAATCGTCGGCACGAGATAGGCGCCGCGCGCCTTGAACAGGTCGAACACCTCGTCGTCGGCGTACGTGCCGTGCTCGATCGAGTCGATGCCCGCGCGCAACGCGGCCATCATCCCCTGCTTGCCGTGCGCATGCGCCGTCACCTTGAGGCCGAGCAGGTGCGCGCTCTCGACAATCGCGCGCATCTCCTCGTCGGTGAACTGCTGGGCGTCGCCCGAGGCGCCAATCGACAGCACCCCGCCGGTGGCCGTGATCTTGATGAGATCGGCGCCGTGCTTGTGCTGATAGCGCACGGCCTTTCGCGCCTCGTCAGCGCTGTCGACGATGCCGTCCACCCAGGTGGGCGCCACCCAGAGATCGGGCCGGAGCCCGCCCTGATCGCCGTGGCCGCCGGTGATGCTGAGGGTCGTCCGCGCGGTCCAGATGCGTGGGCCGACCACCATGCCGGCATCGATCGCACGCTTCAGCGCCACGTCCGCCCCACCGTCGGCACCGACATTGCGGATGGTCGTGAATCCCGCCTCGAGCGTGCGGCGCGCGTACACGGTCGATCGGACGGCGTGATCGAGCGGCGACTCGGTGGCCGCCCGGACGATGGCGTCGCCGGTGCCCTCGCCCGTGATGTGGGTGTGGCTGTCGATGAAGCCGGGCATGACGGTCGAGGTCCGCAGATCGATCACGCGCGCGCCGGCCGGCGCCCGGAACCCGTCCTCGACGCTCGTTATGCGGTCTCCGGTCACGATGACCGTCGTCGGCCCCCGGGGCGTCGTCCCGACGCCATCGATCAGCCGGCCGGCCTGGACCGCCCAGACAATCTCGACCGGCGGGGCCTGGGTGGCCCCGGCGGAGACGAAGAGTGACGTCGCCACGAGCACAGCACCGAACATCAACCGCGAAATCGCTGACATGAACCCTCCGTCTGTGCCGGTCATTCTACCGGGCTCCGGCAGCCGACCGATTGGGATAGGCTGATGGCCATGATTGCGCTCTCGCTCCTGCTTTCGGCCCTCGTGATGCCGGCCCAGTCGCCCGGCCAGGCCCTCTTCGATCGCGGCATGACCTGGGAGGCGTTCTTCGACGCCGCCGACGCCCGCCGCGAGCTGTGGCAGGCCAACCGGCGGCGGGCGCGCGAGTCGGCCACGAGGCCGGAGATGGTCGAGCGGCTCGAGACGGCCGGCTCGGGGCTCTCGCTGCTGGTCATCGCCGAAGCGGCCTGCAGCGACTCGGTCAACACCGTCCCGTTCATTGCCGAGCTGGCCGCCGGCGCCGGCATCGAGCTGCGGATTGTCCGGCGTGATGCTGGCGAAAGCCTGCTGGCGAAGTACAAGACACCGGACGGACGGATGGCGACGCCCACCGTCGTGCTCATGCGCGGTGGACAGGACGTCGGCGCCTGGGTCGAACGGCCGGCCGCGCTTCAGGACTGGATGATCGCCTCGACCGGCATTCGATCCAGCGAACGGCTGGAGCGCAAGATGGCGTGGTACGACTGGGACCGCGGCGACTCGACGGTCGCCGACTTCCTCGAGGTGGTCGAACGGGCCCGATGACGAAGACCGACGGCGCCGTCGAAGAGCGCGTCCGCACGAAGAAGCAGGAGCCGAAGCTCTACAAGGTGCTGCTGCTCAATGACGACTACACGACGATGGAGTTCGTCATCCAGGTGCTCGAAACGATCTTCCAGAAGTCACCGGCCGAAGCGTATCGCATCATGATGGCCGTCCACCTCGGTGGTCAGGGCCTGGCCGGGATCTATCCGTGGGAGGTCGCCGAGACCAAGGTGGACACGACCGTCACGCTGGCCCGGAAGGCCGGGTTTCCGCTGAAGGCCGTTGCAGAGGAGGCGTGACCGGCTGCGCGGCCGTACGCAGGGCGGCCTGGTCCTGACGGCCGCCGACGCTCACCGTCCGACCGCAATCAGCTCGTTGTCGGCCCGCAGGATGAGCCGGCCGTCGACGGCGATGGGCGAGGCGACGAAATGCGCGTCGAGGCGGTTGCGCGCCAGCACCTCGAACGTGCGACTGGCCGCCAGCACGACCGTCTCGCCCGTTTCCGACAGGAGATAGATCCGGCCGCTCGAGGCAATCGGCGACGCCGTGAAGATCCCGCCAACCCGTTCCTGCCAGACCCGCTCGCCCGTCGCCGCATCCAGGCAGGTGACGATGCCCAGTTCTCCGGCGGCGAAGATGAGGCCGTCGACGTGCACGAGTGACGAGATGTAGGGCGCGCCGGTAGGAATGCGCCACACGACATGGCTGTCGGTGACGTCGCCTCGGCCGCCCAGGCGGATCGCGTAGTACGGCCCCGACCGGTAGCCGCGTGTCGTCAGCAGCGTGTCGCCCACGCGCGTCGCCACGGGAATCGGGAAGCGGTTCTCGTCGCGCACCTGCCAGCGAAGGGCGCCATCGGCGAGCGCGACTGCCTCGAGGCCGGTCGACGCGTTGATGATGACTTCCGGTCCGGCGGCCGTGTCGATGACGAGCGGCGTGCTGTAAGACAACACGCCGGGCGCACGGTCCACCTTCCAGCGGACGCGTCCGGTCATCTTGTCGAGGGCCAGCACGTAGGACTGTGACGCGTGGTAGCAGACGAGCACGAGCGTGTCGCCGTACAAGGCGGGCGAGCTGGCGTGCCCCCACTGGATGTCGAATGCGCCGTACTCCAGGCCGAGGTGGCGCGACCAGCGCTCGTCACCTTCGGGCGTGTAGGCGACGACCTGCCCGGTGCCAAACCACGCCACGACGACCGACTCGTCGGCCACCGGGCTCGGCGACGCCATGTTGTGCTTGTCGTGCAGGGCCGGCATCGGCCCCGCGGCGGCCACCCGGCGTTCCCACATCGGACGGCCCGTGTCGGCCGCGTAGGCCGCCACGACGAACGTGAGCGCAGAAGCCTCGGCTGTGCCCGTGAGATTCCGCTCGCCGGCCGTAGCCGCGTCAGCGCCCTGGACGAGCGACGGGTGGTTGCCCTGCCGGCGCTCACCGCGTCCGACCTGGCTTGTGACGAACACCCGCCCGCCGGTCGCAACCGGAGTCGAGACGCCCGTGCCCACGAGCCGCGTCCGCCACGACACGCCGGCCGCCTCGCTCCAGGCCAGGGGCAGGTCGGCCCCCTGCACGAGCCCCGTGCCGTCGCCGCCACGCCACGAGGGCCACTGCTGGGCTGAAAGAGAGACCGACGCGGTGGCCACGCCGACCACGAGCAACGACAGGCGATTCATGGGCTGACCCTTATAATCTAGGTGTGTTCTCGGCAGCGATTGAGATTGTGCTCACCATAGCCTACCGCGAGGCGGTGGCACGACGGCACGCCTATCTGACGCTCGAGCACCTGCTGTACGCCCTCGCGCACGACCCCGATGGCGAGCGGATACTGCAGGCGGTCGGGACCGACACGGTGCGCCTGCGGCGCGAGCTGAACGAGTACCTCGACGAATCGGTCGAAGCGGTCAAGCGCGGCCACGAGCGCGAGCCCGAACAGACGGCCGCGTTCCGGCGCGTGCTGCAGACCGCCGTGCTGCACGTGCAGAGCGCCGGCCGGCAGGAAGTGGCCGCCGGCGACATCCTGGCGGCCATGCTGCAGCAGGCCAAGTCGCATGCGGCCCGCCTGCTCGAGGCGCAGGGCATCACGCGCCTGGACGTGCTCGACTTCATCTCGCACGGGATCGCCAGGACGGCCGCCCCGGCGGCAGACGCCCCGGAAGGCGGCGAGGCCACGGCGGGGGTCGGCCGCGAAGGCCCGGCCAGCTCGCGCGATCCGCTGGCCGCCTACTGCACCAACCTCACCGACCGCGCCCGGCAGGGGCTGCTCGACCCGCTCATTGGGCGCGCCGACCAACTCCAGCGCACGCTCGAAGTGCTCTGCCGGCGCCGCAAGAACAACCCCGTATTCGTCGGCGAGGCCGGCGTCGGCAAGACGGCCATGGCCGAGGGTCTCGCCCAGCGCCTGCTCGGCGACGATGTGCCGGCGCCGCTCGCCGAGGCCGAAGTGTTCTCGCTCGACACGGGCGCGCTGCTGGCCGGCACACGGTTCCGCGGCGACTTCGAGGAGCGAATCAAGGCCGTCATCAAGGGACTCTCGGCGCGCCCGCGGCCCATCCTCTTCATCGACGAGATGCACGCGACGGTCGGCGCCGGGGCGACGACCGGTGGCACGATGGATTTGGCGACGATGATCAAGCCGATTCTGACGGCTGGCGACCTCCGCGTCATCGGCTCGACGACCTTCGAGGAGTTCAAGCACATCGAGAAGGACCGGGCGCTCGCCCGCCGCCTCCAGAAGATCGCCATCGAAGAGCCCACGCAGGAGGAAACCGTTCGCATCCTCGCGGGCCTCCGCGCCCGATACGCCGAGCATCACCAGGTCACCTACGCCGACGACGCGCTCGACGCAGCCGCCCGGCTCGCCGCCCGGCACCTGCGCGACTACCGGCTGCCCGACAGCGCGATTGACGTCCTCGACGAAGCCGGCGCGGTGGCCCGGCTCAAGTCGGCGCCGGCCGGCAACCCGCCCGTCATCGACGCGGCCGCCATCGAGACCATCGTCGCCCGCATGGCCCGGATTCCGGCGCGCCAGGCGTCCTCGTCCGACCGCGAGCGGCTGCGGACCCTCGAGGAATCGCTCGAGCGCGTGGTCTTCGGCCAGCACGACGCGGTGCATCAGGTCGCGCAGGCCATCAAGCGATCGCGCGCCGGCCTGGGTGTGCCCGAGCGGCCGGCGGGGTGTTTCCTGTTCACCGGCCCGACCGGCGTCGGCAAGACGGAGCTGGCCAGACAACTCGGCCTGCTCCTCGGCAACGAGTTTCTGCGCTTCGACATGAGCGAGTACATGGAGAAGCACGCCGTGGCGCGGCTGATCGGCGCGCCGCCCGGCTACGTCGGCTTTGAACAGGGCGGCCAGCTGGTCGATGCCGTGCGCACGCACCCGTACAGCGTCGTGCTCCTCGACGAGATCGAAAAGGCGCACCCGGACATCTACAACATCCTGCTGCAGGTGATGGACCACGCGACGCTCACCGACAACACCGGTCGCAAGGCCGATTTCCGCAACGTGGTGCTGATCCTGACGTCCAATGCCGGCTCGCGCGAGATGAGCGCCCAGGGCATCGGCTTCGGCGACGACGGCCCCGGGGGCCGCAGCGACGAAACCCGGCAGCGGATCTCGGCCGGCCGCTCGAAGGCGGCCATCGAACGCGTGTTCAGTCCGGAGTTCCGCAACCGCCTCGACGCCATCGTCACCTTCGGCAACCTGACGCCGGACGTGATGGAGACGATCGTCGAGAAGTTTATCCTGCAACTCGAATCGCAGCTGGCCGAGCGACGCGTGGCGATTACCCTCACGCCGGCCGCCCGCGCCTGGCTGGCCCGCGAGGGCTACGACCCGGTGTACGGCGCCCGGCCGCTGGCGCGTGCCGTCCAGAAGCACGTGCGCGACCCGCTCACGGACGAAATCCTGTTCGGCCGCCTCGAACACGGCGGCACGACGACGATCGACGCCGGACCTGACGGGCTGGTGTTCGCGTACGCACCGGCCGACGCGCCGGCCGCGTGAACCCGATGCCCGATCTCTGCTGTTGAACCATGGCCGATCTCAAGGTTACCGACCGTCGCTGGTGGGCTCGCGGGGAGGCCGACGACCCGGCCGGCGAGGAACCCAACCTCAAGCCGACCTACCTCGAAGAACTCGAGGCGCGGCTCTCGGCCAAGGACGGCGAGCTGCACGAACTGCTCGGCCGGCATCGCGCGGCTGTCGATGAGTTCGAGCAGGCCCGTGCGCGGCTCCGCAAGGAGATGTCCAAGGACGTCGAGCGCGGCCGGCGCTCGATGCTCGTCTCGTTCCTCGAAGTGCTCGACAACCTCGACCGCGCGCTCGAGGCGGCCGGCGATCGCGACGACCCGGTCGTCCAGGGCGTCTCGCTCGTCCGGCAGCAGTTTCTCGCCACGCTCGCCGGCTTCGGTGTCGAACGGCTCGATCCACTCGGCCAGCCGTTCGATCCCGCCAGGCACGAGGCCGTGTCGACAGTCGAGGTCGACCCGTCGCGGCCCGATGGCCTGGTCTGCGGGGTCATCAAGCCGGGATATCTCATCGCAGCCGACGTCTTGCGACCCGCCATGGTCGCCGTAGCCCGCGCATGATCATGCACCTGTTCTTCCTCGCGCAGCAGTCGCTCAGCTGGTTCGATGAGGCCAAGGACGGTCTCTGGGACCTCTGGCTCTGGTTCAATCGCGCCCTCCGTGACGGCACCGTCGCATGGGTCCTGCTCGTCGTGGCCGCCTTCCTCATCTATCAGCGGTTCTTCAGAAAATAGGGCCGGCTGGTGGGGTAGGCTTCCCGCGACATGGTCTTTCCGGTCACGCACCTTTCGATCCTCGAACGGGTGCAGAGCGGCGACGCTGACCTGCGGCGGGCAGCATTTGGCGATCTGGCCGAGGGCTACTGGCGGCCGAGCTACCACTACCTGCGGCTGCACTGGCGGCTGCCGGCCGACGAGGCCGAGGACATCGTGCAGGCGTTCTTCACCACCGCGTTCGAGAAGCGGTATCTCGAGCGGTACGATCCGGCCAGGGCGAAGTTCCGCACGTTCCTGCGAACGTGCCTCGACCGTTTCGTCCAGAACCGCCGCAAGGCCGCCCGAGCGGGCCGGCGGGGCGGCGCGGCCACCGTGCTCTCGCTCGACTTTCCCGGCGCCGAGCGCGACCTGGCGGCGCTCGCCTCGCGCACGGTCACTGACGTGGAGCGGTTCTTCCATGACGAGACGGTCCGTGCGCTCCTTGCCCGGACGGTGGACACGCTGCGCAGGGCCTGCGAGGCCGAGGGCAAGCGGGCGATGTTCCAGGTGTTCGAACGCCATGACCTCGCGCCAACGGCCGAGACGACCTACGCGACGGTTGCCCGCGATCTCGATCTGACGATGGCCCAGGTGACCAACTACCTGCACGTGGCGCGGCGGCGGTTCCGTGACACGGCACTCGCCGAGCTCCGGTCGCTCGTGGGCACCGACGACGAGTTTCGGACCGAGGCGCGCGAACTGTTTGGCGTGGACGTCGACGCGTGACCTTCCTCACGGACGACACCGTCGGGCGGCTGCGCGACGTGGCGGCGCGGCCATCGCTGCCGCCTGGCCGCTACACGCTCGGCGCGCCGCTCGGACGAGGCGGGATGGGCACGGTGTACGCGGCTCGCGACGAGCTCTTCGGGCGCGACGTCGCCATCAAGGTGTCCCACGCCGCCCGGCCCGACTCGGGACTCGAAGCGCGCCTGCGCCGGGAAGCGGGCGTGCTCGCCACGCTCGAACACCCCGGCATCGTGCCCGTCCACGACTCGGGCACGCTCGAGGATGGCCGGCGGTTCTACGTGATGAAACTCGTGCGAGGCGAGACGCTCGCCGAGCACGCGGCCCGCCTGACGTCGGAAGCCGC
The DNA here is from genome assembly GCA_035512795.1 of Vicinamibacterales bacterium. GTDB lineage: Bacteria > Acidobacteriota > Vicinamibacteria > Vicinamibacterales > SCN-69-37 > DATKDF01. The sequence continues at coordinate 13,800 of DATKDF010000251.1, forward strand.
CATCCTGACCGTCGTGGAACGGATCGTCGACACCGTCGCGTTTGCCCACGCCGCCCGTGTCGTCCATCGCGACCTCAAACCGTCGAACGTGATGGTCGGCCGATTCGGCGAGGTGCTCGTGCTCGATTGGGGCGTCGCCAAAGTGGTGGGACAGCCACCCGTCGTCGACACGCCGCCAGACCACGCGTCGGTTGACACGACCGGACTCGAGGCCGTGCCAGCCGATGCGACCCATGCCGACACGCGCATCGGCACGCCCGGGTACATGTCACCGGAACAGGCCGACGGCCGAAGCGCGCGGGCCGGCCCGGCTGCCGACGTGTACTCGCTCGGCGCCCTCATCTTCTGGCTGCTGACGCGCCAGATCCCGCCCGGGCCGGTCGAGGCCGCCACGGCGCGCTTGCGGGCCGTAGCGCCGGCCGTGCCGAAGCGACTCCGGGCCATCGTGCTCCGCTGTCTCGCCCCGGATCCGGACCGGCGCTATCCCGACGCGGCCGCGCTCGCAGACGACCTGGCCCGCTACCGCGCCGGCCAGCCCGTGATGGCCCATCGAGAAACCTGGCTCGACCGCCTGGTGCACTGGCTGGCAACCTATCGAACCGCGATCCTGCTCGTGCTCGCCTACCTCGTCATGCGGACGCTGTTCGCCTTCGCGACGCGGTGACCCGAAAGGATCCGTCCCCTTCCGTGTAATCTGTCCGGCAACGGAGGATGGGGATGAACAAGCCGGTACTGGGTCTGCTGCTCGGCGGTATCCTGGGCGCGTTCGACGGGCTGACGGCCCTGATCTCGGCGCCGGAGACGGCGCCACAAATCATGGGCATCGTGATTGGCTCGACGTTCAAGGGCTTGCTCGTCGGCGTGCTCGTGGGATGGTTTGCCTCGCGCCGGCAGTCGCTCCAGGCGGGGCTCGTCGTGGGCCTGCTGACCGGGGCGTTCTTTGCGTTTCTCGTGGCGGCGATGCCGCAGCCGGACGGCACGCACTACTGGTGGGAAATCATGGTGCCGGGGTCGATTGTCGGGCTGATCGTCGGCTACGCCACGCAGATGTACGGCCAAGAGCGGCTGAAATCTTGAGATCTACGATCTACAAGCGTGAATCTGGAGGCCGTCGAAGGGGCGTTTGGTGCGGACATCGACTATGCGATGTTGGTTCAACTCTACGGACAGGACCCCGAGAACGAGCGGCGCTACACGCGGCTGTCGAACGGATTCAGCCGGAAGATCGAGAACCACATGGCCGCCGTGGCCCTGAACTACTTCGCTTGTAGGAGGTGGCGCTATGACTCGATCGGAAGGGCGGTACGTCCTGAGCTTGATCGTCTCGACCTTACTGGTGTTCGCCTTGTGCACTTCGGGCTCACCCCTCTCAATCCGGGCGGCCACGCGGAGTGCCCTTCAGCCTGGCGCCGTCGCCTCACAGAAACGGCCTCCAGCGGTCGACAGAACGACTCCCATTCTTCAGAAGATGATGCCAGCACAACGACATCACAGCCAGCTATTCGACGAGTTTTCCACCGGCGTAAGGCTGCTGGATGAGCTGACAAACGTGAAACGATTCCGCGATCGATTGGTATCTAGTTCGGTAACAAAGTCTGAAAGGGACATCGCAACAGAGCTCCGGTGCGCGGCGGATCACGTCTTCATCGGTACGGTTGAAGCCTCACGAAGCCTGCCAATCGCAGACGGCACGTTCCTGTTTACCGAGTACACGGTTATGGTCACTGAGGACATCGTCCCGGGTCCGGGTCTGGTCGAAGGCCCCCCCCAGGGGGCGAGAGTCACCGTCTTGCGGCCGGGCGGCTCGATTCAAGTCGGAGAGCACACGGTCACCGCGTACATCAGTGACGTGCCCACGCTGGTGACCGGCGCATCGTACCTGTTCTTCGAGAAGCGCGTCGGGGCGACCGGTGCGTATCGCAGCGCTCACCATCTCGGAACGTTCTCCGTAAGCAACGAGACCGTTAAGAGCTTGGAGTCCTTGCGGGTATTCGAGGGCGACCTCGCAAGGGGCACTCGCAAGGACCTGTTTGTGAACGCAGTGCGCGCCGTTGATCCGTGCAAGTGAGCGGAGAGAATCATGTTGATAGGCGGACGTGTGAGAACGACGTTTTTCCTCTTTGCCAGGTTCTCTCCGATCGTCGCGCTCCTTGCAATCATCGTGACCGCGGGAATCGAAGTGCAACTTCAGACTCAATCGTGTCCTCTTCTGCAACCAGGAGTTGCTGGCTGGAAGCGGTCCAGGCAGATTCCGTGGTGCAATACGAACGTTCCGACGGGAGTCTCCGAGGGACTGTCCGCATGGGAACCGACGCTGGCAGCTAAGTGGGATCAGAGTTTCGCACACGACTGCGGCAGTGGAACGCGGAACGCCGGAACCGGAAGGCCGCGCCGTCAGCAGCGGGGGCATTTCGGGACCGCAGATTCGAGATCGACGATGACCAGATTACCGATCAGATTCCAGATTGTAGATTCGAGATCGTAGATTTCAGGAATGCACCGTTACCGTTGCCCGGGGTCTTCCAGGTAGGTGTAGCCCTGCAACCCATCCTCGTAGAAGCGCAGGAGCCGGCCTGACTGTTCGAGGTCCATCAGGCCGCCGTGGACGGCGGCCTCGACCGATTCGCGGAGCCGCGCGACGAGCATCTCGGAGTCGAACTCGACGTAATCGAGTACTTCGCGCACAGTGTCGCCCTTGATGACGCCGCCGAGCACGACCTTGCCGGCCGCATCGAGGCTGACGTGCACGGCGTGCGTATCGCCGAACAGGTTGTGCAGGTCGCCCAGGATCTCCTGGTAGGCGCCGACGAGAAACACGCCGAGGTAGTACGGCTCGCCGGTGAACGTGTGCAGGGCCAGCGTCCGCTTCACGTCGCGGCGGTCGATGAACTGGTCGAGCTTGCCGTCCGAGTCGCAGGTGATGTCGCCGAGCACGCCCTGGTGGGTCGGCGGCTCGTTCAGCCGGTGGATCGGCATCACGGGAAAGAGCTGCTTGATGGCCCACGAGTCCGGAATGGACTGGAACAGCGAGAAGTTGCAGAAGTAGGTGTCGGCCAGCGTGTCGTCGAGGCCCTGCAGGTCTTCGGGCACTTCGTCCATGCCCTGGACGAGCTTGCGGAGCTTGGCACAGATGGCCCAGTAGAGCGTTTCGGCCAGGCACCGCTGCCCGAGCGGCAGGTAGCCGGCGTTGAACAGGTTCAGCGCCATGTCGAGCGCCTGCTGTGCGTCGTGGAAGCTTTCGAGGGCGTTACGCGACGTCAGGTGCTGGTAGGTCTCCTGGAGGTCGACGAGCGGCTGCTCCATCTCGTCGCTGTAGCCGTTGGTCGCGAGCGGCGTCTCGCTGAACCCGGCGACACCGAGTACGTTGAACACCAGCACGCTGTGGTAGGCGACGATGGCGCGGCCGCTCTCCGACACGATTATCGGGTGCTTCACGCCGGCGTCGTCACACACCGTCTGGATGTGGTAGACGACGTCGTTGGCGTATTCCTCGAGCGTGTAGTTGACGCTCGACTCGAAGTTGGTCTGCGAGCCGTCGTAGTCGACCCCGAGACCCCCGCCCACGTCGAGGTACTCCAGGCCGGCGCCTTCCTTGACCAGTTCAGCGTAAATCCGTGCCGCTTCGTTCAGGGCAGCCTTGACGATGCGGATGTTCGGGATCTGGCTGCCGAGGTGAAAGTGCAGGAGCTTGAAGCAGTCGGCCATCCCGGCCTCGCGGAGCTCGACGAGGCCCTGCCGGACCTCGGCGACCGTCAGCCCGAACTTCGACCGGTAGCCGCCCGACGACTGCCAGCGACCGCCCCCGCGCGAGGCCAGCTTGACGCGCATGCCGATCTGCGGCCGCACGCCCACTTTGGCCGCGTACTCGAGAATCAGGCCGAGTTCGGTGTATTTCTCGACCACCGGGATGATCTGCCGGCCCATCTTGTGGGCGAGCATGGCCATCTCGATGAACTCGGCGTCCTTGAACCCGTTACAGATGATGGGCGTGTCGTTGCCGGCCATGGCCACGACGGCAAGGAGCTCGGGCTTCGACCCGGCTTCGAGGCCGAACGAGTAGGGCCGGCCAAACTCCAGCACCTCCTCGACGACCTGACGCTGCTGGTTGACCTTGATCGGATAGACGCAGACGTACCTGCCCTCGTACTGGTTCTGCGTCATCGCCGACTGGAAGGCGCTGTGGATGTCCGCGATCCGCTGCCGCAGGACGTCCTTGAACCGGATCAGGATCGGCAGGCCGAGGCCGCGCAACTGCAGATGGTCGATCAGTTCCTTGAGGTCGATCGACGACTCGGCCTTCCGGGTGGCGTGCACCAGCACGTGGCCGGTCGGCCCCACCGAGAAGAAGCCCTTGCCCCAGCGGTCGACTTCATAGAGCTCTGAGGCGTCGCCGACCGTCCACGGTTCACCAGGCCGCCACGCGCGCGTTGCGCGACTGGTTGCGCTCACAGCGGAACATCATACAGATATTTTCCGTCAGTCGAGTGACAATCCGGCCGGTCGTCCCCATCCTCGTCCCGTCCGGATTGACAGGACGCACCGGCAGACCGATAGTGACGACATGGCCTTGCGGTGGCGCATCGCCCTCTTCGTCATCGCCGGTGCGGTGGCGGCCTCGGCCTTCTCGACCATCCTGGCGCACCAGGTCGTCCGCGCCGCCGGCCGCGAGCCGATCACCTGGCGGCTCGTTCTCCTGAACGCGTCGTTCTGGTTCGGCTGGGTCGTGCTCGCGCTGCCCCTCATCGATCTGGCGCGGCGGCTGCGCATCGACCGTCGGCCCCGGCTGGCCGTCCCCGTCCACGTCGCCGCCATCGTCGCCGCGGCCATTGCCCATGTGGCCCTGCAGACCACCACCGAGATCTGGAGCAGCTGGCGGCTGGCCTCGCTCAGCCGGCCGGAGCTGGCCACCTCGTTCGACTGGGCGGCCGCCTGGTCGGACCTGTTCCCCTACCAGCTCACGCGCCTCATCGACTGGGAGCTGATTGCCGGCGCCGCCGTCGTCGGCATCGCGCACGCGGCCTTCTACTACACCGAGGCGTGTGCCACGTCGGTCCGCGAAGCCCATCTCGAGACCCGGCTCGTCGAGGCGCAGCTCCGGATGCTGCAGCACCAGCTCCACCCGCACTTTCTCTTCAACACCCTGCACGCCATCTCGGCCCTGATGCACCGCGATGTGAAGGCGGCCGACCGCGTCCTGGCCAGGCTCAGTGACCTGCTGCGCATCACGCTCGATTCGGTCGCCCGCCCCGAGATCCGGCTGAACGAGGAACTCGAGTTCATCCAGAAGTACCTCGAGATTGAACAGGTCAGGCTCGGCGACCGTCTCACCGTGGCATGGGACGTTCGGTCCGAGACGCTCGATGCCGCCGTGCCGGCACTCCTGCTGCAGCCGCTCGTCGAGAACGCCATCAAGCACGGCATCGCCCCACTGGCCGGTCCCGGACACGTGACGATCGGCGCCGTCCGCCACGCCGGCAAGCTCGTCCTGACGGTCACCGACAGCGGTCCGGGCCCGTCGGGCACCGACCTGCCGCTGCTGTCGAAGGGCATCGGCCTGGCCAACACGCGGGCACGGCTGACGCATCAGTTCGCCGCGCGTTACCGTTTCGAATTCAAGCCGTCACCGCAGGGCTTCACGGTGCTCGTCGCCATTCCGTTCCGGCCGGAGCCAGCCCGGACGACACCGGCCTTCGTGGCCTGAACAGCGTCTGAGTGGTCATGTCCGCCCGGCGCATACGCACCCTCGTCATTGACGATGAACCTCTGGCCCGCGAGCGGATGTGCTCGCTTGTCGCGGCTGAGGCCGACTTCGAGGTCGTGGGCGAAGCCAGCAACGGCCTCGAGGCCGTCGAGGCCATCCAGACGCACAGTCCGGACCTGGTGTTCCTCGACGTCCACATGCCCAAGCTCGATGGCTTCGAGGTCATCGACACGGTTGGCCCCGAAGCCATGCCGGCCGTCGTGTTCGTCACGGCGTACGACCAGTACGCGCTGCGCGCCTTCGACGTCCAGGCGCTCGACTACCTGCTGAAGCCGTTCGACAGCGACCGCTTCCACTCGACGTTACGGCGGGTGCGCCAGCAGGTCGAGACCGCCGAAACCGGCGACCTCGGCCGGCGGCTCATCGCGCTCGTTCGCGACCTGAAGCCCGGCCGCACCCCGACGTCCAACCGGCTCGTCGTCAAGTCGGCTGGCCGGCTGTTCTTCCTGCGCGCCGACGAAATCGACTGGGTGGAAGCGGCCGGCAACTACGTGCGCCTGCACGTCGGCACCGACACCCACATGCTGCGCGAAACCATGAATTCGATCGAAGCGCGGCTGAACCCCGAACTCTTCGTCCGGATCCATCGCTCGCACATCGTCAACATCGAACGGATCCGCGAATTGCAGCCCTGGTTCAACGGCGAGTACGTCGTCCTGCTGCAGAACGGCAGCCGCCTGACACTCAGCCGCGGCTACCGCGAGAGGCTGCAGGAACGGCTGGGCAAGTGACGTCAGTCGCTGGTGTTGCCCTGACGGGCGTCTTCGCGCGGCACCTCGTCGCCCTTCTTGTGACGGGTGCAGCCGCCGCCCACCGCGTCGACGACCTGAATGACTTTTCCCGAGTAGGTCTCGTACACACCCGTCAGGCAGCCGCAGTCGAGAACCTTGGCGGACACGCCGCGCCGTACTGACATACCTTCTTTGACCCGGGGGAGCCGTCAGGAGTTTAAACCCGGATGCAGGCGTTTCAGAAGGCGAATCCGCCGCCAAGGTGGATACGTGTATCTGCACGGCGCCCGTGTGCCACGGCCAGGCTCATTCGGAACGCCGTGAACGTGACCCAGACACTGCCGCCGTACGCCGGATGCCAACGTTCGGCGCGCATCCGGCTGCCATGCTGGAAGGCCGTACCGGTATCGATGAACGCGCTGACGCCGACCTGACCGGCGCTGAGCGGCGACCCGATCGGCACCAGCACCTCGCCGCTCGCGAGCGCCCGGGTATCACCGACAAACGCGCCCGCCTCGAAACCGCGCAGGCTCGACCACCCCCCGAGGAGCGGCTGCAGGTACGGCGGCGCCGGGCCGTTGAACTTCTCATGCAGCGCGCGCACGACGAGCACGTTCTGCCCGAAGATCCCGAGGTAGCCGCGCGCATCGACGCGCGTCTGGTGCAGGACGGGCCCCTCGGAGACATCAAACCGCTCCCATGCTGCCTGGACGAACACGGCGTTTCGCGGCAGCACCGGATTCAGCCGCGTATCGAACGCCACGTCGGCGCCCACGCTCCCCAGGTCGTCGTCGAATCCGCCGAAATCGACGCGCTGCCACCCGGCTGTCAGCCCGGCGCGAATCGGGCCGGCGGCACGCTCTGCCCGGCCCCAGAGGCGCCGCCGCGTGTCGTCGGTCTCGAAGGCCGGGTTCTCCACCTGTTGAATCGCCGCGCCGACTTCCACGGCCGAGAAGGGACCGCGATCGAACCCACGGCTGAAGTCGACGCCGGCCCGGCGCTGGCCGCCCCACGTGAGGGGCAACGAAATGCGGCTCTTCTCCCCGGCCGAGCCAACATGCGCGATCCGCACGCCATAGGTGACGCCGTAGCCATCTTCGAACCCGAACATCGGCAGCCACATCAGGTTGCCGGAGAGGCGCCGCCGGACGACGCGCGGCACTCCGTCGGGGTCGTCCGGCCCGGGAAGGATCAGGCGCACGGGCCCCTCGTTGACGAGGATGACGAGGCTGATGCGCGTCGGATCGACGATCGAGGCAAACCGTTTCTGCACCGTGACGTCGAGGAAGCGGCCGCTCCGCCGGAGCCGTTCGGCCACCTCGTCGAGCATCCGCCCCTCGAAGCGCTCGCCAACCGTCACACCGGCCAGGGCGAGCATCTCCTGGTCGGTTGTAACGTGGTTGCCGTGGACCCGGATCTCGGCGACGACCTCTGGCGCCGCCTGAGCGGCGGCCGGCACGGGACGCGCCATCAGGGCGAGGCTGGCGGCCACGAGGACCGGGACGAGGGAACGTGGCCCAATCATGGCCGTCCCGGATCGCGCTTGATCCGGCCGCTCGTGAGCGCCTCCCGGTAGTCGCGGTAATCGAGCCGGTAACGGATGTCGATCGGGCCAACGGCGAACATCATGCCGGCGCGGAACTCGATGTCGCGCGGCAGCCACACCTCGGAAAACGGCTGGCTCATCGTCATCACCGCGTTCAGGTCCGTGATGCGCACGAGCCAGGCGGCTGGCAGGAAGTCGAGGTGCACGTTGTCGAAGGTGTACTTGACGATCTGGTGCGAGGCCGGCTCGATCCAGAGCGTGACGAGCGACACCTTGTTGAACATGCGCTCGAAGGCCGCCTCGCGATCTTCGGACCGGTTGCGCTCGTTCCGTTCGCGGCGCCTCGCTTCGGATTCCTGTTCGTGGTCGAAGAGCCGCGACGGATAGTACTCGATGCGGAGAACGTCGCGGCCCTCGAACGACTCGCGACCGACGAAGGCGTACTTCCCTTCTTCAAAGGTGAACTTCAGGAAGTAGGCTGCGTCCATGAACTGCGGCCGGCGGACCTGCGACAGCACGTCCTCGGCCGTGCCCGGCAGCGGCCCGTCGGGCACACGCACGGGGTCATCCGACACGCGTCCCTCGGCGCGCTCGCGTTCCCGGATATCGCGGGCCCTGGCACGCGTCAGGAACTCGTCCTCGTAGCGCCGCCGCTCCTGCTCGGACACGTTGACGCCGTTGGCCTTGACCGGGCTCCGGACGAAGAAGCCCTCACGGATGAACCAGCTGTAATCGCGCGCCTCGCCCCAGATCGGCACCCGGCCCGGCCCGCGGACCTCGACGACCTCGCGTTCGTCGAGGATGTACTGCTGCAGTTTCTTCCAGTTCTCGTCACGCCTGGCGAGCACCGTACGCATGAACTGGTCGAGGTCGCTCTGGGCGGCCCGAGGTGCCGTACCGGAGAGGGCGACGAGCAGGCCGGTGAGGGCGACGAGCACGACTCGGAAGTACGGCATGGCCAGATCAGGGAGAATAGCGAGCGCTGAATCCAGCATACGTCGTCTGGAGGACAGGAGTTCATGCACGAACTGCCACTGCTGGTCGCCCTCACGGGTGCGCTCGCCTATGCCCTCGTCGGGGGCCTCGTGGCCCGGCGTCTCGGCCTGCCGACCATCGTCGGCTACCTGCTGGCCGGGGTGGCGCTCGGTCCGATGGCCGGCAGCAGCGACGAGGATCTGGTCGCCATCCAGCAGATGGCCGAGTTCGGCGTCATCCTGCTGATGTTCGGCGTCGGGCTCCACTTCTCGTTTAAGGACCTCTGGAAGGTCCGGTGGGTGGCCATTCCGGGTGCACTCCTGCAGGCGGCGGCGAGCACCGGGCTCGGCTACCTGGCGGCCAGCTCGTTCGGCTTCTCGCCGGGCGGTGCGCTCGTCTTCGGCATGGCGACGGCCGTGGCCAGCACCGTCGTGATGATGCGCACGCTGATGGATTACGGCTGGCTCGACACTCCACACGGCAAGGTGGCGCTCGGCTGGCTCGTCTTCGAGGACATCCTCACGGTCCTGATCCTCGTGCTGCTGCCGGCCCTCGCCGGCGGGTCCGGCGCGTCGGTGACGGCGACCGCCGCCCTGGCGCTCGGCAAGGGCGTGCTGTTTGTGGCGTTGATGGTCCTCGTGGGCAACCGCGTCGTGCCGTGGCTGCTTGGCCTCGTGGTCAACACGCGATCGCGCGAGCTCTTCGTGCTCGTGGCCCTGACGGTCGCCACCGGCACGGCGCTGGCCTCGGCCGCCTTCTTCGACGTGTCACTCGCGCTGGGCGCGTTTGTGGCCGGCGTGGTCGTCAGCGAATCCGAGTTCAGCCATCAGATCGGCGCGGACCTGCTGCCCTTCCGCGAAGCGTTTGCGGTCATCTTCTTCGTGTCAGTCGGCATGCTCGTCAACCCGGGCTACATCCTCGAGCACTGGGACCAGGTTCTCATCGTCACCGCCCTGGTCGTCGTCGGCAAGGCCTTCATCACGACGATGATCGGTTTCATCGTGCCCTGCCAGGCCAGGACGGTCATTGTGCTGGCGGCGTGCCTCGGCCAGGTGGGCGAGTTCTCGTTCATCCTGGGCCAGGCGGGTCTCGCGCTCGGCCTCATCAATCTGCAGCAGTACTCGCTCATCCTGGCCGGTGCCATCGCCTCGATCACGATCAACCCGTTCGTGATGCGCCTGGTCGATCCCGTGGACAAGCGGCTACGCCACTGGCCGAAGCTCTGGGCGGCGCTCGATCGTGGCGGGGTCACGGCGCCAGTGCCGGTCCCCATTGACACGCTCCGCGATCACGTCGTCATCGTCGGGTGTGGCCGTGTCGGGCGGCACATCGTCGAGGCGCTTGGCCGGCTGGGCATCACGCGGCTGGTCGTCGAAGCCGACCCGGCACGCATCGACAAGCTGCAGGAGCTCGGTGTGCCGACGCTCTACGGCGACGCGGGCAATTCCGAGATCCTGAGCCACGCCGAGCTGCCCCACGCCCGGGCGCTCGTCATCACCGTGCCGGACGATGGGGCGGCGCTGGCCGTGGTGGCCTCCGCACGAGCGTTCTCGCCGGGAATCCGCGTCGTCTCGCGCGCCTCCACCTGGGAAGGCGGGCGCCGGCTGAAAGCGGCTGGCGTCGTCGACGTCGTTCGCCCCGAGCTCGAGGGCGGCATCGAGATCGTGCGCAGGACCCTGATCGATCTGGAGATGCCCCTGCGCGAGGTCCAGAAGTACGTGGACCTCCTTCGGCGGGATGGTCTCGATGAAGCCACTCCGCTCAGTCCCGAACGGGCCCGCGTCCTCGATGAGCTGCTGGCCTCTGCGAAGGACCTCGACATCGGGTGGCTGCGCGTGGCCGACGACAGCCCGTTCGCCAACCGCAGCCTCGCCGCGTCCGGCCTGCGTGCGCGTACGGGCCTGTCGGTCGTCGCGATCGCGCGCGGCGACGCCGTCATCCACAACCCGGACCCGACGACGACGCTGCAGGCCGGCGATCACATCGCAGTCATCGGCACGCAGGCGCAGGTGGATGAAGCGTCGCGGCTCGTTGAACAGGCGCCTGCGCCACCGATGGCGAACACGGCCGGGCCGAGACCTGCGCCGGCCTGATCGGTGTCAACGGTCATCCTTCCGGTCTGCTGAACAAGTACCGATCCATGGCATCGACGAACGCCGGTGCGTAAAAGACCTGCATGCCGTTGGCGCTGTTGGTGAGGATCACGTAGCCCGAACGTCGAGCTGGTGACGCGGCGGTGAACGCCTGGACGCCGCCCTGACCGCCCTGGTGCTGAATCAGATCGCCCGTGGGCGTGTGCCGCACCTGCCAGCCGAGCGCCCATGACGAGGACCCGTCGACCTTCACGTGTGGCCGGATCATCTCGTCGCGACTCGACTTCGACAGACGGAACGCATCGGCGGGCCCGGGGTCGATGACTTCGATCAGGAATTTCGCGTAGTCGGTTGCGGTCGTATGCAGGCCGCCGGCCGCCGCGTACCGGGCCAGTGCGGCGGTGGACGCGCCCCCGGCCTCGAGCGGCGTGCCGTCGGGCGCGTGCGCCCGGGCCGCACGCCGGCGGCCATCGTCGGTCCAGAGATACCCGCTGTTGCGCATCCCGAACGGCTCGAGCAGGTTCGTCCTGAGGTACGTATCGACGTCGGTGCCGCAGACCTCGACGTCGGCCTCGAACCGTTCGCAGGTCGTCGGATCGCGACGGCCCCGGAGGTCTGTGATGACCGACTGCAGATAGAAGTACCCCTCGCCCGAGTAGAGGTGCTTGTCACCGGGCTCGAAGTGGATACGCAGCGGAGCGTCGCCCGACCGCCAGTTCTGGAGGCCACTCGTGTGCGACAGGGCGTGGCGGGTCGTGATGCGGTCGAGGCGCGGGTCGCCGTCGAGGAACCGCGCCCGCGCGTAATGAACCAGGGGAGTGTCGAGGCCCAGCACGCCCTTGTCGCAGAGATTCATCGCCGCGTAGGCGAACACGGTCTTGCTGACCGAGGCCACCGCGAAGATCGTGTCGTCGTCGACTGGCACGCGCGACACGGCGTCGCGGACGCCAAACGCGCGGCGCCACGCCAGCCGCCCGTCGCGGACGACGGCGATGGACGCGCCGGGCACGCCGGCATCGGCCATCAGCTTCTGGATGAGTCGCTCGATCTCGGGAATGCCGGGCGCCGACTGATCGCGCGGCGTCGAACGAGCCGCGGTCGCGCGCGTCGCCAGGGTCAGCCCGGCAGCGGCGCGGGCACCACGTCGGAGAAAGTCTCGTCGTCGCATGCGGTCGCGTCCGGTGATTGAGTGGATTCTATGTGATCGCGTTCGCGATATGGATGAGCCGACCGCCGACGATGACGCGGAGAAGGAGAGGAGAGGCCGCTGTTGATTCCAACCGCCGTACCCGGCCATCATGCGGCATCCGGAGAGTCCAGATGCCCCGAGTCCGATCGACGCGCGCGCTCACCCTGGTCGTGCTTGCCCTCGGCACCGTGGCGGTCGTC
>DATKDF010000252.1:0-5124 GCA_035512795.1 Vicinamibacterales bacterium
AGTCCCACCGGCCCCACATGGCGACGTATCCGGCCGACACCTGCGCGTGGGCGAGTGTCGGATCGAGCGCGAGTGCGCGCGTGGCCGCATCGCCGGCCGGCTCGTAGGCCACGTCGGCCGCCAGGTCGCCCGCAAGCACCAATCGCGTGTACGCCAGAGACCGCTCGGCCTGGTCGCGGGCCTCGGCTGTGACCGATGCCGGCGACGGCACCGCGGCAACCGGCCGCAGGGACCAGAGCACGCCGCTCCCGGCACCGGCGGCAAACACGCCGGCCGCGACGACCGCCGCGCGCCATCCGCCGATCGACCATCGCCCGGCCGGCTGGCCGGGCCCAGGCACGGACGGCACCGTCCCGACTTCGATCGCGACGACCGGCACGAGCAGCCGGTAGCCGACCCGGGGCAGTGTCTCGAAGATCCGCGGAGCCGCCGGCGTGTCGCCGAGCGCACGGCGAAGCCGGGCCGCGGCGTTGTTCAGGCCGTGGTCGTAGTCGACGTGCGTTCCGTCCGGCCAGAGCGCATGCCGGGCGTCATCGCGTGAAACGACGTCACCGCTCCGCTCGAGCAGCAGCCGGAGCAGCACGAACGACTGATGGGCGAGCGGCACACGGCGGCCGTCGGCGAACAGCTCGCCCGTGTGCGCCACGAGTTCGAAACGACCGAATCGGAACCGACAGACGGGGCCGGACATCGTGTCTCCGCCATTATGGCCGACGTGGCTCGTCTCGCAGATCCAGGACCGTCAGCGTCCGGCGGTCGCGAAGATAGACACGCGACCCGCGTACGGTCGGCGGCGTTGGTGGCCCTGGCTCGAGGACCCGGGCCGAGGCGAGCACGGTCGGCCCGGTGCCGGTCGGATCCACCACGAGCAGCCGCCCCTCGTCATCGCGGAGGAGCAGCCGACCCCGCACGGCCACACCGCTCGAGCGACCGACCTCGCGGCTCTGCCAGAGCACCTCGCCGGTGTGCACGTTCGCGGCCGTGAACACGGTCGGCCCCAGGTCGCCGCTCGAGCCGTAGACGACGTCGCCAACCCGCAGGACGTTGGTGTAGTAGACCCGCAGTCGTGTGTGATGCCAGCGCTCGTCCACCTGGACGCGGCCGTCCGGCCGGCTGAGCGCCAGCACGCGGCTGCCACCGTCGGCGTAGGAGGTGACAAACAGCAGCCCGTCGCCCCAGACCGGTGTCGGGATGTTGTCGCCGAAGCGGTGCGGGTGCGGGTGCCTCCAGCGCGTATCACCGGTGCCGGCGTCGAGGCCGATCACTTCGCCCGAGCCGAGGGCGACCACCTGGTCCTCCCCATCGACGCGGACCAGGATGGGTGAAGAGTTGCCGTTCTCGAACGAGCCTCCCTGCCAGATCGAACGCCCGTCAGCAGCATCGAAGGCCATGACGGCCTGGCCGTCGCCGCCGACCTGCACGACAACGCGGTCCCCATGCGCCAGCGGGCTCGACGAGTAGCCGCGGCCGACGACTGAACCACCCAGGTCTTCGATCAGCCGATGCCGCCAGAGCACACGTCCCGACACAGCCTCGAGGGCGTGGAGAATACCCGTGGCGCCGGCGGCATACACCCGGCCACGGTGCACGAGAGCCGTCGCATGGGGCCCCGGTCCCTGCTCGCTGTTCATGCCGTCGAACCAGGGTGCTGGATACCGATGCTCCCAGCGGGTGGCCCCGGTCGCCTCGTCAAGGGCCACGACGACCTCGTGGTCCCCCTCGCGAACCATGGTGTAGAGCGTGTCGCCGACGACCGCGATAGCCGAGTAGCCCTCGCCGAGCGACCGAGTCCACACGCGCCGGGGGCCGTCAGCGGGCCACTCGACCGTCACGCGGGCGGTGGGCGCCTGAAAGTCGCGCGTCGGCCCACCCCATTGCGGCCAGTCCGCTGGTGGCTGCTCCTGTTCGGAAGAACCGACGGCGACGAGGCCGGCGATCGAAAGCGCGACGCCAGAGATGAGCAGGGTGCGCATAGTGCCCTCTTGATGGCAGCGATGCACCTCACAAGGCAATCACCTGACGCGCTCATTCACCGCTCATCGCCAGTCGACACCTCCTGTCGAACGGTATGATGTCCAGATTCGTACGAGGGCGGGGTATCATACGACCGCGAGTGACCGCCGACTCCGGACACGTCGTCACGACCAATCCTTCACTGCTGCACCAGTTTTTCTTTTCGCAGGCCCTGCGCACGCCTGACGCGCTCGCGATCGACATCCCTCAGTCGGCCGATGGCCGGCGCCGGCGCGCAACCTACGCTGAGTTGGCAGGGGCCGCACGCGTGGTCGCACACGATCTCCGTCGGCACGTTTCGGGCGAGACCCTCGTCGCGCTGCTCTTCCCCCGTACGTCGATCGAGGCCTATGCGTCGCAACTCGGGGTGCTGGCCGCCGGCGCCGCCTACGTGTCGCTCGACCCGGCGTTGCCCGACGCCCGGCTCGCCGACATGGTGGCCGATGCCGAACCGGCGGCCGTCATCACCGACGCGGCCGGTGCCCATCGGGCCGCGGCGCTCGGAATCGACGCCGCGCGCGTGCTCCTGGCCCCGGGTGCGCCCGCAGCGGGTCACGGCACAGACGCGCCGCCCCCGTCGTGGCTCTCGCCGCAGACGCTCGCCTATGTCATCTACACGTCGGGCACGACGGGCCGCCCGAAGGGCGTGATGATGGCGCACCGGGCCATCACCAATCTCGTGGCGTCCGACGTCGCTCTCTTTCAGCTGGGTCCCGGCGATCGCGTGGCCCAGAGTTCGTCGCACGGGTACGACTCGTCGGTCGAAGAGATCTGGCTGGCGCTCGCGACCGGCGCCACGCTCGTGGTTCCGGACGACCAGACCGTGCGCGCCGGACCGGACGTCCTCGACTGGCTCGTCGGCGAGCGGATCACCGTGTGGTGTCCGTCGCCCACCCTGCTGCGCGCGACCGGTTGCCGCCATGCCCACGAGGTGCCGCCGGCGTTGCGGCTGGTCTACGTCGGCGGCGAACCGATGCCGCCCGACGTCGTGGCCGTGTGGGCGCCGGGCCGGCGCCTCGTCAACGGCTACGGCCCGACCGAGTGTGCGGTGGTCGCCACGCGCGCCGAGATGTCCCCGTCCCGGCCCGTGTCGATCGGATGGCCGATCCCGGGTAACGAGGCCTGGGTGCTCAACCAGGTCGGCGGTGATCTGGTCGAAGCGGCACCCGGAGAGCCGGGCGAGCTCTGCCTCGGCGGCGTCGGACTGGCCCGCGGCTACTGGCAGGCGCCCGACGTCACGGCCCGGAAGTTTGTCGACCATCCCCATTTCGGCCGCCTCTACCGGACCGGCGATCTGGCGACACGCACCGACGACGGCGAGTTGTACTGCCACGGCCGGCTCGATGCGCAGGTCAAGATTCGCGGCCACCGGGTGGAACTGGAGGACATCGAGGCGCACCTCTGCCGAGTGCCCGGTGTGCGAGCGGCGGCGTGCACCGTGCACGGCCACAGTCTGGTGGCCCTGGTGATTCCCGTCGACCGGGCGGCGCCACCCGTCGCGCGCGTGGTCATTGCGGCCGCCGCAGCCGAGTTGCCAGGCCACATGGTGCCGGCGCGAGTCGTCACCGTCACCGAGCTGCCGATGACCGCCGGCGGCAAGCTCGATCGGCCGCGCCTGCCTGCACTCATCCAGGATGCCGTCGACCAGAGCCATTCGATGCCCGAGGCGCCCCCGTCGACGCCGCTCGAGGCCAGGATCGCCAGCGCCGTCTCGAGCGTGATGGGCGGCGGCAGACCGGTGCCCGTCGACGCTCATCTGTTCGAGGCTCTCGGCGCCGATTCGCTGGCGGCAGCCGAAATCGTGACGGCGCTGAGGATGCACGAGGAGACGGCCGCCGTCACGGTCCGTGACTTGTACGCCGCGCCAACCGTCCGCCGTTTGTCCGAACGCCTGGCGGCACGGACCGCCGCGGCTGGTAATGGAGGCGTGGCGGGCGGCCCTCGGAGCGGAGCGGTCTCGTCGGTCAACCCGGCGCGCGCCACGGTTGCACAGGCCGCGTGGCTGGTGGCCACGCTCCTCGTCGGTTCGGCCACGAGTGCCGTCGTCATTGTCATCGCCCTGCCGTGGCTCCTGCAGGCGGCGGGCCTCGTGCCGTTCCTGCTGGCGCTGCCGCTCGTCGGGGCGGTCGGGTACGGCTGCTACGGCGCGCTGTCGATCGTGACGGCGCTCGTCACCAAGCGCCTGCTCATCGGCCGGTACACCCCGTGCCGGGAACCGGTCTGGGGCAGCTTCTACGTCCGCAACTGGATCGTGCAGCGCGCGGTCGGGCGGATGCCGTGGCGCCTCCTCGAGGGCACGGAGTTTCAGGTCATGCTGCTGCGGGCCCTCGGCGCCCGCATCGGCCGGCGCGTTCACCTGCACCGCGGCGTCGACCTGACGACCGGTGGCTGGGACCTGCTGACCATTGGCGACGACGTCTCGCTCAATCAGGAGGCGGCCCTGCGCCTGATCGACGTCGAGGCCGGGTCACTCGTCGTCGGTCCCATCACGATTGAGAACGAGGCCACGATTGAAGTTCGCGCCGGGCTCGGACCGCGGACCCTCGTCGAGCACGGCGCCACGCTGACCGCACTGTCATCGCTCGCGAGCGGGTCGCGCATCCCGGCCGGCGAACGATGGACCGGCGTCCCGGCCGAGCCCGACGGCCATTCGGCCGCACGGCCGGCCCTGACGAGCCAGGCCCGGACGCTGTCGGCCACGACGCACGGAGTGCTGCTGATGGGTGTCCGGCTGGCCGTCACCGGGCTGGCGGTCGGACCGTGGCTTGGTCTTGCCCTGGCCACGGTCTGGATGACCGGCGCCGACGCAACCACAGTGCTCGCGTGGCTGTCGGCGCCGACCTGGTCGGCCACCTCGGCCGGCGCCCTGGCCATGCTCACGATCGTCCCGCTGCCGGTCACGCTCGCCCTCGAGGCGTGGGTGATCCGGCTCCTGGGCCCTGTCCGGGGTGGCGTCATCGATCGGTTGACGCTCGACTACGCCCGCGTGTGGGCAAAGACGCTCCTCGTCAACGACGCCGGCCCCTGGTTGTCGGGCTCACTCGCCTGGCGATCGTGGCTGCGAGCCGCGGGCATGCGCCTGGGACCGGACGCCGAGGTGAGCACGATCAT
>DATKDF010000253.1:0-5338 GCA_035512795.1 Vicinamibacterales bacterium
CGCTCTATCGCGACGACCTGATGCGCCAGCCGGCAACCCAGCAGCCGGTGATGCGCCGAACCGAGATGCCCTTCTCGCTCGACGACCGGGTCGTGCTCCTCGTCGACGACGTGCTCTTCACGGGCCGGTCGATTCGGGCCGCCCTCGATGCGCTCGTCGACTACGGGCGGCCGCGGGCCATCCAGCTCGTCGTGCTGGTCGACCGGGGGCACCGCGAACTGCCGATCCGGGCCGACTACGTCGGCCGGAACATCCCGACCTCGCGGCAGCAGAGCGTCCAGGTCCGGCTCACCGAGATTGACGGCCGCGACGAGGTGGAGGTGGAGGGTTGACGGCCGCCACGGCACTCCGCACGCGACATCTGCTCGGCATCGCCGGCCTCGAGCCGGACGAGATCCAGCTCATCCTCGACACGTCGCTGGCCATGAAGGAAGTCGGCACGCGCCCGATCAAGAAGGTGCCGACGCTGCGGGGCCGCACGATCATGAACCTGTTCTTCGAGTCAAGCACCCGGACGCGGATGTCGTTCGAGCTGGCCGAGAAGCGCCTGAGCGCCGACACGCTCGGCATGACGACGGTCGGGTCGAGCGCGGCCAAGGGCGAGTCGCTCGCCGACACGGCGCGGACCCTCGAGGCGATGTCGCCCGACATGATCGTCATCCGCCATGCGGCATCGGGCGCGCCGCACCAGCTGGCGCGCATCACGCACGCGAGCATCATCAACGCGGGCGACGGGACGCACGAGCATCCCACCCAGGCGCTGCTCGACGCGATGACCATCGTCGAGCACAAGCAGCGGTTGTCGGGTCTCCGCGTGGCGATTGTCGGCGACCTTCTGCACAGCCGTGTGCTCCGATCGAACCTGCTCCTGCTGACGCGCATGGGCGCCGACGTGCGGGCCTGCGGGCCGGCCACGCTCGTGCCGCTGGGCCTGTCCGGCCCGGGCGTGCGCGTGACGACGTCACTCGACGAGGCGCTCGACGGCGCCGATGTCGTGATGATGCTGCGCCTGCAGTTCGAACGGATGCACGGGCTCTTCCTGCCGTCGCTCCGCGAATACTTCACCCACTTCGGTCTGACGCCGGCCAGGCTCCGCCGGGCCGCACCGGACGCCATCATCATGCACCCCGGCCCGATGAACCGCGGCGTCGAGATCGACTCGGCCGTGGCCGACGGTCCCGGCTCGGTCATTCTCGAACAGGTGGCCAACGGGGTGGCTGTACGCATGGCGGTGCTGTATCTGCTCGCGGGGGGAGAAGGTGACGGGTAGACCGTCGCACCGACGAGCCCCGAGGTGTCCATGTCGCTGTTGATTCGAGCCGCTCGTCTTGTCGATCCCGTTGCCGGGAGGGATGGCGCTTTCGACATTCTGGTCGATGGCGGCCGCATCGTCGGCATCGGCCGTCCACTCGACGCCGATGGCGCCGACGTGGTCGAGCTGCCGGCGTCATTGGTCGTGACGCCGGGGCTCATCGACATGCACGTGCACCTGCGTGAGCCGGGCCAGGAACACAAGGAGACGATTGCCACCGGCACGGCGGCGGCCGTCGCGGGCGGCTTCACGGCCGTCGCCTGCATGCCGAACACGCAACCGGTCAACGACTCGGCGTCGGTCACCGAGCTGATCGTGGCCCGCGCGCGCGCCGAGGGGCGGGCACGCGTCTATCCGATTGGCGCCGTCTCGATCGGGTCGAGGGGCGAGCAGCTCACCGAAGTCGGCGAGCTGCGGGCGGCCGGCTGTGTGGCGCTGTCCGACGACGGGCTGCCGGTGGCCACGGCGCTCCTGATGCGCCGGGCGCTCGAGTACGCGTCGATGTTCAACATGCCCATCATCGACCACTGCGAAGACCCGTCGCTCAAGGGCAATGGCGTGGCGCACGAGGGCGCCGTCGCCAGTCTCCTCGGGCTCGCGGGCATTCCCGGCGCGGCCGAGTCGATTATGGTCGAACGCGACATCTCGGTGGCCGAACTGGTCGGCGGCCGCGTGCACATCGCGCACATGAGCGCCCGGCAGTCGCTGGCGGCCGTGCGCGCCGGCAAGGCGCGCGGCGTGGCCGTGACCTGCGAAGTGGCGCCGCACCACTTCACGTTGACCGACCGCGAGCTCGAAGCCCGGGGCGGCTACGACACCAACACCAAGATGAACCCGCCGCTCCGCGAGGCCGCCGATCGTGACGCGATGCTCGAGGGCATTCGGGACGGATCGGTCGACGTCATTGCCACCGATCACGCGCCGCATCATGCCGACGAGAAGACCCGCGAGTTCGATTGCGCACCCTTCGGCATCGTCGGTCTCGAAACGGCCGTGCCGATCTGTCTCGACCGGCTCATCCATGCCGGCGTCATTTCCTGGGGACGGTTCGTCGAGTTGCTCTCGGCCAATCCCGCGCGGATTCTGGGCGTGCCGGGCGGCACGCTTGCCGAGGGCGGCCCGGCCGACATCACGATTCTCGCGCCCGACACGACGGTTACGATCGACGCCGCCCGGCTCGTGTCGAAGTCGAAGAACACGCCGTTCGACGGCTGGACGTTCCGGGGCGCTGTGGCGGCGACGATCGTCGCGGGGCGTGTCGCGTACGTGAACCCGGTGATGCCCGATTTCGGGTTGAAGGTGCAGGACCACAACTGATGTCGCGTCGTGAGGAACTGCGCCGCAGGGCGCTCGAGAACATGCGGGAACACGGAGTGCTCATGCTCGACGGGCACTTCGACTACGGCAACGGCTTTCACGGGTCGGTGTACCTCAATCCGCACCGCATCTTCCGCCAGCCGTCGCTCATCTGGCGGTTCGCGCAGGATCTCATCGAGGTCCTGCCCGAGACGGTCGTCGCCGGCACCGAGGTCGTCGCCGGCCCGGTGATGGGGGGCGCGCTGCTGGCGCACACGATGGCGGGCCTGCTCGACGGACGCCGCAGCCTCACGCACCCGCCGACCAGCTTCGCGCCGCTGTCGCCCGACGAGTCCGGTGCGCTGATCCTGCGCCCGTTCTACCAGCAGGTGGTCGCCGGCCGGCGGGTGCTGCTCGTCGACGACGTGCGCAACACGGGCAAGACGTTCGAGCGGGCGCGCGGCATCCTCGAGGCAGCCGGCGGTTCGGTCATCGCCACGGCCCAGCTCTGCGATCGGCTCGAGGCGATGGTCGACCTCGGCGTCCCGAACTTCGCGCTCGCCGAGTATCCCGCGCCGGAGAACCACCCGAGCGACGGGTGTCCGCTCTGCCAGGCGCGCGTCCCCATCACCAGCTTCTGAGCACGCGTTGATGAAGGTCGCGCTCGACCGGCTCTACGCGGCCTTCAATGTTCCCGATTCGGCGGTCGACCCGATCGCCATCGTCAGGCGCTACGACCGGCTGGAAGACCGGGAAGTGGTCGCGTTCCTCGCTGCCGGCCTGGCCTTCGGGCGCGTGGCGTCAGTGATGGCGTCGGTCGAGGCCGCCTGCCTGCTCCTTGGCCGGTCGCCTGCGGCCTTCGTGCGTGCATTCGAGCCGCGGCGGTCGCGGCGCCTGTTCGATGGGTTCGTGCACCGGTGGACGCGCGGCGACGACCTGTCGGCCGTCATCCTGATCCTGCGGACGCTCATCGACGACCGCGGATCGGTCGAGCAGGCCTTTGCCGACGGCCTGACGGGTGAGGCGCCCGACACGGGCGCCGCGATCGAGGCCTTCTCGACGCGCGCCAGGCAGGTGAACGTCACGCCGGCCTACGGCCGCGCGACCTCGCAGCCGGGCGCACACTACTTCTTCAGCCGGCCCTCCACCGGCGCGGCCTGCAAACGGCTGAACCTGTTCCTGCGCTGGATGACTCGGCAGGACAAGGTTGATCCCGGCGGCTGGACGCGCGTGCCCCGGCGGCAACTGGTCGTGCCCCTCGACACGCACACGATTCGCGTCGGGCGGTGCCTCGGCCTGACGCGCCGCACCACGCCGGGCTGGCGCATGGCGACTGACATCACCGCGGCACTGCGACACATCGATCCGGATGACCCGGTGCGCTACGACTTCGCGCTCTGTCATCTCAGCATGATGGGCGGCTGTGGCTTCGGTGCCGGGCGCCTCGTCGTCGACTGTCCGCTCCAGCCTCACTGCCGGCCGCGCAAGCGGCGGTAGACCTCGAGCGTCCGCGCCACCTGGCGCTCCACACTGAACGTCGTCTCGACACGCTGGCGGCCGGCCTCGGCGAGCCTCGCGCGAAGGCCGGCGTCGCCGAGCAGGCTGACGATGGCCGAGGCCAGCGCCTGTTCATCCTGCGGCGGCACGAGCAGGCCCGTCTCGCCGTCCACAATCGCATCCTTGATGCCCCCGGCGCGCGTGCCGACGACCGGCCGGCGGCACGCCATGGCCTCGAGCACGGCCGAGCCCAGGCTTTCGGTGATGGAACTGCTGACGAAGATGTCGAGCGCCTTGACGAGTGCGAGCGCGTCGGCACGATGGCCGGCGAGGACGACATGGCGCTCGAGGCCGAGGTCGGCAATCTGCTTGTCGAGCGCCGGCCGCTGGTCGCCGTCGCCGATGATGAGAAAGCGCGCGTCGGGCACCTTCGGCACGACGAGCGCGGCGGCGGCGACCAGGTACCGATGGCCCTTGTGCCTGACGAGCGTCGCCGCATTGCCGACGACCGGCGCGCCGTGCGGCAACCAGAACTCCGCGTGGATGTCGGTGGCCTGGACGTGGTCAATGGCGCGTACGTTCACGCCGTCGTGCACCGTGGTCACCCGATCGGCCGGGACGCCGTCGTCGAGGAGCAGCCGATGGATGACCTCCGACGCGGCCAGGTAGGCGTCCACCCGGCTGTGGGTGAAGCGGGCGAAGGCGCGCCGGTCGAGATGCAGGTCGGTCCGGCGCGAGTCGACGAGCGACGGGGCCGGTGTGACCTCGTGCCGCATCTGCAACGCCATGGCCGAGAGCGCAACGCCCATCGCGTCGTGCGCGTGTACGACGTCGGGTTTGACGTCGCCGATGAGGCGCGCCAGGTGCCAGCCGGCCTCCACGTCGAAGGCGCTCTTCGGCGAGATGTCGAGGAACCGGAGTCCTTCTGCGGCTGCGCGCGAAAACTCGTCGCTCGTCCGCGCGGCCAGCACCGCCGGCTGGCCGAGGCTCTCGAGCCCCTGCACGAGCAGGCGCACGCGTCGCCGCGCGCTCGACGGCGCCGCGTCGGCCAGCACGTGCAGGGTGCGGATCGTCAATCGAGTGGTTCGCCGGAGGCGCGCCGGCGGCGCAGGTCCCAGAGTTTGGCGAACTTCAGGAAGACGTAGTACGCACCCATGGCCGAGATGATGAATCCAGCCAGGCCGTCACGGAAGCCCTGGCGCAGCACGTAGTTTCTGAGGAAGGCCGCCGGCG
>DATKDF010000254.1:0-9451 GCA_035512795.1 Vicinamibacterales bacterium
CCTCGGCCGTCCCGTCCTCGGACCGCCGTTTGTCGATGATCGCCAGGTCCGCGTCGAGTCGCTTGGCGTAGGCCCGGGCCCGCTCGGCCCCGCCCGCGTCCGGCGACACGATCGTAATGGGCCCCACGTTCTGGCGCGCCAGGTAATCGATGATGACCGGCGCGGCAAACAGGTGGTCGACCGGGATGTCGAAGAACCCCTGGATCTGCGCCTTGTGCAGGTCCATCGTCAGCACCCGGTTCGTCCCGGCCGCGCTCAGCAGATTGGCCACGAGCTTGGCCGAGATCGGCACGCGCGGCTTGTCCTTCCGGTCCTGCCGCGCATAGCCGTAGTACGGAATGACGGCCGTGATGCGCGAGGCCGACGAGCGCCGGAACGCGTCGATCATCACGCACAGCTCGACCAGGTGCCCGTCGACCGGAGTCGACGTCGGCTGGACGATGAACACGTCGGTGCCCCGGATGTTCTCGTCAATCTGAAACGATACCTCGCTGTCCGGAAAGCGATGCAGCCGCGCCGCGCCGAGCGTGATGTTCAGGTGCTCGGCGATCTCACGCGCCAGCGACGGATGGGCGCTCCCGGTGAACAGCTTCAACTGCCCGTGCATAGTCGCGATTCAGTGACC
Source organism: Vicinamibacterales bacterium (assembly GCA_035512795.1). Taxonomy (GTDB): domain Bacteria; phylum Acidobacteriota; class Vicinamibacteria; order Vicinamibacterales; family SCN-69-37; genus DATKDF01. The sequence continues at coordinate 626 of DATKDF010000254.1, forward strand.
GTAATGAAATGGTTGGGGCGGAAGGATTCGAACCTTCGAATACGGGATCCAAAGTCCCGCGCCTTACCGCTTGGCCACGCCCCAGCGTGTCAGGGGGCTTCCCTCTCGACGGCCCTGGCGCGTCCGCAAACACGGGAGTGTATCACAGCCCCACTTTCCGGGCCGCTTCACGCCTGGTCAGGGTCCGACCGAGCAGCACGAGCCAGTCCGGCCTCCGGAGCCGTCCGGCGGCAATCTTCGCCGTGGTTTCCCGAAACAGGCCGAACACCGCCGATCCGCTGCCCGTCATCCCGGCAGCCAACGCCCCCTCCCGCCGGCAGGCCTCGACCATCTCGGCGACGCCCGGATGCCGGCGGGCCACGGTCGCCTGGAGATCGTTGGCAAGGCGGACCGGACCGGTCGGCCAACCGACATCGATCTCCTGCGCCGGACCGGCCGACGGCTCGACACCCGCGGCCCGGTCCTCATCGAGCCAGCCGTACGCCTCGCGGGTCGACACGCCAAATGACGGCTTGACGACCACCACCCCGAATCGCGCGATGTCATCGACCGGGTAGATCTCGTCGCCGCGGCCGATGCCCACAGCGGTGCCACCCTGGAGGAAAAAGGGCACGTCGGATCCGAGTTCAGCCGCGGCCGCGGCCAGATGGCGCGGGGTCTGCTGAAGTCCCCAGACGACGTTGAGCGCGACGAGCGCGGCGGCCGCATCGGCGCTGCCGCCACCGAGGCCGGCCTGGGTCGGAATGGCCTTCTCGAGTCGCACGTGCGCGTCGCGTGGCGCGCCGGTGCGGCCCGACCGCTTCCAGAGCGTCGCCGCCGCCCGCCACACCAGGTTCGACTCATCCGCCGGTACGCCCGGCGCCCGGACCGACAGGGCAAACGGCCCGCTGCGCGGGCTTACGGTGAGCGTGTCCGACAGCGAAATCGATTGAATCAGCGTCTGCACCGCATGCCGCCCGTCCGGCCCGAGCGCGCCGACGCGAAGTGTGAGATTGACCTTGGCCGGCGGACGGACGATGACCTGACGCGACATGACGGATGCCTAACTCCCTCCGGCGCCGATACCGCGCCGCACACTGACGAGCTCGACCCGCTGCCAACCATCGGGGGGCTCGACCGCGAACGCCTCCTCGCGCAGGCGCGGATTGATGACGACGTTCTCGATGCCGACGCGCAGTTCGACCGGCGTGGCCGATGACGGGTCACTCCAGATGCGGACGTCGGCCGGCCAGGGGCCGTCGAACCGGCGGTACTCGACCTGGAATCCCGACGTCAGGGCCGCCACAGGCCGCCAGGCGGCGCCCTCACGCTGCAGGTACACCTGCCCGCCTCCGGTCGACACCTCGAGGAAAGCTCCGACCTGCGCCGATTCGATGATGGCCGCTTCGGGCGTACCGCACCCGGTCAAGATGGACAGGAGACGGTCGGCACCGAGATCGGTGCCGAGCAACGCCGACAGAATCGCCCCGGCACGATCGAGGACGTACTCGCGCTCGCGCTCGAGGCGCAGCAGGGCACGGTCGGCCGAGCCAGCGAGCGTGAACCCGAGCCGGTTGAGCACGCGTCCCTCCAGCCTCAGGTGGCCGCTGCTGACCAGACCCGAATGCACCACCAGTCCCGTTGGAATCCGTTCGCCGTCGACCCGGCCGGCCACGCGGAGCGTGGCGGACCAGGAGGTGACCGCGCGACACCCATCGGTCGCCCCCGCCCAGATGACCGCCGCGGCGGGCGCCGGTGTCCGGGCACCGGTGGGCACGGTCCATCGGTTGGCGGCACATCCGGTGACAGAGAGAAGCCCCAGGGCGACGGCTAGTGTCCGTCGCGGACGCGCGGTCACCGCCCGCCCGCCGCCGCCCGCGCTCGATCGCGCTTCTGCGACACCGTCTCGGCATCGATGCCGCGGCGGTCGCCGGAGAGCGCGCGATCGAACGCGAGCACTGCGTCGCGGTACTGCTTGAGCTCGACGTAAAGATCGCCGAGGTGATCCTGGATGACCGACGTTCGCGGCAGTTGCGACGCCGCCTGCTCGAGTGGCCCGCGCGCGCGCTCGAAGTCGCCGCGCTTGAAGTGTGCCCAGCCGAGGCTGTCGAGAAAGGACGGGTTGCCGCGTTCGACGTCGAGTGCACGAGTGATGAGGGCCACGGCCTCGTCGAGCCGCTCACCGCGATCGGCGAGCAGGTACCCGAGGTAGTTGAGCGACGGCGCGTGCCCGGGGTCGCGGGCCAGAATCCCCCGGAACGTCCGTTCGGCGTCGGCGAACCGGCCGGCCCGATCGTAGGCGGCCGCCAGGTCGAACGAGGCGCCGCTGTCATCGGGCCGCCTGCTGGCCGCCACCTCGGCGACTGCCACGGCGCGCGCGTGATCGCCGGCCGCTTCCCACGCGACCGCGAGCGCGCGCACGAACTGGGCATGCAGCCCCGTGTCGACATCCGCCGGCCGGGCCTCGTCGACGCGCGGCGTGAGCAGGGCCACGGCTTGCTCCGGTTCACCGGCCAGCACGTGGGCATCGGCCAGCGCGAGCAGGCCGCGCGGATCGTCGGCGCTTACCGCGCGAATCCGCTCGGCGGCCGCACGTGCGGCCGCCGCATTGCCCGCACGCCCTTCGACCTGCGCCAACAGGTACCACACGCTCACGTTGCCCGGCGCCCGGCCCGCGGTGTCGGTCAACAGGCGTCGCGCGCCGTCCAGGTCGCCGCCGTTGGCGAGCGCCGACGCCTGGCGGAGTGGATACTGCACGCCCACCGAATCGGATTCGGCGACCTGCTGCCAGGCCGCCGCCGCCTGGACCCAACGGCCCGTCGATTCGAGCAGCTCGGCGCGCCAGGACCGCACGCGCGGGTCGGCCCGCTGCCCTTCGGGCAGCTCGTCGAGCGTCCGCAACGCGTCGTCGAACCGGCCGGTCTGTTCGTAGGCATCAGCCAGGAGCTCGAGGGCGTCGGGATAGCCGACCTGGTCGAGGAGAAACCGGGTCAGCCGCGCGATGGCCGAGTCGTACCGCCCATGCTCCACATACAACCGGCCCAGCGTGAACTCCGCAGAGGGATCGCGGATGTCGCCGGCCACCGCCCGCTCCAGATGCGCGATGGCCTCGGCGCGCCGCGCGGCGTCGCCCCGGCCGGCCAGGGCCGCACTCACAAGACCCAGGACGCGGTTCGCCTCGCGGTTGTCCGGATCGATCGCCAGGGCGGCCTGTCCTTCCGCCAGCGACTCGGTGACGCGCCCGTGGCGGGCGAACAGGCCCGCCAGCTCGGCACGTATCTCCGCAACGGCCGGCGCCAGCTCGGCGGCACGGCGATACGCACGGATGGCCGCCTCGACATCGCCACGGTCCTCGAGCGCCCGTCCCTCGATGAAGCGGAAGTAGGCTTCGCCGAGCGGCGTGCCCGACGGCGGTGCCGCCTGCACCGCCAGCACCGTGACTGCTGCCCAGACGACAATGTGCATGTGTCCGTCGATTCTGGCACACGTCGGTCCGGGGCCGGATCCCGGGCTCGTCGGCCCCGGCGCCGGTGGCGCTCGTACCGTGCCTTGCCCCATAATTCGGTCATGGCCGTCGACCCCGCCCTGCTCGAGATCCTCGTCTGCCCGGAGTGCAAGACGCCGGTCCGCCTGGTCGCTGACCAGACGGGTCTGCGGTGCGAGACCTGCCGACGCGTGTATCCGATCAAGGACGACATCCCCGTGATGCTCGTCGATGAGGCCACGCGGGACGACGCCTGACGCGGCGCGCGCGCCCCGGCCGTGGGCTACCATGTTGCCGGACGCGGCTGAATGCACACACACACGGGCATGACGGCGCCGGCTTCGGCCCTCGACCGCGCGGCGTTCTGGTTCATCGCCGCGAGCCTGGGCATCGTCCAGCTCAACCTGCTCGTGGCCCAGGTGCTCTTCGGCGTCGCGGCCATCCTGTGGCTGGTGCTGATCGCGCGCGGGCGGCGGGCGCCGATGCCGGCCTTTCTCGTGCCGCTCGGGGTCTATGCCGGCCTGACGGTCATCAGCGCGCTGGCCTCCGACGATCCGCGAACGAGCATGATCGACAACAAGCAGCTGGTGCTGTTCCTCGTGGTGCCGATCGTCGTGCAGGTCTGCGTGGGCACACGGGCGTTTCGCGTGCTCGACATCATCATCGCGATTGGTGCGGCTGGCGCGCTCGTCGGCATCGTGCAGTTCGCGATGCTCGGCTACAGCGACACGTCGAACCGGCCGGTCGGGGCGCTGTCGCACTACATGACCTACTCGGGCGTGCTGATGCTCGTGACGTGCGCCGCCGTCGCGCGGCTCATCTACTACCGCCGTGAGTGGGTCTGGCCGGCGATTGCCGTGCCCGCGCTCGTCGTGGCGCTCGCCGTGACGTTCACGCGCAACGCCTGGATCGGCACCGTGGTCGGCGTCGGCACGCTCGTCGCGCTGCGTCGGCCGCGGCTGTTGTGGGTGCTGCCCGTGGCGGTCGTCGTCGGCTTCGCGCTGGCCCCCGAGGGCATCCGGCAGCGCGCGCTGTCGACCTTCGACATGAACGACCCCACCGTGCGCGATCGCTTCGCGATGATGGAAGTCGGCCGGCGCCTGGTGCTGGAGTTTCCGCTCCTCGGCGTGGGCCCCGACCGGATCAAGACGGTGTACGCAGACTACCGGCCCGACTACGGCGTCAACGCGACCAACCCGCACCTGCACAACGTGCCGATCCAGATTGCGGCCGAGCGCGGCCTGCCGGCTCTCGGCGCCTGGCTCTGGTTCATCGTCGTCGCCGCGCGGGATCTGTGGCGGCAGCTCCGTCTCGGGCAGGCCCCCGCCCTCGCCGGAGCCGGCCTGGCGGCAGTGGCCGCGATGCTCAGCGCCGGGTGGTTCGAGTACAACTTCGGCGACTCGGAGTTCCTGATGCTGTTCCTCGGACTGATTGCCCTGCCGCATGCCGCGCGCCGTGACGAATCCGGTGAGCCGCGTGAGGCGCGCGATGCGTGAATCGGTCGCAGCCCTCGCCGGCCACCGCGTGGCCGTGATCGGGGACGTGATGCTCGACCACTTCCTGGTCGGCAGGGTCGATCGGATCTCGCCCGAGGCGCCCGTGCCGGTCGTGCGGTTCGAGCGCGACGAACACCGGCTCGGCGGCGCTGCCAACGTGGCGCACAACGTACGGGCACTCGGCGGCCGCGTCACGCTCGTCGGTCTCGTCGGCGACGACGAGGCCGCCGCGGTGATGCGCCACGCCCTGGCAGAGCGGGGTCTGGACGCCGGAGACCTGCTCGGTGTGGCCGGCCGGCCGACGACGCGGAAGGTGCGGATCGTGACGTCGCGCAACCAGCAGGTCGCGCGCATCGACTACGAGTCGGACGACGTGTTGCCGGAGGCGGATCGCGCGCGCCTCACCGCCGCGGTGCGCCGCGCCGTGGCCGACGCCAACGCGGTCGTGCTCTCCGACTACCGCAAGGGCGTCATCTCGCCGGAGATCATCGCCGCGGCAATCGACGCGGCCCGCCCGCGCGGCGTACCGGTGCTCGTGGACCCGAAGGTCCCGGTGCCCGAGCGGTATCGGCACACGACCGTCATCACGCCGAACCATCACGAGGCCGAGGTCATGACGCAGTCGTCGATTCGATCTCCCGATGATGCCCGCGCGGCCGCACGAACGCTGCACGCCCGCACGGGTGCAAGCGTCGTCGTCACCTGGGGCGAGCATGGCTTGTGGGTGCTCGACGCCTCAGGCCCCTCGCCCCTCGAAGCCCACCTGCCGGCGTCTGCCCGTGAGGTCGCCGATGTCACCGGGGCCGGCGACACGGTCATCGCGGTCCTCGGCCTCGGCCTGGCGGCCGGTCTGGCGATCGGCGAGGCGGCGCGCCTGGCCAACGCCGCGGCCGGGCTCGTCGTGGCGCGCTTCGGTCCGGCAACGGTCTCACCCGACGAGCTCGACGCCGCCCTCGCCTCCTGATGCCGGCGTTCTTCTCCGCCCGCGAGTACTGGCTCTCGGCGGCCGCGTTCGTGCTGGTGGCCAGCCTCACGGTGATGACCGGCTTCACCAGTTCGGATCCCGACTCGGCCCTGTATGCGGGTCTCGCCGCACGGCTGACCGACGAGCCCGTGGCGCGCTGGGTGGCACCCGAATGGTGGGGGTTCTGGCCCGAGGCACACATGACGGGCTTGTTCCGCGAGCATCCGGCCGGCATCTTCTGGGCGCCGGCCGCGCTTGCGCGGCTCGGCCTGCCCGCCGAACAGAGCGCCTACGTCGTCGGTGCGCTCGCCAGCCTCGTGGCGATCGTGCTGCTCGGCCTGATCGTCTCACGCCTGACCACGCGCGCCGACGCACGAGCCGTGGTCCTCCTCGTCCAGTTGATGCCGGTCGCATTCATCTTCCGCATGCGCGCCAATCACGAGTACCCGATGCTCGTCTGCCTGCTCATCGTGATCATCGGGATTGACGGCCTGCGGCAGGCGCGGTGGCCCTGGCTGCTCGTGGCGATCGGCCTGACGGGCGGCCTCCTGATCAAGGGCGTGTTCGTCTCGATCATCGTGCTGGCCGCCGGGCTCTGGCTCGTCGCCGACCCGCTACGCGCCGGACAGGGCGCCGCCCGGCAGTGGACGGGCGTCGCGTTGGCCGTGCTCGCGGCGATTGGCGTCGCCGCCCTCTACGACGTCCAGACGATGGCGGTCACCGGTGAGCCGTTCTGGTCGGCATACTGGGCGCGGCAGATGGCGCCCCTCGCCATTGCGACACCGTGGGAGGACGCGGTGGCGATTGCCTCGCGGATCTGGTTCTACGTCACCCGGCTTGTCTGGCATCCGGCGCCCTGGAGCCTCGCGCTGGTGTGGCTGGCCGTTACGCGCGGTGGCGCGTGGCGCGGCCTGGCCGCCCACGAGCGGCGTGCGCTCGTGGTGGCGATCTCGTTCGTCGTGCTCGCGGTGGGGATGTTGAGCCTGCCGAGTCGTTTCGCCGAGCGGTACGCGTTCTCCGCGGTGTTCGTGGTCGGCACCGTTGGCGCCATCGCCGCGCGGCGCGCATGGCCGGCGCTCGCCGGTCGCCTGGCGGCGGCCGACGAGCGCGTGCCGGCCCTGCCGGCCGTCGTCTGGACCGTACTCGCGATCGGCCGGCTGATGCTGGGTCCGTACCTGCCGCGGCTCCAGGCCTGACGGGCCGCTCAGTCCGACCGGCCGCAGCGGTTCGACAGCAGCACGACTTCGGGTGGCTTCACCCCATCGAATGCCTGGCGTGGCGTGAGATCGAAGACCGGATGCCGGAGCGTGACGCAGCTTTCCGGCACCTGCGACGTCAGTGTTTCGGCATGCCCCTCAGGCACCAGAATCCAGATCTCGTCGGGCCCGGCCAGCGCGTCGGCGGCGGCGGAGAGCGACGGCAGGTCCTCCACGGCATGATCGGCGTAGTAGACGAGACTCGGCAGCGCCTGGTCGAGCTGCGCCAGTCGCGCGCCGGGCGAGGCGCGTTCGGCAAACGTGCGGGCGATGGCCGGCACCGGCTTGAAGCGCTCGATGTCGGGCAGCACGACCGTGGCCAGCACGTAGTTGAACGCCGCAAACCCGGTCGCCAGGGCCAGAATTGCCAGGGGGCGCCGGCCCCGCCACAGGCCGGCGAGCGCGCCCAGGCCGGCGCCGAGCAACAGGCCGGCCGCCCAGCCGACGCCGGCAAGCCGCCACGGGCCGCCGCCGGGTCCGAAGTACCGCCAGACGACGATCGCCGCGACGACCGTGAGGACACCCGTTCCAGCCAGGACGAACGTCATGGCGCGTCCGGCACGGTCGCCCGCTGGCCGCAGGAGCGCGTTGGCCACGAGCGCCGCCACCGCCGGCACCACCGGAAAGATGTAGAGGTCCTGCTTGGTCTCCGACAGCGAGAACGCACCGACGATGACGACGATCCACCACCAGAGGAGGCGCCCGGTGGCGCTCATGGCCGCCGGCGTGGTGCGCCCGAGGACCGACAGGGCGCCGACCACGAGCGGCACGATCACGAGCGGCGCCCAGGGGAACAGATCCGTCAGCAGGACCGGGACGTAGAACAGCGGACCGCGCCGATCGGACGCCATCGCGCTTGTGAAGCGGCCGACGTTCTCGCCGACAAAGAACGCGTGGACGGGCTCCCAGCCGTGCTCGAGGTAGAGCGCGACGTACCACGGCGCGACGATCGCGGCGACGACCGCGAGCCCCGGAACGATCATCATCCGGCGGAGGTCGGCGAGGCGCCGCTCGGCGAGGAGCCAGAGGCCGGCCACGACCGCGGGCAGCACGAGGGCCACGGGGCCCTTGGTGAGGGTGCCGAGGCCGATCGCCACCCACATGAGCATCAGATAGCGCCTGCGACGTTCGGGATGCCGTTCGGCGAGCACGAAGGCGGAGAGCGCCACGGCCATGAACATCGTGATGTAGATGTCGATGAAGATGCGTCGCGACCAGAAGACAAACCGGGGCGCGGTGATGACGACGAGCGCCGCCAGGATACCGGTGGCCGTCGACGACAGGGCGCGCCCGACGAGGAACGTCGCGAAGACGATGGCCGCGGCGCCGATGGCGATGCCGACGCGCTCGACCTCGACCGAGATGCCAAAGGCCTGGTAGAGCCCGGCCACGATCCAGTAATTGAGCACCGGTTTGTTGAGCCGGTGGGCGTCGTTGAAACTCGGAGTGAGGTAGTCGCCCGAGAGGACCATCTGCCTGGGCGTCTCGACGTAGAACGCCTCGTTGGCGTCCCAGATCGAGTTGGCGCCGAGCGCAACGAACAGGACGGGCAGGGCGAGGCCGAGCAGGCGGGCATGGAGGGGGTCGGAGGTGTTTTCCACAGGATCGGCCGGGTTGGGGCCAGAGGTCGGCCTGCGCGGCGGGCCG
>DATKDF010000255.1:0-5621 GCA_035512795.1 Vicinamibacterales bacterium
CATCACCGACTGAGACGGCTTACAGTCGGCCTGACCGCAGGCGATCGGCCACCTCGCGGGTGCGCTCCCGGGCCTGGTGGACCTCGTCATCCACCGGGTCGGCGCCGGGGCCCTCCCCCTCGCTCGGGAAGCCACTGACGCGCTCCGCCCGGAGCGGCAGCGGCGCCGACACGGCCGCCCCGGGGTCCTCGTTCTCTCCGGCCAGATCAACCGACTCCGGCGGCACACCATGGTCGTTACGCACCGGGACTGGTTCGTCGTCGGGACGCGAGTCGACCGACCTCGCTCCGTCGGCCTCGTCAACCGCCTGCTTGCGGGCGGCGGCCTGCGCCTCGGCCCGCACGACGCTCGACTCGGGCAGCAGGCGGTTTTCTGGCAGCGACAACTCCTTGTCGGCCATCTTGTCGACGCCGCTGACCGTGATCGCCAGCACACCGGTGTCGAGGATCTCGACCCACCCGCGCTGCCGCAGATACCAGATCGGGAACTCGAGGTGCTGGCGCGGGACCCCGAGCAGCTTCTCGAGACTCACCGTGCCGATGCCGCCCCCGATCGGATCGCGACGGCGGGCGACGTAGAGCAGCGACAGGATCCCGTGGAAGATGCGGCGGTCCTCTTCGCGACCGTCGGCCGCCGAGTGCTGATCGAAGATCTTCCATTGCAGGCTGCGGTTCTCGTCGTACCTGACATCGTACTCGGCCCGCCGCTTCGGATCGGACAGCATCTGGTAGGCGTCGCTCACCTCAGCGAAGCGCTGGCTGTTGCCGGTCGCCTGATTGTCCGGATGATACCGTTTGGCCAGCAGCCGGTACACACGTTCAACCGTCTCCTGATCGGCGTTCTGCCCGAGTTGGAGGACTTCGTAGTAATCAACGAACGGACGCTTCGTCACGACAGGGACCCTCTCGAGTTTTGCCCGCGTATGGCTGGTTGGCGTCGAATGACCTACTCTACGGCCGCGGCGGGCCCTCGCAAAGCTGCTTTTCGGTCCGGGAGGCCGAATCCTGCATCCCCGCCCCTCTAACCCGCCAGCCTGGCGGCACGCGGCGCACGCCGGCCCAGCCGGTATCCGGCCCACGCGCCCACCGTGTTCAGCAGCACATCGGTCGCCGACGGAAACCGCCCGTGGCTGTAGACCTGTGTCAGTTCGGTCACAGCCGACAGCAGCGCCGCGGCAGCCACGACCCGCCACGCCCGCCCCGGCCGGGCCCTGACGAAGAAATACCCGAACGGCCCGTACAGGAGCAGATTGATGCCGACGTCCCACACCGTGAGCGCAGGCGGCGTCGACAGCGGGATCCAGACCACGCGTGCCCAGTGGGGATGAGGCTCGTACGATCCCCACGGCACGACGACCAGCACGATGATCCCGATCCACGCGGCCAGCCGCAACACGCCTACCGGCCCCCGGTTCGTTGCTCCTCGATGGGATTGACACGCTCGCCCGCCAGGATCTTCACGGGCAGCACGTTCTCGCGGAGCGGAATGGGGCACGTCGTGTACGGATTGAACGCGCAGGGCGGGTTGTACGCCTCGTTGAAGTCGAGCACGGTCGTGCCGTCCGACAGCAGATCCGAGTAGAGGAAGCGTGCCGTGGCGTACGTCTCCTCGCCGCTCGAGTCGTCGCGGAACACGAAGTAGAAGCGGTTGGGCCGCGTCGTGAACGGGCGGAGCCGCAGCGTCTCGCCGCCGAGCGTAAACTCGACGACACCCTCCGTGGCGTACGTATCCAGGTCGTTGGACGTGTTGATCACCTGCAGCTGCCGCGGCTCGGCGTCGGCGATGAAGCGTCCCACCACGCGGTACGTCAGGTCGATCGGAAACCAGGCGAACCCGACGAACGACTGCGCCTGCGCGCTGTTCGGGTCGCGCACGCGCAGCGCCAGCCGGCCACCGCCGGTGTGAATGACCAGTCGCACGTCGCCGATCGCAATCTCCGGCGCGCTCGCCTGCCCGGTCGCCGTCAGCACGATCGGACCGGTCACCCGTGCGTCCGGCGGCTGACCTGGCTGCGGCCGGGTACGGGCACCCTTGCGCACGACGTCGACGCCGTCAGCCGGCTCGAAGCGGACGACGTCGCCTGCGACCACCACCTGCCCGGCCACGGGCGGCAGGCCCTCGACGACGAGTGCGTTGTCGGCCGCACTGCCGATCGCATGGACGCCCGGCGACAAGGTGTACAGGCCCGAGATTGGCACCCACTCGTACCGGTAGTTGGCCTCGTGTGACTCACGCCAGGCCGTTGCCGCCGCGGTGTGGACCTCCGGCGTGGGCGGCGGCTCGGGTGCGCGAGGCGCCGGCACGGGCGGCTCGGCCGGCCGCCCGCACGCCATCGCGAGCACGCCGACGGCCACGAGTGCGAACAGCGCCATCGACCGCATGGAGACCTTCACAATAACAGGTATGCTCCCCCCACACAGGAGGAGCCTGATGCCCCAGTCCCCCGCCAGAGGTCCGTTCGGTCGCCGGGAATTTCTGAAGGTTGCCGGCTCCGGAGGCCTGGTCGTCACGGCCGCCGGGCTCGGGGCGCCAGGCTGCACGCCGCCGGACGGGTCGGTGCCGGCCGCCGAAGACCATCGGTGGGCCGTGCCGCCCTTCGAGCTCGACGAGATCACCGTGGACGGTCTGCAGGCCGGCCTCGCCGCCGGCCGCTGGTCGGCGGCCGAACTGACCGAGCGTTACCTGGATCGCATCGAGGCCCTCGACCGCCGTGGGCCCGGCCTCTCTGCCGTCCTCGAGACGAACCCCGACGCCCTGGACATCGCGCGCACGCTTGACGCCGAGCGGGCGAGTGGGCGCCTTCGCGGACCGCTCCACGGAGTGCCCATCCTCCTCAAGGACAACATCGGCACGGCCGACCGGCTGACGACCACCGCCGGCTCGCTGGCCCTCGAGGGGTCGGTCGCCCCGCGCGACGCCTTCATCGTCAGCCGACTCCGCGATGCGGGCGCGGTCCTGCTGGGCAAGGCCAACCTCAGCGAGTGGGCCAACTTCCGATCGTCGCGAAGTTCGAGCGGCTGGAGCAGCCGCGGGGGCCAGTGCCGCAACCCGTACGCCCTGCATCGCAACCCATGCGGCTCGAGCTCGGGCGCGGCCGCGGCGGCGGCCGCCAACCTGTCGGCGCTCGCGATCGGCACCGAGACAGACGGCTCCATCGTCTGCCCGGCCTCGGCCTGCGGCATCGTCGGCCTGAAGCCGACCGTCGGCCTCTGGAGCCGGTCGGTCATCATCCCCATCTCGCACACGCAGGACACGGCCGGGCCGATGACGCGCACGGTCCGCGATGCCGCGATCCTGCTCGGTGCGCTCACGGGTGTCGACGAGGCGGACCCGGCCACGCGCGCGAGCGCCGGGCACGTCCATGCCGACTACACGACGTTCCTGGACGGGGCCGGCCTCGACGGTGCCCGGCTCGGCATCGTCAGATCGCGATTCGGGTTCGATGACCGCGTGGATGCCGTCCTCGAGACCGCGCTCACCGCCCTGCGAAGTGCCGGGGCCACGCTCGTCGACGAGGTCGAGATTCCCAATCAACAGGACATCGGGGAACTCGAGATCGAGGTTCTGCGCTACGAGTTCAAGGCGGGGCTGAACGCGTATCTGGCGGCCCTCGGTACCGGCGCACCGATTCGCACGCTCGCCGACGCCATCCGCTTCAACGAGGAGCACCGCGACCGCGTCATGCCCTACTTCGGCCAGGAGGAGTTTCTGGCCTCCGAGGCCCGCGGCGCGCTGACCGACGCCGCGTACCTGTCGGCCGTCGAACGCTCTACGCGCCTGTCGGGCCCGGAGGGGATCGACGCGGCGATGGACGCACACCGGCTCGATGCGCTGGTCGCCCCGACGGGCGGACCGGCGTGGGTGATCGATCTCATCACGGGCGATCACTTCGGCGGCGGCAGTTCGGGCTACGCGGCGCGCGCCGGCTATCCGAACATCACCGTACCGGCCGGGTTCGTCATGGGCCTGCCGATCGGGCTCTCGCTGTTCGGCCGGGCCTGGAGCGAACCGGTGCTCCTGCGCCTCGCGTATGCCTTCGAGCGCACGCTCACGGCCAGACGCGCGCCGGGCTTCCGGACCGACGATGCCCTGAGCGCCATCTCGTGACCGGCATCGGCTCGGGCCATCCGGCGGCTCCCAGCAGGCGCCTGGCCCGGGCGGACTTGTCCTCCACCTCGGCAATCGCCTGACCGCGGGAGCGCCCAACCAGCCGAAGCCCGCCAACGTCTCAGCAAGGGTCATGCGCGACGACCTCGAGGCGGCGTTCCGGGCCCTTCGCTCCTCTCCAACCTTCACGGCCGTCGCCCTGACTGTTCTGGCGCTCGGCCTCGGCGCGACGACGGCGATCTTCTCGGTGGTCGATGCCGTCGTCCTGCGGGCCCTGCCCTTCGATGAGCACGACCGGCTCGTCGCGGTCGGCGAACGCCGGCGTCCGAGCCCCGACTTCCCACCGGACCCGAACCGGGATCCGGATTCCCTCTCGTCGGCCTCACCGCAGAACTACATGGACTGGGCCGCGCAGCAGCAGGTCTTCGAGGCGATGGCGGCAATTGCCGGCGGCGCCTTCACGCTGCGCGAACCGGGCGCCGAGCCGGAAGAACTGCGCGCCCAGCGCGTGACCGCCGGATTCTTCGATGTGCTCCGGGCACACCCGAGGCTCGGCAACGCGTTCACGGCCGACCACGAGGTGGACGGGCGGCACCGGGTCGTCGTGCTGAGTGACGGACTGTGGCGACGCCGGTTCGGCGCGGACGCGGCCATCGTCGGCACGACCATTCCGCTCGAAGGGAGCAGCTACCAGGTGGTCGGCGTGATGGGGCCCGACTTCGCCTACCCGGTCGGATCGGCCCGGCCGACCGAACTGTGGACGCCGTACGTCGTGCCGCCGGACGAGCGTGTACGTCGGCCGCAGTGGGTCAGCATCTACCTGCAGACCATCGCGCGGCTCAGGCCGGGCGTGTCGATGGACCAGGCGCAGGCGAACATGAACCAGGTGGCGGCCGCCCTCGAGCAGGCGCACCCGGAGTGGAACAAAGACAACCTCATCGGCGTTCGCCCGCTGCACGATCACCTGATTGCCGCGCGCACGCGCCAGTGGATGCTGATGCTCCTGGGCGCGGTCGGGCTCGTGCTGCTCATCGCGTGCGCCAACGTCGCCAACCTGCTGCTCGCGCGCGCGACGACACGCGAACGCGAGATCGGCATTCGGGCGGCGATGGGCGCGGGCCGCGGGCGCCTGATCCGCCAGTTACTCGTGGAGAGCGTCGTCCTCTCGACCATCGGCACCGTGCTGGCCCTGATCCTCGCCTGGTGGGCCGTCGCGGTCCTGAAGGGCGCGATGCCCGACGGCGTCCCCCGGCTGGCGTCGATTGCGATTGACCTGCGCGTGCTGGGTGCGGCGGCGGGGCTGTCGCTTCTGACCGGCATGATCTTCGGGGTGTTCCCGGCCCTCCAGCTCTCGCGTCCCGATCTGACGCAGGCGCTGAAGGAGGGATCGCGTGGGATGAGCGCGGGTGCCGCGCGGCAGCGCGTCCGCAGCCTGCTGGTGGTCGTCGAAGTGGCCCTCGCCGTCATCCTGCTCGTGGGCGCGGGGCTTTTCATCGGCAGCTTTGCCGCGCTCA
>DATKDF010000256.1:0-16155 GCA_035512795.1 Vicinamibacterales bacterium
GACGATGCCCGACGGGGACCTGACGGGGCTGGCGGCGTCGATGATGGCCGGGGAGGCCAGCCAGGCCGTGGCACCAGCCGCGCGGGCCCGGCCAGCCAGGGTCGCGTGCCGGTCCTCGGCCACGACGAGCAGCATGGGGAGGCCGGCCACGAGGGCTGCACTCACGAGATGTTCGCCGTCGAGCACGACGGCGCGATCGCCGGCGGTCGTTCCGGCACGCGCGGCAGCGCGTCGGATTCGCTGCACGGCCGGATGCTGGCGCGAGCTGATGCGGACGTCGGACGGCACCGCGCTGGTTATTCTATCGCGCCGTGCCTTTGTGCTAGCCTCAGCAGGCACCCGTGAAACAGCGACTGATCAAGCGTTTCGAAATCGAGATCGTGCAGCTCGAACGCGAGCTGTCGCACGAGCTGCCCAGGGAAATTCAGCGTGCGCGTGAGCTCGGTGACCTGCGCGAGAACGCGGAGTACCAGGCCGCCAAGGAGCGCCAGCGCCTGGTGCAGGCGCGTGTGTCGATGCTGCGCCAGCGGGTCTCCGAGATTCAGCTCATGAACCTCGATCGCATTCCCACCGATCGCGCCGGGTTCGGGTCGAAGCTGACGCTGCGCGAGGGCGATCGCGAGGTCGTCTACGAGCTGGTCATGCCCGAGGATGCCGATCCTGACCGGGGCTTCGTGTCGATCGCATCGCCGATCGGCCGTGCGCTCGTCGGCAAGGAAGCGGGCGACGAGGTGGACGTGCCGACGCCGGCCGGCCGTCGCAGCTTCGAGATCCTCAGGCTCGTCACCGTCCACGACGAAGGCTGACGTGGACGCGCCGCGCTATTCGCCACGACTCCGGACCGGCGTCGTCTTCGGCGGAACGGGCACGGCGGGTGCCTACCAGGCCGGTGTGCTGCGGGCGCTCGCCGAGGCTGGCATCAAGATCGACGTCGTCGCCGGCCACGGCGTCGGTGCCGCCACGGCGCTCTTCGCGGCCGTCGACGGCGGGGCGCGACTCTGGGACGAGCGCGGCCCCTGGGCGAACCGGCGACTGCTCGCCGCCTACCGGTGGCGGCCGGCACTGCGGGCGGCGGCCCTCGGGCTGCTGGGGGCGCTCGTGATTCTGTTGTCGCCGCTCTTCATCATGCTGTTTGCGGCCGGCATCTACGCTCTCGGCGCGCTGACCGCGCTCTTGGGCATGACCGACACGTCGGCCAGTCTCATCACGTTCTACGGCCGGACGATCGGCATCCTGTTCGATCCGCCCATCCTCCCCACCATCGTTCCCCGGGCCGTCGTCCTGGCCCTGCTCGTGGTGTTTGGCGTCGTCGGCGGGGCGGCGGTCCGCGCGGTCCGGAGCGAGCGCACGCGCCGACGAATGCGCGGCGCCTTCTGGTGGCGGCTCATCGGGGCGCCGCTCCAGGCGACCGAACCGGCCGCCGTGCTCGGCGAGGCGTTGTGGCGGCACGTCCGCGGCGCGTCGAGCGACCCGCAGCCGGCCGGCGCCGAGTTGGGCGAGCGGTATGTCGAGCTGCTCACCGACAACTTCGGGCAGCCGGGCTTCCACGAGGTGCTCGTGGCCGTGCACGACGTCGACGCGCGCCGGGATCTCGTGGCGGCCGTGCTGCCCGACGAGGCGCGCGCGCTCTTCACGTCCGGCGCGGCGCCCGAAGGGGGCCGCGAAGCCGAGACGCTCGACCTGTCGTCGGCGTCGATGCGGGGCGTGCTGCCCGACGTGCTCACGGCTGCCCTGCGATTGCCGGTGGCCACCGCGGCGCATCCGGTCGGCCTGCCGGCCGACAGCTACTGGCGCGGCAATCGTCACGTCCTGTGCGATCGGCCGGAACTGGGCGTGCGCCTCATCGATGAGCTGGCCGGCATTGGTGTCGAGCAGGTGATTCTCGTGAGCGCGGCGCCGTCGCCGGCCGGCCCCCACGCGCTGCGCCGGCCGCCCGGTACGCTCCGCGGCCGGATTGGCGCGCTGGTCCGGTCGATTGAGACGGCGGCGCTCGACGACGCGTGGCGGGCCGCCCTGGCGCGTCTGGAGGCCGTGTTCGTCATCCGGCCCGATCACAATCCCATCGGTCCGTTCGACTTTGCCGGGGTGTACGACGAGGGTGCCGATCGCGAGCGCCCGGCCACTGAACTGCTGCTCATGGGATATGAAGACGCCTATCGGCAGCTGGTCGAGCCCATTGCCGAGGCGCTCGACGCCGACGACACGGAGCCGCAACCATGACCGACGAGCGCCCGGGCGCGCGACATCTCGAGACCGACGTCATTCATCTCGGCGAGGGCGCCCGCGCCGGGGCGGCACCGCTGACGACGCCCATCTATGCGACGAGCACGTTCGAGTTCGGCAGCACGGCCGAGTTCGAGCGGTACCTCGAGGGCGACTCGCAGCACTACATCTACTCGCGCTACGCAAACCCGACCGTGCAGGCCGCCGAGGCGAAACTGACCGCGCTCGAGGGGGCCGAGGCCGCCCTGGTCTTTGCATCCGGACAGGCGGCGACGAGCACGGCACTCATCGGGCTGTTACAGCAGGGCGACGAACTGGTCGTGAGCGCGGCCAGCTACGGCGGCACGCTCCAGGTCATCGACAGGCACTTGTCGCGTTTCGGGATCCGGATCCGGTACGCGTCGATTGACGAGCTGGCCGCGCCGGAGACCGTGCTCGGCCCGGCCACGCGCGTCCTCTGGTGCGAGTCGCCGACCAACCCGACGCTCCGATGCGTGGATCTGACGCGCGTGGCCGCCGCGTGCCGCGCCGCCGGCGTCCTCTCGATTGTCGACAACACGTTTGCGAGCCCGGTCAACCAGCGGCCGCTCGCGCTCGGCGTCGATCTGGTGATGCACTCGGCCACGAAGTACCTGAACGGCCATAGCGACGTCACCGCCGGCGCGCTGGCGGGGTCGCGCGAGGTCCTCGATCGGCTGGGGCCGGCGCGCAAGCTCCTGGGCGGCGTGCTCGAGCCCGCTTCGGCCTTCGCTCTTGCGCGCGGGATGAAGACCGTGGCGCTCCGGGTCGCGCGCCACAACACGAACGCGCAGGCGGTGGCTTCGTGGCTCGAGTCGAGCGGGCGGGCGGCGCGGGTGTTCTACCCGGGCCTGCCGTCACACCCGGATCACGATGTGGCGCGCCGCCAGATGACCGGGTTCGGCGGGATGGTGTGCTTCGAGTCGCTCGATGGTTACGCGGGGGCGTGTCGCTTCTTCGATCGGCTCCAGCTCATCACGCGCGCTGCGAGCCTCGGCGGCGTGGAGAGCCTCTGCAGTCTGCCGGTTCTCACCTCGCAGTACGGACTGGACGATGGGCAACTGGCGGTGGCCGGCGTCACGCGCGGCATGGTGCGCCTGTCGGTCGGCCTCGAACATGTCGAGGACATCATCGGCGACATCGAGCAGGCGCTGCACTGACGGGCCTGTCAGGGCTGGGGCAGGGTCGGCACCCGCTTGTCCGGTGTCGCCTCGGTGAGGAACTGCTCGGCCAGTTCGCCGATGCGCGCGGCGATGCCCACACCGGACAGGTCGCCGAACTTGCCGCAGAAGCGTTCAATCGGCATGACGGCCTTGGCCATGGCGCGGTGGCCACCGGCGTTGCCGATGTCGCCGAAGGTGGCCTTGACGAACTCGCCGGCGTTTCGCGAGTAGCCCAGGTTCCGCACGCTGACGATCAACTGGCCGCTCACGATACCGGAGACGATCGTCCACTTGACGTCTTCCACCTGGAGCAGGAAGTCCGCCGTGTAGGGGATGAAGTCCTCCCGCGTCGTCTCGCCGACAAACGCCGACAGCACCCGGTTCTTGAGCCGACTCGTGGCCAGCGCGCGGGTGACGTGCTCGAGCCGCTCGAGCGTGATCTCGGCGCCTTCCATCTTGCGAATGAGCGCCGGATCCGAGAGCGGGTAGAGATAGGTGAACGCGTCGAGATCCGACCGGTTCGTCTGGCGCGCGAAGAAGAGCGTATCCGACTTGATGGCGTAGAGCATGGCCGTCGCCGTCCGCTCGGAGATGCTGACGTCGACCGCGCGCAGGTGCTCGGTGAGAATCGTGCAGGTCGACCCGTAGTCGGCCCGGATGTCCTTGAACACCGCCGTGTAGCCCGGCTGTTCGGGGTGGTGATCGACGACCAGGTCCACCTTGGGCAGCAGGCCCCCGAAGTAGTGGGGCTGGACGTCCACGGTGGCAATGCGATCGTAGGCGGCGAAATCGTCCGGTGTGAGCAGTTCGACGTGGATGTCGAGCAGGTCGGCCATCCGCACGTTCTCGGGGCGCGTCACGCCCTGCAGCGCACCGATGATGGCCGTCGTCCGCGTGCGCCGCAGCACATTCCGGAGGGCGAGGCCCGCGGCCATCGCGTCCGGATCGGGTTCGTTGTGGAGGAGGATCAGCACGCGGTCGGCGTCGGCGAAATAGCGCTGGTACTGCTGGACGCGGGCGCGCGTCAGCGAGCGGCCCAGTTCGGTGGTCAGGGCGCCGGCCACCAGGTCGGCCAGGTCGAGGTGCGAGATTCCGGGCATCACCGCCCGTAGATCCTCGGGGCGCTTGCGGACGGTGCCGCTCGCGACGTGGAGGACGTAGGCGAGCGTGCCGCCGGCGTCACGGACGGCCGTCACGACGCGTTTGAGCGCCTTCCGGCCGTTGTCTTCGAGAATGACGCAGGTGTTGGGGCTCAGATCGGCGCGGACGTAGGTGTCGACACGTGCCGGGTCGCCGACCGTGGCCGGCACCCCGCTTTCGACCAGCCGGCGGGCGAGTGGACGGCTCTCGACGAGAAACTCGACGTCGAACGTGCCTGCCAGGACGCGGTGAAGCGTGCGAATCACCAGTTCGTCCTGGCAGACAGCCAGGGCACGCACAACCTGCAATTATACGTGGCCAGGGCAGCGGTTCGGCACTGCGGGCCACGGCCGTCGGCCGGACCCTCAGGGCCCCAGCGGAGACGGGCGCGTGAGCGGGGGCGCCTGGCCGCACGTGGCGCGTGCCAGGGCGCGAGAGTGGTCTGCTAGACTCTTGCGATGCACCAGCCAACGGTGGCCTGGGCTGCCGGGCTCGCCGCGGTCGGTCTGCTCTCGGCCGGCGTGGCCTTGGCGTCCGGCCAGCAGTTCCGCTCGACGACGGGCATCGTCCGGCTGCCGGTCATCGTCACCGGGAAGGCTGGCGCCGTCGTCCAGGGGCTCACGCGCGAGGACTTCGTCGTGCTCGAGGACGGCGTGCCGCAGCAGGTCGAGTTCTTCGCCGAGGGTGCGCCGGGCGACGCACTGCCGCTGCGCCTCGGGCTGCTTCTCGATACGAGCGGCAGCATGGAGCGCGACCTCAGGGAGGCCGCCTCGGCCGTGATTCGATTCGTCGACGCGTGCGCCGAAGCCAGCGACGTTACCTTCGTCGACTTCGACACGACCGTGCAGCTCGGCCGGTTCTCTCCGCCGAGTTTCCCGATGCTCTTCTCGCGCATCCGGGAGCTCAAACCCGGGCGCATGACGGCGCTGTACGATGCGCTGGCCGTCTACCTCCAGTCGGCCGCCGGCCGGCGCGGCCAGCACGTGCTCGTCCTCTTCAGCGATGGCGGTGACACGGCCAGCTCGATCACCTACCCGCGCCTCCAGCAGATGCTCCGCACGTCGGACGTCCTCATCTACGCGATTGGCTACCTGGAGAATCAGCCCTCCACGAGTCGGATCCGGCAGCAGATGGAACTGCGGCGCATCGCGCAGGACACCGGCGGCGAGGCCCACTTTCCGACCTCGACCCGGGCGATCGACGAGGCGTACGGGCGCATCCTGGCCGAGGTGACCAGCCGCTACACGCTCGGCTACGTGCCACGAGAGCCGCGTGGCGAGCGATTCCGCCGTGTCGAGGTGCGCCTCTCGTCGGCCGACGCCCATCCGGGCGCGACGGTGAGAACGCGGGCGGGCTACGTCGCCGCGGGCGCCGCCGGCCGCCGGTAACGACCACCCTTGATGTTGATCGTCCTCGCGGGTCTCCCCGGTACCGGCAAGACCACGCTCGCGGTCGCCCTGGCGCGGGCCCTCGACGCCGTCCACGTGCGCATTGACTCGATCGAACAGGCGCTACGCGAATCGTCGTGGAACGCCGGCCGGCCCATCGACGAGGCCGGCTACCGCGCCGGATACGCTCTCGCCGAAGACAACCTCCGGCTCGGACACGTCGTCATTGCCGACTCGGTGAATCCCTGGCCGGTGACCCGCGATGGGTGGGCCGATGTCGCTCGCCGGGCCGCCGTGCCGGTGCTCGAGGTCGAGGTCGTCTGCTCCGACGTGTCCGAGCACCGCCGGCGCGTGGAGACCCGCGCGACCGACGTCCCGGGGCTCGCGCTGCCGACGTGGGAGGAGGTCATCGGCCGTGACTATCGCCCGTGGGATCGCGATCGGGTGGTGGTCGATACGGCGAACGCGATCGATCGCTGCGTGGGCGTGATTCGGGCCAGGCTGCCGCCGCCCTCGTGATGCCGACGACCGCCGTGGGAGCCCGACGGCCGCCGGCAACGGGCGTGTCCCGGACCCCGTAGTACCATGGGTGGTTCGCGTGGCGCCACTCATGCCGGCCAAGACCGATCGATTCCAGCTCGAGACTGATTTCGACCTGCGCGGCGACCAGCCGTGCGCGATCGATCAACTGTCCGAGGGGCTCGTCCGGGGCGACCGGGCGCAGGTGCTGCTGGGGGTGACCGGGTCCGGCAAGACGTTCACCATCGCGCAGGTGCTCGCGCGGGTCAACCGGCCGGCCCTCGTGATGGCGCACAACAAGACGCTGGCCGCCCAGCTCTACCAGGAGTTCCGCCGCTTCTTTCCGCAGAACGCCGTCGAGTTCTTCGTGAGCTACTACGACTACTACCAGCCGGAAGCCTACATGCCGGCCTCCGACTCGTACATCGAAAAGGAGGCGATCATCAACGACGAGATCGACCGGCTGCGCCTGTCGGCGACCCGGTCGCTTTTCGAGCGACGCGACGTCATCATCGTCGCCAGCGTATCGTGTATCTACGGTCTCGGCTCGCCCGAGGCCTACTACGGGATGCTCGTCAGTCTCGAGCGCGGGCAGACGGTGACACGCGACCAGATCCTGCGCCGGCTGGTCGAGATTCAGTACGAGCGGAACGATCACGAGTTCACACGCGGCACGTTCCGGGCGCGCGGCGACATCATCGAGGTCCATCCCTCGTATGACGACGTGGGGCTCCGGATCGAACTGTTCGGCGACGAGATCGACCAACTCGTCGCCTTCGACCCGCTCACCGGCGAACGCGTGCGCGCGTTCGATCGGGTGACGATCTACCCCAAGTCGCACTTCGTCGTCCCGCGGGCGAAGACGCTCCAGGCCATCGACTCCATCAAGGCCGAGCTCACCGAGCGGCTCGCCGACCTGGAAGGGGCCGGCAAGGTGCTCGAAGCCAGCCGGCTCCATCAGCGGACGATGTTCGATCTCGAGATGATCAAGGAGATCGGCTACTGCCACGGGATCGAGAACTACTCGCGACACCTGTCGGGCCGCCGGCCCGGCGAGCCGCCGCCGACCCTGCTCGACTACCTGCCCGACGATGTCGTCGTGGTCGTCGATGAGAGCCACCAGACTGTGCCGCAGGTGCGCGGCATGTATCACGGGGATCGCTCGCGCAAGGAGGTCCTGGTCGCGCACGGGTTCCGCCTGCCGTCGGCCCTCGATAACCGGCCGCTCAACTTCGCCGAGTGGGAGGGGCGCGTCAGCCAGGCCATCTTCGTGAGCGCCACGCCCGGCCCCTACGAACTGCGGCAGACCGGTGGCGCCATCGTCGAGCAGATCATCCGGCCCACCGGGCTGGTCGATCCGCCGATCGACGTGCGACCGGTCGCCGGGCAGATTGACGATCTGCTCGGGGAGATTCGCCAGGTGGCCGAGGCCGGCCAGCGGGTCCTCGTCACGACGTTGACCAAGCGCATGGCCGAGGACCTGACCCAGTACTACCAGGAACTCGGCGTCCGGGTGCGCTACCTGCACTCGGACATCGACACGCTCGAGCGCGTGCAGATCCTGCGCGACCTGCGGCTGGGGACGTTCGATGTGCTCGTGGGGATCAACCTCTTGCGTGAGGGGCTCGACCTGCCCGAGGTGTCGCTCGTGGCGATCCTCGATGCCGACAAGGAGGGGTTCCTGCGGTCGGCCGGTGCGCTCATCCAGACGATCGGGCGGGCCGCGCGGCACGTCAACGGCCGCGCGATTCTCTACGCCGACAAGGTGACCGAGTCGATGCGGCAGGCGATGTCCGAGACCGACCGGCGCCGGGCCAGGCAGGAAGCCTACAACGCCGAACACGGCATCACGCCGGCGTCCATCATCAAGAACATCGGCGACGTGCTGTCGAGTGTCTATGAACGCGACTACGTGACCGTGGCGCGCGAGCCCGAGGAACGCGACCGGTTCCGGTCGCGCGCCGAGCTCGACGCGGCCATCGCCGATCTCGAGCGGCAGATGCGTGAGGCGGCGGCCAGCCTCGAGTTCGAGCGGGCGGCGGCCCTGCGCGACCGGCTGCGGCGGCTGCGCAATCCCGACCTCGTCGCCGTGGGCGGAGCCGGGCGGGCGTGATCGGGCAGTGGCTGCGCGATGGCGTTTACGAGGTGCAGGAGTACATGCGCCTGATGGGACGGGTGGCGCACGGCCTGGTGTCGCGACCGTTCTACCGACGTGATCTCATCGAGCAGCTCGACGTCATCGGCCTCGGCTCGCTGACCGTTGTACTGCTCACGGGGACGTTCACAGGCATGGTGCTCGCGCTCCAGTCGGGCCTGACACTCGACCAGTTCGGTGCCCGCCCGGTGGTGGGCCGGCTGGTGAGCGCGTCGATGGTCAAGGAACTCGGGCCCGTGCTGACCGCGCTGATGGTGGCCGGACGAGTGGGATCGGGGATCGCCGCCGAACTGGGCTCGATGGTCGTCACCGAACAGATCGCGGCGCTCCGGGCGCTCGGCACCGATCCGGTGCGCAAGCTGGTCGTCCCGCGTGTGCTCGCCGGCACGCTGATGATGCCCGTTCTCACGGTGATCGCCGATGCGGTCGGCATCGCCGGCGGCGCCGTCATCTCGACCTATCAGTTGAAGGTGGCCTCCTCGGTGTACTGGAACAACGTCATTCAGGGCCTCTATCCCGAGGACATCTGGATGGGCCTCGTCAAGCCCGTCCTGCTCGGGTTCGCGGTCGTGTCGATCGGTTGCTACGTGGGGCTGCGGACCAAGGGCGGCACGCAGGGCGTCGGCCGGGCGGCGACGACGGCGGTCGTGAGCGGGTCGGTGGCGGTGCTGTCGATCGACTTCTTCGTGACGAAGCTGATGATCACGTTGTTCTACTGACGCTCTGCAGGACAGAGGGCAGAGGGCAGAGGTGAGGGTTGAAACCGGGAGCGTGCAGGAGGCCGAGCGGCCGACCGAGGGCGCCGTGGAGCCGGTCGTGCGGTTCGAGGAGGTGTCGCTGGCCTTTGACGAGAAAGTCGTACTCGACCGGGTGACCTTCGATCTGCTCCCCGGCCGGATGCGCATCTGCCTCGGCGCGAGCGGGGCGGGCAAGTCGACCGTGCTGCGGCTGGTACTCGGCCTGCTCAAGCCCGACGCCGGCCGGATCTTCGTCAAGGGGCAGCGGGTGGACCAGTTGCGGGAGACCGAGTGGATGGTCGTCCGGGCCGACCTCGGGATGGTGTTTCAGGAGGGCGGCCTGTTCGATTCGTTCACCGTCCGCGAGAACGTGGGATACCGTCTCTATGAGGAGACCGAGCGGCCTCTGGAGGAAGTGGACGCACGCGTGCGCGACGTCCTGGGGTACGTGGGGCTCGAGGCGTACGGGGGTCGCCGGCCGTCGGAGCTGTCGGGCGGGCAGCGGCGGCGCGTCGCCATTGCGCGGGCGCTGGCGGCACGGCCGGGCATCCTGCTCTATGACGAGCCGACCACCGGGCTCGATCCGATCACGGCGCTGACGATTGACGAACAGATCATCAAGCTGCGCGATCTCGATCACGTCAGTTCGATCGTCGTCACCCACCAGCTCCGGGATGCGTTCTACATCGCGACGCACCAGGCGGTCGAGCGCGACGGGACGGTCGTCTTCGAGCCGGCAGCCGCCGACGTGGCCAGCCGGACGACGTTCCTGGTGCTCAAGGACGGCGGCGTGGCTTTCGAGGGCACGGCGGCGGACCTGCGCCAGTCGGCCGACCCGTATCTGAAGGCGTTTCTGTCATGACGACAGCAGGGAGAGTTTTCACATGCCTCGCACACGATCGGTGACATGGTCGGAACTGAAGCTCGGCGTTATCGGCATCGTCGCCGTCACCATCGTGGCGACGGTGATACTGGCGGTGGGCGGGCAGGGCGGCTTTTTCTGGGAGCGGTATCCGCTGACGACGCGGTTTGCCGATGCCTACGGCCTCAAGCCGGGCGCGGTGGTCCGCCTGAGCGGCAAGGATGTCGGCACGGTGACGCGCGTCGACTTCGTCGGCGCCGAGGTCGAAGTGGGCTTCGAGGTGACGCGCGACGTGCGTCACCTCGTGACGACCGACTCGACCGCGACGATCGGGTCGCTCAGCCTGCTGGGCGAGCCGAGCGTGGACCTGCGTGCGGCAGCGACCGGGCGCGCGTTGGCCGACGGCGAGGCCGTGCGTTCGGTCGAGGTGGCGCCGAGTATCGGCGAGATCAGCACGACCGCCCAGCACAGCCTGGCCCAGGTCGACCAGTTGCTGGCCGACGTGCGCGCGGGCCGGGGCACGGTCGGCCGGTTGATGACCGACGACGCGCTCTATCGGGAACTGGCGGACTTCAGCGCGTCGGCCGCGGCCGTGACGCGCGCGCTGCGCGGCGGCGAAGGCACGCTCGGCCGTCTCCTGCAGGACCCGGCCGCGGCCGACGCGCTGGCGGCCTCGATGCGGAACCTCGAGGCGATGACCGCACGCATCGAGAAGGGCGAGGGCACGCTCGGGCGCCTCCTGAACGACGCGGCCATGGGCGACTCGCTTTCGGCGACGAGCGCCAACCTCGAAGCGGTCACCGCCCGGCTCAACCGGGGCGAGGGAACCGCCGGGCGGCTCCTGACCGATTCGGCCCTCTACGATCGGTTCAACGGCATGGCCACGCGCGTCGAGTCGCTCGTGGCGACGATCGAGACGGGCGAGGGCACGGCCGGCCTGTTGCTGCGCGATCGGCAGCTTTATGAGAACATGAACCAGGCGGTCGTGGAAATGCGCGACCTGCTCGCGGCGATTCGCAAGGACCCGCGGAAGTTCCTGCGCGTGAGCGTGAGCATTTTCTAGGACGGAAAGGAGAGACACCATGTCACAGAATGGCAACGCGGCCGGCGGTGTGTTGATGGCCTTCGTGCTGGGCGCCGTGGCGGGGGCAGCGGTGGCGCTGCTCTATGCGCCGGCGTCGGGTGAAGAGACGCGGCGTCGGCTGGCCGAGAAGGCGCGCGAAGGGCGCGAAAAGGCCGAATCGATGGCCCGTGATGGCCGCGAGTTCGTGCAGCGGCAGCGCGAGAACGTGACGACGGCCGTCGAGAAGGGCCGCGAGGCGTTCCAGCAGGCGCGGAAGGAGTCGCTGTGACCGGGAGCGGCGAGGTCTGGCTGGCGGTGATCGCCATCGCGGTCGCCCTCATGGCGGCCGCCCAGATCGTGCTGGCGGTCGTCGCCGCCCGGGCCCTGCGTCAGGCCACCGAGACCATCCTGCAGGTCAAGCGCGACGTGCAGCCCGTCCTCGAGAACGCCCGGAAGATCTCGGGCGAGGCCGCCCGCGCGGCGCTGCTCGCCTCGTCGCAGATGCAGCGGATTGACGAGATGCTGGCCTCGACGGCCGTCCGGATCGATCACACCCTGGGTCTCGTCCAGGGCGTTGTCGTCGGGCCGGTCCGGCAGGGCGCGGCGGCGCTCGCGGCCTTCCGGGCCGCGCTATCCGTGTTCCGCGGCCTCGCCGGTCGGCGGCGCGCGGCGCGCGACGAAGAAGAAGCGCTGTTTGTCGGATAGCCGGTCATCGCGGCGGGGCCCCTCGCGCGAGGGGGGAGCGGGAAGGGTGGTGGGCGCTAGTGGATTCGAACCACTGACCCCCGCCGTGTGAAGGCGGTGCTCTAGCCAACTGAGCCAAGCGCCCAATCAATCGACGATCGGACAAGCCAGCTTATCGCAAGCCGGTGCCGCATCCAAGGTCTCACCCTCTTCGCTCCGGCAGCCGCCGTTCGGGCGGCCCATCGTAGGCGTGCGACGTCGGATCGATCACGCGCATTGGCGGCTCGCGCAGTTGTTCTTCGAGGGCGTGCGCCGACAGCCCCGGCACGCGCGAGATGATGAGCAGCGCATCGGCCAGCTCGGGCGACAGGCCGATGTCGCCGCAGATCGCCGCAATGGCACCGTCGACGTTGATCGGCAGCGAGCGCTCCGCGAGGCTCGCGTGGCGGCAGAGCGACTGCTCCAGGGCGCGCAGCAGTAGCGTATGCGCGTGATCCACATCCAGTTCATGCGCCAGTTGCAGCAGGCGCGTCGCGCGCGGGTCAATCGTGTGGTACCGGTGTCCGAAGCCCGGTGGCGGGACGTCACCGGCCTGGACGAGTTGTTCGACGAGCACGCCGGCGGCCTCGGCCGGTGTCTCGCCGGTCGCCATCCGTGACAGGCCGCGCTCGAGCAGCGCGCGACAGGCCAGGACGTCGCCGCCGTGATGCCGCCCGAACCCCAGCACGCCGGCCGCGACGGCGCCCCGGAGCGACGAGCCGGTGGTCGCGGCATTGCGCGCCGCCAGGGTCGAGGGCGGCGTCGCGCCGTGGTCGACGAACGAGATGAGCATGGCGTCGACCAGCCGGCCGATCGAGCGCGTCGGCAGCTCGCCGGTGAGCAGCAGGTAGATCGTCTCGCCGAACGTCGAGCGGCCCATCAGCTCGTCGATCGCATAGCCGCGGACGACGATCCGGTTCGGCGCGATGTGGGTGAGCGCGGTGCACCAGCGCTGGCGATCGGGCTGGCCGGTCGAGGTCTTCTGGCGCGTCATGACGACCTCCGATGGCGATTGACTGAGGGGAGCCTGATCGCACTATACCGCCCCACCGCGACGGCGGGGATAGAATCCCGGGGCGATGCCCGAGCCGCCCGACGTTCTCATCGACCAGGCGCGCCTCTCCGCACGCGTCCGCGAGCTGGCGTCGGGCGTCAGGGCCGACAGCGACCCGGACGCGGTCCTGCACGTGGTCGCGGCGCTCAAGGGCGCCTTCATCTTCATGGCCGACTTCGTCCGCGCCGTGCCCGGCCCGGTCACCTGCGATTTTCTCGCGGTGTCGAGCTATGCCGCCGGCCGCGAGACGAGCGGCGAGGTCCGGATCACGAAAGACCTCGACGCGGCCATCGATGGCCGGGACGTGGTCGTGGTCGAGGACATTGTGGATACCGGTCTGACGCTGGCCACCATTCAGGCGCATGTGCGCAGCCGGCAGCCGGCACGGCTCCGTACCGTCTGCCTGCTCGACAAGCCGGCGCGCCGTCGGGTGGCGGTGACGATCGATTACGTCGGTTTCACGATCGACGACCGGTTCGTGGTGGGCTACGGCCTCGACGCGGCCGAGCGCTACCGGAACCTGCCCTACGTCGGCGTCCTCGGGGCGGACCGGTGAGCACGCTGACGATTGACCTCGGCCGCCTGCTCGCACTGGTCGTCGAGGAGGTCCGGCGGGCCCGGCGCTCCGACGGCGCCGGCGCCAGAACGCCTCGCGACCCGGCCG
Organism: Vicinamibacterales bacterium; assembly: GCA_035512795.1. GTDB lineage: Bacteria > Acidobacteriota > Vicinamibacteria > Vicinamibacterales > SCN-69-37 > DATKDF01. Next base: position 13,710 of record DATKDF010000256.1, read on the forward strand.
ACCTCGGGCGCGTGATCGATCACACCCTGCTCAGGCCAGACGCGACCGGGGACGACATCGACCGACTCTGTCGCGAAGCGGTGGAGTACGGGTTCGCGACGGTCTGCGTCAACCCGTACTGGGTTCACCGGGCGTCGCGTCGGCTGGTCGGCACACCGGTCGGGGTCTGTGCGGTCGTGGGCTTTCCCTTCGGGGCGCAGGTCACGAGCGTGAAGGCGGCCGAGGCCCGGCGGGCGCTCGCCGACGGCGCACGCGAGATCGACATGGTCGTCAACATCGGCGCGCTGCGGAGCGGCGACTATCCCGGTGTCCTGGGCGACATCGCCGCCGTCGCGAGCCCGGTGGCGTCGGCCGGCGGCTGCTTGAAGGTCATCCTCGAGACCGCCGCCCTCGACGACCGCGAGAAAGTGGCCGCCTGTGTCCTCTCCCGCGCAGCCGGCGCAGACTTCGTGAAGACCTCGACGGGGTTTGGCGCCGGGGGTGCCACGGTGGCCGACGTCGAGTTGCTCCGGCGGGTCGTCGGGCCCGCCATGGGTGTCAAGGCAGCCGGCGGCATTCGCGACGTCGAGATGGCGCGGGTGATGCTTGCAGCCGGCGCGACGCGGATCGGGACGAGCGCCGGGGTCGCGATCGTCCAGGCCGACCGGAGCCGCCGCGTGTGATCGGAAGAGAGGCGGGCAGGGGACCGCCTCTCCTGGTATGTGTGAACTAACTGATCCCGTGGCGTTCGAGCCGCCGGTAGAGCGCCGCCCGGCTGAGGCCGAGCGCGCGGGCCGTACGGCTGATGTTGCCCCGGTGTTCGTCGAGCGCCCGCCGGACGAGCAGGCCTTCCACTTCGCGCAGCCGCATCGGCGGCGGCGCCGTGTCGTCCTTGAGGGACATCACGCCCTCCAGTTCCTTCACCCGGGTCTCGAGTTCGACAATGCGGCGGCGCGCATGGCCCAACTCGGCCTGGGCGCGCATCGTCGCGATCAGGCGATGTTCGTCCCACGGCTTCTCGACGACGTCGCTCACGCCGCGACTGGCGGCTTCGCGGACCAGTTCCGACGTGTTCCAGGCGGTCATCGCGACCACCGGGAGGTCTGGCGCCTCGGCTCTGAGCGAGGCCAGCAGCTGCAGACCCTGCTCACCACTGGTTCGGCCGGGGCCGTAATTCAGATCGACAAGCGCGGCGTCGATTGGGTGAGCGCGCAGGATCGACAACGCGTCGGCCGGGGTCACGGCCCCGAGCGTCGCGATGCCTTCCGGGCCGAAGAGCAGGCGCAGAGCATGAATCACGTCGCGTTCATCATCGGCGACGAGCAGACGGAAGCGCGGAGCCGCGGCACGGGGTGCCGGCGCGGGTCCGGGGCGGGAGTTCGGTCGGTCGACTACAACCTGCGTCATGGACATGGGACGTCAATCCTGTCTGAGGGCTCGAAGCGGATCGATCCGCGCGGCGCGACGGGCCGGCACGAGGCAGGCGAGCACACCGACGGCAACAAGCAGCGCCACCGTGCCGGCAAACGTCGCCGGATCGGTGGGGGAGACCTCGACCAGGAGCGTCGAGATCAGGGGGCCGAGCAGCACGGCGGCCAGGCCCGACAGGGCCAGGCCCACGGCCAGACCGGCGCCGACGACGACGAGCGACTGGCGGACGACCAGCCGCACCATGTGCCCGGGTTCGGCGCCGAGCGCCATCCGCACGCCAATCTCGCGCGTGCGATGTGAGACCCAGTGGCTGGCCACGCCGTAGAGCCCCATCGCCGAGAGCAGCAGGGCAATCACGCCCAGGATGCCGACAAAGCCCGACAGCGTCTGCTGGCCCGTCATCGACGCCCGGAGCTGCTCGTCGAGCGTGACGACGTTGAGGACCGTGAGGTCCGCATCGAGCTCCGCCACCGCGCCTCGCATGAGCGCGGCGACGCCGGTGGTCGGCCCCGCCGTGCGGACGAGCAGCGAGGCAAACGTGCGGTAGTCCTGGTAGATCGGCTCGTAGGCCAGCGCCACGGGGCTCTCACCGAGAAAGCCCACCTTGGAATCGGCCGCCACGCCGACGACTTCGGTCGGATCGGTTTCGCCGAAGAACCAGAAGCGCTTGCCGACGGCGTCGTCGTCCGGCCACAACTGGCGCGCCATCGTCTCGTTGACAATCGCGACCGACGGCGCGCTCACGCCATCGCGGTCCTCGAAGGCCCGGCCGCGCAGCATCGCGATGCGTGCGGTCTCGAAGTACCCCGGGCTCACGTAGTTGGTAAAGACCAGCCGGCGGTCGGCGTCGGTCGCGCCCGACGGGGTCAGGAAGATGCTCCGCTGAATCTGCACGCCGGCGAGCGGAATGCTCTGGGCCACCGCAGCGGACTGGACGCCGGGCAGGCTGCGGGCGCGCTCGGTCAGTTGCCGGTAGAACATCGTGCCCCGGTCGGCGTCGTACCCCTCACGGCCGAGGTTGACGGCGAGGGTCGTG
>DATKDF010000257.1:0-2120 GCA_035512795.1 Vicinamibacterales bacterium
GCGCCCGGCCGCGGCCGTCGCTAGCCCAGCTTCTGGCGGATCGCGCCGAAGATCTGTTCGCGGTCGCCGAATCCGCCGTCGCGGTACATGGAGTGGACCATGTCGCCGTCGACCTTGACGTCGAAGGCGCCGTCGCTGGCCGGGACGATCGTGATCCCGGCCAGGTACATGTGGAACTCCTTCATCAGCGCGGCGGTGAGGTCGAGTGCCTCGTGGTCATAACCGCATTCAGCGCAGTAGTCGATCTGGATCTTGACCGGATGGCTCGGCAAGGCGCACTCCCTCGAAATCGGCCGACTGGTCCGCCAGCGGATGATAGTTGCTCGCCGGCGTCTGAAATCTGCTCGGGAGATTTAACAAAAGGCGTGCCGCCGGCGCCCTTTGGCGTGCCGTTCTCATGTAGGGAGGACGTGCACATCGTGGCGAAACGGAAGCGGGGGCGCGGTCTCTACCGGCCGCACTTCACGGCACGCGAGCAGGCCGCGCTCGAGAAGGCCGGCCTGGCGACCGCGCTCGGCGACGAGCCGCTGCTGGCGGACGAGGCGGAGCTGCTGCAGGTGCTGATCCACCGGCTGCTCGGTAAACCTGACGAACCCGCGCAGGAGGAGGCCGTCGGCCGCATGGTCGAGCGGCTCGGACGACTGCTGCGCGCCCGCCATGTGATCGTCGGCGGCGGCCAGGGTCGGGCGGGGCAGACGATCGAGGAGTGGTTCGACGACTGCGACGCAGTACTCAAACACCTGCGCCGCGATGCGCGCGGAGAGAAGGCCCATGAGTGTTCATCGTTCGCGCCGACGAGCCACCTCGCGGACCGTCGCCGCCGAGCCGCTCACCGCCTTCGAGCTGGTCACGCGTCGCGCCGTCGAGGACCTCGAGCGTGAGCTCGGCCGGATCGACACGAAGGTCAACGCGCTGGTGGTAGGCATGTTCGTCACGGTCGTCGCCGAGGTGTGGCGGACCTCCGCTTGGAAGCTCGCCTGGCAGCCGCCGGCCCCGACCGGTGTAGTATCGCCCCAGGCGAACCAGGAGTGGACGCGATGGTGACCGCGGTCGGAAGATCGAAGCTCGAGCTAGACACGCCGGCGCTGTGCGTCGAGCTAACGGCCATGCAAAAGAACATCCAGCACATGGCCGACATCATCATCCGGCAGAACGGCGTCGGCTGGCGGCCGCACACCAAGGGGCAGAAGGTCCCGGCCATCGCCCACATGGAGATCGCCGCCGGTGCATTTGGCGTGACCTGCGCCAAGCTCGGCGAGGCCGAGGTGATGGCCGGCGCCGGCATCCGCGACATCCTGATCGCCAACCAGGTGGTCGGGCCAGATAAGGTCGCCCGGCTCGTGAACCTGCGGCGCCACGCCGACGTAATCGTCGCCGTCGACTCACTGGAGAATGCGCGCGCGATCGACGTCGCGGCCCGCGAGCGCGGCGTGCGGGTGCGCGTGATCGCCGAGCTCAATAACGGCCTGAACCGAGCCGGCGTCAACCTGTTTCGGCCGGCGGTCGAGTTCTCGAAGCGGCTGGCCGACCTGCCCGGCCTGCAGTACGCCGGGGTGATGGCCTGGGAGGCGCACACGATCCGCGTCCCGGAAGAGGGCGGCCAGAAGCGGAAGGCGGTCGAGCAGGCCGTGGGCGGACTCGTCGAATCGGCCGAGATGTGCCGCGCGGCCGGACTGTCGGCCGACATCGTCAGCTGTGGCGGAACCGGCACCTACTGGATCAGCGCCACAGTCCCGGGTGTGACGGAGATCCAGGCCGGTGGCGGCATCTTCGGCGACGTGGTCTATGAGGAGAACTACCGCGTGCCGGGGCACGAGCTGGCGATGACGATCATGTCGACCGTGACGAGTCGGCCGAATGACACCCGGATCATCACCGATGCTGGCGAGAAGACGATGAGCTCGAAGCAGGCGATACCTCGGCCTCTCGGCGTCGGCAAAGTCGCCAAGGTCGGGCTGTCAGCGGAGCACGGCACGATCACGCTCGAGGAGCCGAACACCCAGTTGAAGGTCGGCGACCGCGTCGAGTGGGTCGTGGGCTACTCGGACTTCACGACTTTCCTGCACGACGAGATGTATGCGACGCGCGACGGCATCGTCGAGCAGGTCTGGCCCGTGCTC
>DATKDF010000258.1:0-16591 GCA_035512795.1 Vicinamibacterales bacterium
AAGCCCGGTACGAGGAAGAGCGCCGGCTGAGGCAGGAGAGCTTCCGGCAGCATGGCGGCTCGGACGAACGCCGCCAGCTCGTGCCCGGCCGGAGCTGGGCGGCCTGGTCGCGCGCCGTCGGGCTCCTGCTGCCGCCGCTCGACGTCGTGGACCTCGGCTGCGGCGAAGGCTACCTGACGATCGAAGCGGCACGATGGGCGCGGCGGGTGACGGCCGTGGACCAGTCGGCCGAGGTGCTGGCGCGGGCCAGGGCGCTCGCGTCCCGCCGCAAGGTCCGCAACATCACCTGGAAGCGCGGCCGGCTCGAGCGTGTGCCTCTTGCCGACGCGTCGGCCGACGTCGCGCTGCTGTCGCAGGCGCTCCATCACGCCGACGATCCGGCCCGGGCGCTCGCCGAAGCGCGGCGGGTGCTGCGGCCCGGCGGGCGGCTGCTCGTGCTGGACCTGCGCGCCCATCAGGAAGCCTGGGTGCGCGAGACGCTGGGCGACCGCCGTCTTGGTTTCGACGATGACGAACTGGCACGCCTGATCGGTGACGCCGGCTTTACCGGCGTGACCGTGCGCGTCGGCGCCCGCCAGGTCGGCGACCCGTTCGTCGTCCTGATAGCCGCCGGCGCCGTGCCGGCCCTGCCCGCGACCCGAGGTCGCTCGACGAGATCCCGATCATGACCACACGCGAGACACTCGACCGACTACTGACCGAACGCCTCCTCGTCCTCGATGGCGCGATGGGCACGATGATCCAGCGGCACAAGCCAACCGAGGCGGATTTCCGCGGCGAACGCTTCGGCGACCATCCCAGGGACCTGAAGGGCAACAACGACCTGCTCGTCCTGACGCGTCCGGACATCGTCGGTGGCATTCACGTCGAGTATCTGCGCGCCGGCGCCGACATCATCGAGACCAATACGTTCAACGCCCAGGCCATCTCGCAGGCCGACTACGACCTGCAGCCCATCGTCTACGAGATGAACGTGGCGGCGGCGCGCCTGGCCCGCGAGGCCGCCGACACGGTGTCGGGCGAAACGCCGGACCGGCCGCGCTTCGTTGCCGGAGCGCTCGGGCCCACGAACCGGACGCTGTCGATTTCGCCCGACGTCGGCAACCCGGCGTTCCGGGCGGTGACGTTCGATCAGATGAGGACCGCCTATGCCGAACAGGTGCGCGGCCTCATTGACGGCGGCGCCGACCTGCTGCTGCTCGAGACGATCTTCGACACGCTCAACGCCAAGGCCGCCATTGTCGCCATCGAGGAAGTGCAGGATGAGAAACAGGTGCGGCTGCCGCTCATGATCTCCGTCACGGTGACCGACCGGAGCGGCCGCACGCTTTCGGGCCAGACGATGGACGCGTTCTATCTAGCGGTCGAGCACGCACGGCCGTGGTGCATAGGGCTCAACTGTGCCCTGGGCGCACGGGAGATGCGGCCCTTCCTCGCCGAGCTGGCGCGGCTGGCCACGAGCTGGGTCAGCGTGTACCCGAATGCCGGCCTCCCGAACGCCTTCGGCGAGTACGACGAGCTGCCGGAGGAGACCGGCCAGCTCCTGCGCGAGTTTGCCGACGCCGGGCTCGTCAACATTGTCGGCGGTTGCTGCGGGACGACTCCGGACCACATTGCCGCGATTGCCGGTGCCCTCAGCGGTCACGGCCCGCGCGCGCGCCCGGCGACGGCCGGCGACTCGGCGCCCGGGCCGCTACGCCTCTCGGGACTCGAACCGCTCGTCGTGCGCGAGGACTCGAACTTCCAGATGATCGGCGAGCGCACCAACGTCACCGGCTCGAAGCGCTTCGCCCGGTTGATCAAGGACGACAACTACACCGAGGCGGCCGCCGTCGCCGTCGAGCAGGTGCGCGGTGGCGCCAACATGATCGACGTCAACATGGACGAAGGCATGCTCGACTCGGAAGCCGCGATGCGCACGTTCCTGAACTACATCGCCACCGAGCCGGAGATTGCCCGCGTCCCGGTCCTGATCGACAGCTCGAAGTGGTCGGTGCTCCGGGCCGGGCTCGAGTGCACGCAGGGCAAGTCGGTCGTCAACTCGATCTCCCTGAAGGAAGGCGAGGCCGACTTTCTCGACAAGGCCGCCACTGTCCGGCGGTACGGCGCGGCGGTGATCGTCATGGCCTTCGACGAGACGGGTCAGGCCGACACGGTCGCACGCAAGGTCGAGATCTGCCAGCGGGCGTATCGCCTGCTGACCGAGCGGGCCGCCTTCGATCCGTCGGACATCATCTTCGACCCGAACGTGCTGGCGGTGGCGACCGGGCTCGAGGAGCACAACGACTACGCCGTCAACTTCATCGAGGCCACCCGGCAGATCAAGGCGACCTGCCCGGGCGTGCACGTGAGCGGCGGCATCAGCAACCTGTCGTTCGCGTTCCGGGGCAACGACGTCGTCCGCGAAGCGATGCACGCGGCGTTCCTGTATCACGCCATCAAGGCTGGCCTCGATATGGGCATCGTCAACGCCGGGCAACTGGCGGTGTACGAGGACATCCCGGCCGACCTGCTCGTGCACGTCGAGGACGTGCTGTTCAATCGGCGACCAGACGCCACCGAGCGCCTCGTGACCTACGCCAGCCAGGTGAAGGGCAGCGGCACGAAACGCGAGCAGGACCTCTCGTGGCGCGAGCAGCCGGTCGCGGCGCGGCTGTCGTACGCGCTCGTGCACGGCGTGGTCGATTTCATCGAGGCCGACGCCGAGGAGGCCCGACAAAAGCTCGGCGAGCCGCTACACGTCATCGAGGGGCCGCTGATGGACGGCATGAAGACCGTGGGCGACCTGTTCGGCGCCGGCAAGATGTTCCTGCCGCAGGTCGTCAAGAGCGCGCGCGCCATGAAACGTGCGGTGGCGTACCTGGAGCCGTTCATGGAAGGACAGAGGACAGCGGGCCGAGGGCAGAATGGGCGTGTCCTGCTGGCGACTGTCAAGGGCGACGTGCACGACATCGGCAAGAACATCGTCGGCGTCGTGCTCGGGTGCAACAGCTACGAGGTCATCGATCTCGGCGTGATGGTGCCGGTCGATCGCATCCTGCGCGAGGCGGCCGAGCGCGAGGTGGACATCATCGGCCTGAGCGGACTCATCACGCCGTCGCTCGACGAGATGGTGGTCGTCGCCGGCGAGATGGCGCGGCGCGGGCTGACGACGCCGCTCCTGATTGGCGGCGCGACGACCAGTCGCCAGCACACGGCGGTGAAGATTGCGCCGCACTACGGCGGGCCGACCGTCCACGTGCTCGACGCCTCGCGTGCGGTCGACGTCGTGTCGAACCTGCTGAGCGATCGGCAGCGCGACGGGTTCGTTGCCGAGGTGCGCGCCGCGCAGGCCACGCTCCGCGCGCAGCACGGCCCGCGGCGCGAGCAGCCGCTGCTGTCGCTCACCGACGCGCGGGCCAATCGCCTGCAAACCGACTGGGACCACCTGGCGCTGCCGGTCCCCTCGCTCATCGGCCGGCGGGTGGTCGACCCGCCGCTCGCCGCGCTCGTGCCGTTCATCGACTGGACGTTTCTCTTCACGGCCTGGGAACTGAAGGGACGCTACCCGCAGATCCTCGACGATCCGAAGTACGGCGAGGCCGCCCGCGAACTCCATGCGAACGCGTTGGCTCAGCTCGCCGTGATGCAGCAGGACGCGCGCGTCCGCGCGCGCGGCGTCTACGGCTTCTGGCCGGCCAACAGCGACGGCGACGACATCGTGCTCTATCGCGACGATGCGCGCCGGGTGGAGATCGCACGCTTCCCGATGCTGCGGCAGCAGACGCCCCTGGAGGATGGACGGCCGAACCGGTCGCTGGCCGACTTCGTCGCGCCGAAGGACTCCCAGGCGCCCGACTACGTGGGCGCGTTCGCCGTGACGGCCGGCATCGGGATCGACGAACTCGCGCGTGAGTACGAGGCGCAGCATGACGACTACAACGCCATCATGGTGAAGGCCCTGGCCGACCGGCTCGCCGAGGCGTTTGCGGAGTACCTGCACGCCCAGGCACGCCGCGACTGGGGCTATGGCGAGGCCGAGCGGCTGTCGGTCGACGAGCTCATCGCCGAGAAGTTCCGGGGGATCCGGCCGGCCTTCGGCTATCCGGCGTGCCCGGATCACGCGCCGAAGCGGACCTTGTTCGCGTTGCTCGATGCGCCGGCAGTCGGCATCACCCTGACCGAGTCCTGCGCGATGTGGCCGGCCGCGTCGGTGAGCGGCCTGTACCTCAGTCATCCCGAGGCGAAGTACTTCAACGTCGGCCGCATCGGCCGCGACCAGGTCGAAGACTACGCCCGGCGGCGGGGTGTGTCGTCTGACGAGGCCGCGAAGGATCTCGGCGCTACTTGATCGCGACCTGTCCGCGCCGCGTGTGTTCGAGCGACAGGCCGAGCACGCGCATCGCTTCCTGGGGCGCGTGGAATCCCATCGAGTTTTCGGCCTCGATGAAGTCGAGCAGGAACTGCGCGCGGCGCTGGGCCTGCCGGGCGGCCGTCAGATCGGCGTCGGCCGCGCCGCGGGCGGCGCCGGCCCTGATGTCGGCGATGAGTTCGAGCAGCGCGTCCATCGCGACGTTCCGCATCTGGTAGGTCCGATCCTGAATCGTGTAGACGCGCTCGACCAGTTCGTCCTCGGACCACTTGTGGCACACCTGGCAGGCGTTGTTGATGTTGAGCAGCGGGCTTCGCACGTGGTGGTCGCTCACCTTCAGGCCGCCGGCCCGCGTGTAGGGCATGTGGCAGTCGACACACGTCACGCCGGAACGGGCGTGAATGCCCTGCGACCACAGCTCGAACTCGGGGTGCTGGGCCTTGAGCGCCGGCGCGCCGGTTTCGGCGTGCGTCCAGTCGGCAAACCCGGTCTCGTCGTAGTAGGCGAGGATCTCGTCGGCCTTGCCCCCGTTCGACCACGGGTAGGTCAGCCGCTTCTCCGGTCCCTTGAAGTAGTACTCGACGTGGCACTGACCACAGACGAACGCGCGCATCTCCTGGTGGGTCGCCGAGGCGTTGACGTCGTAGTCGGGCACGCCCTCGGACGCCTTGAGCGCACGGATACCCTCCATGAAGCCCGGCCGCGTCACCCGCAGCCGCATCGACACCGGATCGTGGCAGTCGAGGCACGTCACCGGATGGGTGACGTGCGTACGGGCTTCGGCATAGGGCATCCGGTTCATGCGCTCGAAGCCGAGGATGAGGTCGCCATCGCCGAGTTTCCGGTACGGCGCGTAGACCGACGCATGGCAGTGCATGCACGTCCCGGGCTGCTGCGCCACCGTCTGGCGCTCGGTGTAGGTCTGGTCTTCGAGCATGAACGCGTGGCCGCGTTCCTCGCGAAAATCCACCGAAAAGGCATAGCCGGCCCACATCGTGCGCAGGCGCGGGTCGTCTTCGAGACGCGACTGCGCCACGACCGATCGGGGATCGGCCTCGGTGGCGACGCGGGGGATGGCTTCGCTGCCGCCGTACCGCGTCCGTACCTGGTCGACCGTGCGGCCGTACGAGTCGTACTGGAAGGGGAAGTTGCGGCCCCAGACGGCCGGATCCTCGGTCTCGTCGGTCAGATCCACCACGCGGTAGAACGGGTTGCGCCCTTCCTGCTGGCGCTCGAAGATGTTGACGAGCAGCGCCGTGACGCCGGCCGCGGCCACTGCCGCCACGACGGCCGTAAGGGCCACGAGTCGTCCGGATTTCATCGTCGTCTCCTCAGTTGCCGAACGGGTGCCCGATGGCGCCATGACACCGGACACAGCTCGGCGTCTCGCCGGCCACACCGACCAGCGCATCGGTCAGGTCCGCGTGACATTTCTGGCACGACGCCTCGGCAATCGCCTGGTTGCGGGGGGTCGCCCGCATGTGATCGGCAAAATCCCCGGTCGTGAACGCGTACGAGTGCCAGAATCCGTTTCGCGCCTTGGTGACGTACTTGCCGACCGGATCCGCCGGGGTGTGGCAATCGTTGCACACCGCGACGCTCCGGTGGCTCGAGCGCTGCCAGCTTTCGTAGTACGGCCGCATCACATGACAGTTTGCACAGGCCGCCGGGTCGTTCGTCATGTACGACCCGCCTCGGGCGTACACAAATGTGTAACCCCCGACTCCGGCAGCCAGACCTATCGCGAGGCCGGCCAGCAGAATCAGGCTGCGTCCCATGACAACTCGTTCCGATAGACAGCAGAGATGAGCCGAATTCTATACCGCGCCCGGCTTGTTCTCGTGGCGTCGATCGTCACGGCCGGGTGTTCTTCCGAGCAGCCGCCCCGCCAGTCGGCCGACATTCTTGCCGAAGTGCTCGCCGAAGCCGGCAATCGGAACGCCGTCGCGTCCTCTCCCGATTCGTCGATGGTCACCCTGCCGGCGACGTTCGTCGGGGTGCTCCCCTGCGACGACTGCGCCGGGACCCGCTATCACGTGAACCTGCTCCGCGACCGGTCCTACGTGCTGCGGCAGACGCGGCTCGGGCCTGACGACAGCACGATCGACGACTACGGGGCCTGGACGCTCGGAGTCGACCGGCGCACATTGACGCTCGACAGTGAGAGCCGGACCAAGCGGCTGTTTCGCATCGTCGACGACCGCACGCTGCGTCCGCTCGACGACTTGGGACGCGACGTGTCCGCCGACGCGCCACGGGGGCTCGTGCGGAGTCCGGCGTTCGAGACGCTCGACGGCATCGTGAAGAGACCGGTGGCCGCCGACGCACGGCTGTCGCTCGACGGCACGCCGTGGACGTTGACCCACCTTGGGTCCGAGCCGGTGGCCCCGGTCGACGCGCCGACGATCATGCCGTTTCTCGAAGTGCGGCCGGCCACCGGCCAGTTCTCCGGGTCGGACGGCTGCAACCGACTGGTCGGCACCTACGCGCAGAACGGTCCGGCCATCTCGTTCAACATCGGTGTGGTGACGCGCATCTCGTGTCCGGAGGGCGGCGAAGTGAGCCAAGCCTTCTCGACCGCGCTGACCGCGACGCGGTCGTGGCGCATCCAGGGACGGCAGCTCGAACTGGTCGGCGAGGCGGGCCGAATCGTGGCGCGGCTGGCGCCGCGACCCTGACCGGCGGTGGGTGGGCTACTTTGAAAATTGATCGATTCAAGAAACCGGATTGTCGGCGGATAATACCACCATGCTCATCGCGCTTTGCATAACCTCTCTGGCGATTGCGGGAACAGCGCCTCAGCAGAAGCCTGTGATCGCCTACGAAGCGTTTATGGAATTGGATGAGAAGGATCGTCAGGAGCGGTTCGACAACTACGACCCCGAGACGAAGTCGCACCTCATGCGCACACACGCGCGAAAATGGCTGGAGCAGAATCGTCCGCGCCTGAGTAAGGCGCAAATTGCACTGATCAACGAAGCAATGGACTTCCTCTCACCCGACGCGTTCACCGGCACTCCAGAGATGCAAGCGAAATCCAGGGCGCTCATCGAGAAGTTCAAGTGCGCAATCCCAGAGTCTGATGTGGTGGCCGCTTTTCGACCAGACATGGCGCCCTCATCAAACTGGCTGAATGAATTTTGGCATTGGTTCTGGAACTGCGCGTTTCGATGAGCCGCTAACTACGCGGCCCTTTTCTCGGCCTCCACGAGTAGCGCCACGAGATCGGACACGTCGAACAGGCGGTCCGTGACGCCAGCCGCCATCGCCGGACTCGTCTGCAAGGTCGAGTGAATCTTGATGAAGTTGTAAGCGAAGTAGTTCAACGCCACGGCGGCCAGGTGATTCTCGATCTTCCGGCTGAAGCCATTCGACAGGCGCGAATACCGGCGCATCGTCGTCCGAACCGTCCAGTTCTGCCGCTCGATGTAGCTGGTAGAAATGTGCGCCGGGTCCGGCCGGCCGGTGACGACGGTCGGGACCGTGCCGATGCACTGCGCGGGCGAGTAGCGTCGTTCCGGGGAAGGCGGGTCGTCGGTGGTGGGGTCAGTTGACAGGGAGTCGCCTGACCGCGATGCAGGTGTCCGCAAAGCGCCTCCGCAACAACGCGGCCAGGTCGTGGCCGAAAAGCGGCGCGAGGTCGCGCGCGAGCGCATCCACGTCGCGGCCGGCGAGCGCCGCCGCCGGGGGCCAGGCTCAGCACCCGGTCACCGTACCGCAGCGCCAGCTCCTGCGCGATGACGCCGCCCATCGAATGGCCCGCGACGTGGAAGCGGTCAATGCCGAGCCGGCTGCGGCCGCCAGCCTTCGCCAAGCCGGCCGACGCCCTGGATGAACAGGATGGCCGGGGCCTCGGGCAGGGTCATGCCGCGGGGAGTTTTGCACAGATCGACTTCCGGCCCCCCAACGTTCGTATGATAGGCGCCATGTTCCGAGTCCTTCGTCTCATGGCCCTCGTCGCCTTGGCGGTCGGTTCCGGTCAGGATGCCCGGCAGGTGGCCCTTCAGGGCATCGATGCGCGTGCCGATCACTACGCGTCGGTCGCGCGCCAGATCTGGGACTTGGCCGAGGTCGGCTACCAGGAGGAGCAGAGCTCGAAGCTGCTTCAGGCCGAGCTGCAGGCGGCCGGCTTCCGCGTCGAGGCGGGCGTGGCCGGCATGCCGACGGCGTTTGTCGCCAACTTCGGTTCGGGAGAGCCGGTCATCGGCATCCTGGCCGAGTTCGATGCGCTGCCCGGCATCACGCAGACTGACGCGCCCGAGCGGACGCCCGTCGATCACATGGCGGCGGGTCACGCCTGCGGCCATCACCTGTTCGGCACCGGCTCGGTCGCGACGGCGATTGCCGTCAAGGGCTGGTTGCAGGCGACCGGGCGGCCCGGCACGATTCGGCTCTACGGGACGCCGGCTGAAGAGGGCGGCGCCGGCAAGGTCTACATGGTGCGCGAGGGGCTCTTCAAGGACGTCGACATCGTGCTGCACTGGCACGCCAGCGACCGGAACGACGCGAGTCCGGGCAGCTCGCTCGCCAACAAGTCGGCGAAGTTCCGTTTTCGCGGGGTCTCGGCACACGCGGCCGCGGCGCCCGAGCGCGGCCGCTCGGCGCTCGACGGCGTCGAGGCGATGAACCACATGGTCAACATGATGCGTGAGCACGTGCCCGAAGACACGCGCATCCACTACGTCATCACGCACGGCGGCTCGGCACCCAACGTGATTCCCGACTTCGCCGAGGTCTTCTACTACGTCCGGCATCCCGATCCGGTCGAAGTGCAGGCGCTCTTCGATCGCGTCGTCAAGGCCTCGGAAGGGGCGGCGATGGGGACGGGCACGACGGTCGATCACGAAGTCATCCACGGCATCTATGCGATGCTGCCGAACGACGTGCTGGCGCGCGTGATGGATCGGAACCTGCGGCAGGTCGGCGGCGTCAGCTATACGGCCGGCGAGCGGGCCTTCGCCGAACGGCTGCGCCAGTCGCTGCCCGATGATGCCCCGCCGATCGAGGCGGCCGCCGCCATTGCGACGTTCGAGATGAAGGAGGCCGGCGGCTCGACCGACGTCGCCGATGTGAGCTGGGTCGTGCCGACGACCGGGCTGCGGACGGCGACGTGGGTGCCGGGCACGGCGTCCCATTCCTGGCAGGCGATCGCCGCCGGGGGCACGAGCATCGGCACCAAGGGAATGATCGTGGCCGCGAAGACGCTCACCAGTACCGCGATCGACCTCTTCCTGAAGCCGCAGACGATCACCGAGGCCAGGGCCGAGTACCGCACGCGGGTCGGGCCGGCCTTTCAGTACGTGCCGCTCGTCGGCAACCGGCCGCCGCCGCTCGACTACCGCAAGCGATGAAGCGGGTCGCGCTTGTCGCCGGCCACTTCACGCCCGGCAACCTCGCGTCGGTCCACCGCGCGCGGCTCTGGGCTCGGCATCTCGGCGAGTTCGGCTGGGAGCCGACCATCGTCACGACGCACTACCGGCACTATGAGGAGCCACCCGACTGGGACCTGGACGCGCTCGTCGCGCGCGACCTGCGGGTCATCCGCACGCGCGCCCTGCCGCTGGGACCGGTCCGGCTCATCGGCGACATCGGCCTGCGCGCGCTGCCGTTTCACCACCGCGCGCTTGCCAGGCTCGCCCGCCAGGGCGAGATGGACTTCCTGCACATCACCATCCCGTCCAACTACGCGGCGCTCCTTGGCCGGCTGATCCACGGGCGCTACGGGGTGCCGTACGGCATCGACTACATCGATCCCTGGGTCGGCGAGTGGCCCGGCACCGACGTGCGGTTCAGCCGGATGTGGGCGTCGGCACAACTGGCGCGCCGGCTCGAGCCCTGGGCCGTGCGCGACGCCGCGCTCATCACGGGCGTCGCGCCCCTGTACTACGAAGACGTCCTGGCCAGAAACCCGCACTTGCGGACCCAGGCCGTGACCGCCGCGATGCCCTATGGCGGATCCGCGCTCGACTTTTCCATGGTCGAAGCGCAGAACCGCCCGACGACGCTCTTTGATGCAACCGACGGAAACGTACACATCGTCTATGCCGGCGCGATGCTGCCCAGGGCGTACGCCGTGCTCGAGCGGTTGTTCGAGGCCGTTCGCCTGGCCCGCAGCCGCTATCCGGAACTGGCCGCACGCCTGCGGATGCACTTTGTCGGCACCGGCAAGTCGCCGACCGATCCACACGGCCACAACGTGCTGCCGTACGTGGAACGCTTCGGCCTCGGGCAGGTCGTCTTCGAGCATCCGGCCCGGGTGCCGTACGTCGACGTGCTCAATCACCTGCGTCAGTCGTCGGGCGTGCTTGTCCTGGGATCGACCGAGCGGCACTACACGCCGTCAAAGGCGTTCCAGGCCGTGCTCTCGCGCAAGCCTGTGTTCGCGGTCCTTCACGACGCCAGCACGGCGGCCGCATTTCTGCGGGATGCCCACGCCGGGACGGTGACGACCTTCGACGAGGGACGGTTACCGCCCGTTGAAGCGCTGGCCGACGCGCTCGAGGTGTTCGTGCTGCGACCGGACTACGCGCCCGACCGCGTCAACTGGGCGGTGTGCGAGGCGCACTCGGCGCGGGCCTCGGCGAAGGCCCTGGCGGCTGCGCTCGACGAGGTGCTGGCGCGGCGCCGCTGAAAGACCCCCGGCGTCTTTCTATTCGTACCGCAGGGCGGTCATCGGGTCGACGCGCGAGGCGCGAAGCGCCGGGATGAACCCGGCGAGCATGGCGACCACCGCCAGGGCGAGGCCTGACAGGCCGAGCGCGACCGGGTCGAACCCGTCGATCTCGAAGAGCAGCGACTGCGCGCGCATGCCGATGAGCACGGCCAGCCCGAGTCCGATGGCGATGCCGATGCCCGTCATCCAGGCCACCTGGCGCAGCACGAGCGTGCGCACACGTGCCGGCGGCGCGCCGAGTGCCATCCGCAGGCCGAACTCCCGCGTGCGCTGGCTCACCGTGTAGGCCAGCACGCCGTAGAGCCCGATCGCCGCGAGCACGGTCGCCAGCAGCGCAAACGCCGAGGCCAGCGTGGTCAGCATGCGATCGAGGAACACGCTCTGCTGAATCTGTTCGGGCAGCGTGCGCAGGTTGTCGACCGGCAGCGTGCGATCGATCCGGGCGATGACCGAGCGCACCGTGCCCGCCAGGGCTTCCGGATCGGTTTCAGTCCGCACGTAGAAGGACATCGACGCCGCCCGGGGCTGCTGGCGCCAGGGCAGCATGAAGACGGGCGGCACCTGCTGCTTGACGTCGGAGTACTTCGAATCCTGCACGAGGCCGACGATCTCGATGTTCAGATCGGTGCCGCCGTCCGACATCAGCTTGCCGACCGCCTCGCGACCCAGGTTGAACTTGCGCGCAAACGCCTCGTTGACGATCGCCACGCGCGGCGTCCCGTCGGTATCGCTGGCGGTGAACTCGCGGCCGGAGATGAGCGGCATCTCGAGCGTGCGCAGGTAGCCCGGGCCGATGGCGTTGAATCGCGAGTTGTTGTCGACGTCCGGACCGGTCGGATACCCCTGCACGCCGACGCTGTTGCCCCAGTTGCTGCCCGCGACGAGCGGCACGAGCGACGACGACACGCTCGACACTCCCGGCAGGGCCGCGAGTTCCTCCTCGACCTGCCTGAAGATCGCCTGCACGCGCTCGACCGGATACCCGTTCCGTTGTGGCGCCAGCCGGAAGGTCAGCACCTGTTCCGGATTGTTGAACCCGAGATCGACGCGGCTCACGTTGACCAGGCTCTTCAGGAAGAGCCCCGACGCGCCCAGCAACGTCATCGCGAGGACGATCTGAGTGGTCGCCAGCACCCGGCGGAAGATCTGCGCCGAGCGCGCGCCCGAAGGCTGTCCCGACTGGCCCTTCAGAATGGAGAGCAGGTCGGGCCGGCTGGCGTGCAGGGCCGGGAACAGGCCGAAGAGCACGCCGGTGCCGAGGCTCAGGAGCGCCGTGACGACCAGCACCGTGCCGTCAACGGCAAACGGCATGGTCTGCGCGATCTGGGCCGGCAGCATGGCCAGCACGGCACCCAGCGTCCAGTTGGCCACGAGGATGCCGAACAGCCCGCCGCCGAGCGCGAGCAGGCACGCTTCGGCGAGGAGTTGCGTGACCAGCCGCGCGCGATTGGCACCGATCGACAGGCGGACGGCCATCTCGCCCGCGCGCGTCGCCGACCGCGCGAGCAGGAGATTGGCCACGTTGGCGCAGGCAATCAGCAGCACGCACAGCGTGACGACGAGCAGGAACTGGAGTGGCATGGCCGCTTCGTCGTAGACGTCGCTCTGGCCGTGCGTGCCATCGGCGACGAGGATCTGTTTCGCGCGGAACCGCTCGAGCGTCGCCTCGCTCATGCCGGTCTGCAGCGGCGCCTCGACTTCGTTGATGACCGAACGGTAGTACGCGTTGAGGCCCGTGCCGGCCTGTTCGAGCGACGTCCCCGGTTTCAGCCGGCCGAACAGGTACACCCAGTAGTTCTGACGGCGATCCATGTTGGCTGGCGTCACGCCCGATTCGAGCGCCGTGCGCATCGTGATGGGCGTGAACACATGTGGCCGCTCGCCCACGGTCGTCCCCGCGAACCCCGGGGCGGCCACACCCACCACGGTCATCGGTTTGCCGTTCACCGTGATCGTCGTGTTCAGCACCGCCGAGCGCTCGTCGAAGTGGGTCGTCCAGAAATGGTGCGCGAGCACGACGACCGGCGCTTCGCCGTGGGAACGGTCGTCGCCCGGACCGATGAGCCGCCCGAGTGCCGGCTGCACGCCAAGGACGGGGAAGTAGCTGCCCGACACGAACATCCCGTCGCCTGTCATGGTCTGACCATCGAACGCGAGGCTGACGTCGAAGGAGCGATGCGCGGCCAGCCCCGTGAAGACGGTCTGCTCCCGCTCGAGGTCACGGAACATCGGGTAGCTGAAGACGACTTCGCAGTCGCCGGCGGTGCCGCACGACTGGGAGCCCGGCTTGGGTCCCGGGGCGGACAGGTTGACGAGCTGCCCGGGGTCGGGCACGGGCAGCGCCCTCAGCAGGATCGTGTTGAACATCGAGAAAATGGCCGCATTTGCGCCAATCCCGAGGCCGAGCGACAGAATCGCGACCGTCGTGACGAAGGGCGCTCGGCGAAGGGTCCGGACGGCCAGCTTGAGGTTCGGCATGCCCCCTCTTTGACGGGTTTTCCGGGCATTTCGTTTGATGTGGCGGGTTTGCCGCGCCGGTGACGTTACATCTCTCGAGGCCGGCACGATTCGCCGGCCGGGAGGACACCATGCAAGCCACAGAGACAAAGCCCGCTCCGAAGCCGCTCAACGGCGTCAACACGCCCACGCTCTTTGCCACCATCAACGCCGTCGCGGCCCAGCCGGAACTGGCCAGGTTCCGGTTCCGCGCCTCGCACCGCTGGGTGCGCGGCACCCACAGCCAGGGCCGGTTCGAGACGTTCACTGGCGCCGGCACCGATCACACGCACAAGCACCCGGTCGTCTACGACTTCGACCACCCGGGCGTGCTCGTCGGCGAGGATCACGGGCCGACGCCGGTCGAGTTCCTGCTCATCGGGCTGACGGGCTGCATCATCGCCGGCATCGGCAACATCGCGGCCGCGCGCGGCGTGACGCTCGACGAAGTCACCGCGACGATCGAGGGCGACATGGACCTGCGCGGCATTTTCGGCCTCTCCAGGGACGTCCGCAACGGGTATCAGGGCATCCGCGTGACGTTCGCGATCAAGGGCGATGCGCCGGCCGAGAAGCTCCGGCAGCTGGTCGAGCAGTCGCGCGCGCGCTCGGCGGTCTACGACGTGCTGACCAACGGGTGCCCCGTGGACATCGACACCGTCGCCGCGTAGGCCATGACACGAGTTCCTGAACAGGGGAGGATCAGGTGAGACGGACTGACGTTGTCGTCATCGGCGGGGGACAGGCCGGGCTGGCCATGAGCCGGTGCCTCTGCGACCTCGGCATCGATCACGTCGTGCTCGAACGCGGGCGCGTGGCCGAGCGGTGGCGAAGTGAACGGTGGGAGTCGTTGCGGCTGCTCACCCCGAACTGGCAGAGCCGCCTCCCCGGCTTCCAGTACTCCGGGAGCGATCCGGATGGCTTCATGGGGATGACCGACCTGGTCGGCTTCCTCGAACGCTACGCCGGCTCGTTCCTGGCGCCGGTCGAGCTCGGGACGGCCGTGCGCTCGGTCACGGTCCACAACGGGCGCTACCGCCTACAAGCGCCCGGACGACGTGCCGTCGGGCGGTGTGCTCGTCGTCGGAGCGTCGGCCACCGGCGTCCAGCTGGCGGAAGAGATCCACGCCTCAGGCCGTCCGGTCACGCTGGCCGTTGGCCGGCACATGCGCCTGCCGCGTGAGTACCGGGGCCGGGACATCTGCTGGTGGATGGATCGCATGGGCATCTTCGACGAGTCGATCGACCATGTGTCCGATGCGGCGGCCTCGCGCCGGCAGCCGTCGCTGCAACTGGTGGGCCGCCCCGATCGGCGGGCGATCGGCCTGCGGGAGCTTGCGGCACGAGGCGTGCGTCTCACCGGGCGGCTCGTCGGCATCGACGGCGGTCGTGTGTTCGTCGACGACAGCCTGATCTCCACGGCGGCCGCGGCCGACCTGAAGATGGCCAGCCTGCAGCGCCGCATCGATGCGTTTCTCCGGACAGCGGACATCGACGATCCGGTCGAGGAGCCCGAGGCCTTCGAGCCGAGCTGGCCGCTCGGGCAACTGGCCGACGCCGCCACCATCGATCTGGCCGCCGAGGGCATCACGTCGGTCGTCTGGGCCACCGGGTTCGGCGGGTCTATCCGTGGCTGCAGGTGCCGGTGTTCGGCGCGCGTGGCGAGATTGCGCACGCCGGCGGCGTCACGCGCGCGCCGGGCCTGTTTGCGCTCGGCCTGCACTTTCAGCGACGCCGCAAGTCGGCGTTCATCGACGGAGTCGGCGACGACGGGCGCGATCTGGCGATGCGGATCGCACGCCGCCTTGGCCGCCGCACGGACGCGGCTGCGTGAGACTGAACATGGATCCCACACCCGAGCTTCAACCGTGTTACGACGCCATCGTCATCGGCGCGCGCCCGGCGGGCGCGGCCACGGCGATGCTGCTGGCCCGGCGCGGCCTGCGCGTCCTGCTGGCGGACCGCGACCAGCGCGGCCGTGACACCTTGTCGACCCACGCGCTCATGCGCGGGGCCGTCCTGCAACTGGCGCGCTGGGGGCTGCTCGACGCGGTCCGGCACGCCGGCACGCCGGCCATCCGGCACGTGTCGTTCCACTATGGCGACGACGAAGTGGTGGTGCCGATCAAGCCGCGCGACGGCGTCGACGCGCTGTACGCCCCGCGTCGGACCGTGCTCGACCCGATCCTGGCCGACGCGGCCCGCGAGGCCGGCGCGCACGTCGTCCACGGCCCGCGTCTGGTCGACCTCGTCCGCAGCCGCAGCGGTCGCATCGCCGGCGTCGTGCTCGAGGATCGGCAGGGTCGCATCGTGATGGCACGGGCGGGCATCGTGATTGGCGCCGACGGTCTCCGATCGACCGTCGCGCAACTGGTGTCGGCTCCCACGTACCGGCTGGGACAGCATGCCGCCGCAGTCGTCTACGGCTACTGGGCCGACGTCGATGTCGAACCCGGCCGCTATCACTGGCTCTACGGGCCGGCGGTGGCGGCCGGCGCCATCGCCACCAACGACGGCGCGATGTGCGTCTTTGCCAGCATGCCGGCCGAACGGTTCGAACAGGAGATCCGCCGCGACATGGCCGCCGGCTACCTGCGCGCGATCGCGGAGACGTCGCCTCGGCTGGCCGACGCGCTCGGTCGTGCGCGCCCGGCCAGTGGGCTGCGCGGCTATCCGGGCGAACTGGGCCGGTTCCGTCAGAGCTGGGGGCCCGGCTGGGCGCTCGTCGGCGACGCCGGCTACTTCAAGGATCCCATCACCGCGCACGGCATCACCGATGCGCTGCGTGACGCCGAACTCCTGGCCCACGCGGTGACGAGCGGCGCCGACCATGCGCTGGCCGGCTACCAGGCCGCGCGAGACGAATTGTCGGAGCGCCTGTTCGAGATCACCGACGAGATCGCCGGCTTCCACTGGACGCTCGACTCGATCCGGACCCTTCACCACGATCTGAATCAGGCGATGAAGGCCGAGGTCGACCATCTGACCGTCCTCGATCGTGGAGCAGCCGTCGCCTGAGTTCGAGCCCGGCCGGACAGCCGGCGAGGTGGTCGTTCACCATGCCGATGGCC
>DATKDF010000259.1:0-4866 GCA_035512795.1 Vicinamibacterales bacterium
TCACGGCCAGCGTGCGAAGAAGAGGCATGGCTCCGGTGTCGGTGCGGCCAGCTTACCATCGCAGACCGGCCATCAGAGCCGGACCGGTGACCAGACGACCACGTCCACCCGCCGGCTGAAGTGGAGGAGCGCCGGCGGACCGGAGACGGCCAGGCCGTGAGGCGTGAACAAGTCATTGCGATGAATGGCGGCTCGCGCCGGCTGCAGCGGCCACGGCTCGTGGTGGACATCGGTCCGGAACAGACGCCCGTCCGGTGCTTTCGCGAAGAGGCAGTACCGCTCGGTCAACCAGTGCTCGAGGCTGCCGCGTACGGCCCTGAACGGAGCCGACACGGGCGCGTACTCTGCCTCGAACGCCACGGGGTGCCCGGGTGCCACCCTGACGCTGCGGTAAGTCACCTCCGGATCCGCAACCGCGACTGCCATCCGCGCGTGGAAGTACGGCAGGTGAAAGAACCGCCGCGCCGCCCACACCGCCAGCCGGCTCGCAGCGTCGAGACTGAGGAACCACACACCAGGTGTCCCCCGGTGCTCGACGTACAGCCGCAGATTCAATTCAGGGAACGCAGAGATCCCCGGCAGATCCGGCAGCGGCCGGCGCATCACGCCTTCCATGTGGAACGGCACGACGCCGATCCACGACGTGCCGTCGAACTCCTGAACGTCCAGTTCCGGCGGCACGAGCAGGCGAATGGCTCCGGCAGGGATCGGCCAGTGCGCAAACAGCAGGTCGAGCCACGATTGCCGCCACGTCCAGGCCCCCGGCGCGACCGGAAACAGACGATGGCTCGTGTGTCGCAGGGCCGGGTGCACGGAACCCCACTACGACAGCATCGCGCCGGCGCCCCGCTCGTCGGCCGCCATCTGCCGCAGCACCATGTCGTGGTAGAGGCCGCGCGCGTCCATCAGCTCGTCGTGTGTGCCGCGCTCGACGATCCGGCCGTCCTCCATCAGCAGGATCTGGCTGGCGCGCCGAATCGTGGAGAGCCGGTGCGCGATGACGAACGTCGTCCGGCCGGCGAGGAGCGTGGCCATCGACGCCTGGATGAGCTGCTCGCTCTCGGTGTCGAGATTGCTCGTCGCTTCGTCCAGAATCAGGATGCGGGGCGACGCGAGGATGGCCCGGGCGATGGCCAGCCGCTGTTGCTGACCGCCTGACAGCTTCACGCCGCGCTCGCCGACGAACGCCTCATAGCCTTCCGGCAGCCGCTCGATGAACTCGTGCGCGTTGGCGCGCCGGGCGGCGTCTTCCACTTCGGCCGCCGTCGCGTCGCGGTATCCGTAGGCGATGTTGTCGCGCACCGATCCGTCGAACAAAAACACATCCTGCTGCACGATGCCGAGCAGCCCCCGGTACGACCGGAGCTGGATATCCCGTATATCCTTTCCATTCAACAGGATACGGCCACGCGTCGGATCGTGGAATCGCGCCACGAGATCGGTGACCGTCGTCTTGCCCGCGCCGCTCCGGCCGACGAGCGCGACGACCGATCCGCCCGGCACGACGACGTCGAAGTCGCGCACGACCGGCTGCCCCTCCCGGTACTCGAACTCGACGTTCTCGAAGCGGACCTCGTCGACGACGGCCGGCGATTCGACCGCGCCGGGCCGATCGGGCTTGTCGTCGGCCATCGCGAGTACTTCGAACACCCGCTCCATGGCCGCGAGCGACCGCTGCAGCTCGGAAAACGAATTGACGATCTGCCACACCGGGTTGAGCAGCAGGAACGTGTACCACTGGAACGCCATGATGTCGCCGATCGACGCGCCGCCGGCGACGTTCAGAAATCCGCCGTACCAGACGATGATGACGTTGACGCCCGAGACGAGCAGGCCCCACGACGTCCAGAGCAGCAGCTCGCGCCGGTGCGCGAACATCTGCTTGCGCACCACACTGTGGCGCCCGAGTAGGTAGTCCTGCAGCTCGCGCATCTCCCGCCCGAACGCGCGCACCACCCGGATCCCCGAGAACGTCTCGCCCACGCGCCCGTCGATCAGCTCCACGTCCTTGCGGATCGATCGGTAGATCGGCCGGATGCGGCCCGTGAAGACGAAGCTTATGATCATCGCGCCCGGGATGATGGCCAACGCCATCAGCGCCAGCCGCCAGTTGATGAGCAGCAGGAAGACGACCGCGATGACGAGGCGGATGACCGACAGCGCCGGGGAAATCAGCGCCATCTGCAGCAGGCCCGTCGTCGTGTCGATGTCGCCAGTGAGACGCGACAGGATGCCGCCGGTCTTCATGTCCCAGAGCCTGGCGAGCGGCAGGTGGAGCAGCCGGTCGAAGAGCGTGCGCCGGAGCGAGAGCATGACGCGCATGTTCAGCAGCCGCTGGCGGTAGTCGCGTAGCACGGTCAGGAGATTCGATAGGATGATGACGCCGAGAAAGATGGCGCCGGCCACGTGCAGGCGCGCCATCCGTCCGGCGGTGTCGAGGCCCTCGACGAGCAGCACGTCGTCGATGATGAACCGGATGAAGAGCGGCTCGATCATCTGGAGCGCGGCCGCCCCGAGGGCCAGCAGGAAGACGCCAGCCACGGCGACCCGGTGCGGCCAGAGCCAGCGGAGGTACTCGCGGAGGTATTCGCGGCGCTGGCCCCGGAACGGCGACCAGCCGGTCGCCTTCGGCCCGGCGGCCAGGCCCGCCTCGTCGGCCGGCGGCGACGGCTCCCCCGCCGTCGACGCCTCCGGCTTCGGCTCCTCGAGGCCCTCGGCCAGGCGCCGGAACGTCCAGGTGCGGTAGTCGTCGAGGAACGCGCGATACCGGCGGCGCGAAGATCGCGGCGGGTGCATGCGGACGACCGATCCTACTGCATCGGCATGGCGGACCGGGCGCCCGGCCGGTACGACGGGTACGACAGGTGACGACAGGGACGACAGGGACGAGGAACGCGTCTGCCGCCCGTCATCGTTTGTCGGGGTGGCGAGAATCCGAGCTGTTGAATACTGCTCTTGTTACAGGTATAGTCATCCTGTGGCAAAGCGAATCGCGGTCTCGAAGTCGGCCCTCAGCCCGGCCGTGTTCCACGTCCTGGTCGCACTCGCCGCCGGCGACAAGCATGGCTACGCGATCCTCAAGGACATCCGTCGCCGGAGCGGCGGTGCCGTGACGCTCAATGTCGGCACGCTCTACGCGGTCCTCAAGCGACTCGAACAGGACGGGCTCATCGAGGAATCCGACGAGCGGCCGGACCCGGCGCTCGACGACGAGCGCCGCCGGTACTACCGCATCACTGCCGACGGGCAGGCGACCGCGCGCGCCGAAGTCGCGCGGCTCGAACGCGCGGTCGCCATGGCCCGCGCCGTCCACCTCGCGCCCCGGCCGGGCCGCGCCTGACGCCGATGGCTCCGCGGCCCCATCGACGCGAACGGCGCTGGTTCCGGCGGCTCGTGGCGCTCCTGCCCTTCGACACGCGGCGCGACTACGGCCACGCGATGGAACAGGACTTCCTGCTCGAATATGGCGACCGCGCGATCCAGGGGCGCGGCGCCATCGGCCGGCTCTGGCTCGAGACCATCGCGGGTCTCTTCGCCTTCGCGCGCCGCGACCAGTGGACCGCGACGAAGGACGACCTCCGCCAGACCCTGCGCGGCTGGCGCCGCTCGCCGGCGCTGTCGCTCGTCCTGCTCGCCACGATGGCCGCCGGCATTACGGGCGTCGTCGTGGCCTTTGCCGTCATCGATGCCGTCGTCCTCCGCCCGTTGCCGGTGCCGGACCCGCCGACGCTCGTGCGCGTGGGCGAGCGGCATGAACAGAATCCGCAGTTGAGCAATGTCACCTACGCGACGTTCCTCGATCTCGAGGAACGATCCGGATCGCTCACGAGCCTGGCCGCGTCTCGCTTCGCCTTCCTGAATCTCACCGGCGAAGGGACGCCGGAGCGCCTGCTGGGCGCGCAGGTGTCGGGGGCGTTCTTCGACGCGCTGGGTGTGCCGCCGGTCACCGGCCGCCTCCTCACCCGCGACGACGACCGAGACGGCGAGGACGCAGTGGCCGTCATCAGCGAGCGGCTGTGGCGGAGCCGCTTCGGCGGAGAGGAGTCGACCGTCGGCCGGCGTGTACGCCTGAACAACACCGTGCGGGAAATCGTCGGCATCCTCCCTGCCGGCGCCGCGTACCCCCTGGGCACCGACGTCTGGGTGCCTCTCGTCGCGCGCGGCAGCGGACTCGAATCCAACCGCCGGTTCCACGGGCTCCTCGTGATCGGCCGCATCGGTCCGGCTGCCACGGGCGCGGCCGTCAGAGCCGAACTCGGGACCATCGCGTCGTCGATCAACACCGCCGAGCCCGAAGCGGATCCCGATCTGGATCTTGGCCTCGAGTCCGTGCTCGAGCGCACGGTGGCGCCCGTCCGGCCGGCGCTCTGGACGACGCTCGCGGCGACGCTTCTGCTGCTTGTGGTGCTCGGCACGAACGTCGCGCATGTGCAACTGGCGCGCGCCGCCGCACGCGAACGCGAGTTCGCGCTCCGCTCGGCGCTCGGCGCCAGCCGCGGCCGGCTGGCCCGGCTGCTCCTGACCGAATCGGTCGCCCTGGCGCTCGTGGCCGGTGGCATCGGCATCGGCGTCGCCTGGCTCGCGGTGGGCTCGCTGCCCGCCTGGCTGCCGACCACACTGCCGCGGGCCGAGGCGATCGGGTTCGACTGGCGTGCCGCAGCCGCCGGACTGGCGGTGGCGCTCGTCGTGGGTCTCGGCGTCGGCGGCTGGCCGGCGGTCCGCACCGCGGCGCCCGGCGCGCTCGGCGGCGTCCGAATCGTGGGCGGATCCGGTACGGGGGTCAGGCGGCTGCCGGGCCGGGTGCTGGCCTCACTCCAACTGGCCCTGACCTTTGCCCTCGTCGTCATCGCCGGCCTCGTCGTCCGC
>DATKDF010000260.1:0-2298 GCA_035512795.1 Vicinamibacterales bacterium
CCGCGACAGCGGAACGCAGCGTCACGCCTCCCCGAGCGATTCCGATCGAGGCGCCGTCGGAGCCGGCGTGGGTGCGCGGCGACGCGCTGGCATTGCAGCAGCTGTTCCTCAACGTCCTGCTGAACGCCCTCGAGGCGGTGCGCGACGGCGGCGACGTCAGCGTGGCCGTCAGGCCCGAGCACGGGCACCACGTCGTCGAGGTCGCCGACACCGGCCGCGGGCTGTCGCCGGAGGCGGCCGCGCACGCCTTCGACCCGCTGTTTACGACGCGCGACGACGGCACCGGGCTCGGCCTGACGATTGCCGCGCGGCTCACCCACGCGCACGGCGGCACGATCCGGATCGAGAACGCGGTGGGCGGCGGCGCCGTCGCCACCATCGAGCTGCCGGCCGCGGATCTCACCGGCGCGGCGCCGCCGCCGTTGTAACGTCACGGGGCGCGCTGCCACGAACCGTTACAAGCCGGGCGCCACCGTTCCGTCGTCGATCGCCGTAACCCGTGCACCACGAGCAGCTTGCAGAGAGATCAGCCATGTGGCACCACACCTGCTACCCCTAGCACGTGACAAGGAGCTTCCCATGCGCACACTGCTCGGCCTGATGTTCGCCGTTTCGTTCACCGCCGGCTGCGGCGGATCCACGTCTGCCCAGGGCGGCCAGGCGCCGGAGGCGCCCCTCCCCATCGAGCGCGTCGATCAACTCGACGTGCGACGCCTCTGGTCGGGTTCCGAGCCCAATTTCTACGTCGCGTCTCCCTCGCCCGATGGCCGGCTCGTCACCGAGATCGACTGGAGCACCGGCGATCTCGCCGTCCGCGACCTCGAGACCGGCGCGCTGCGCCGCGTGACCAACAAGGGATCGTGGGGCGACTCCGGCGACTTCGCCGAGTATTCCGTCTTCTCGCCCGACGGCGAGCGCATCGCCTACAGCTGGTTCAGCAGCGAGGCGCTCGGCTATGAGGTTCGGACGATCCGGGCCGACGGCTCGGACATGCAGGTCGTGATGCCGAAGAACCCGCAGATCCGGTACGCGGCCGTCGAGGACTGGTCGCGCGACGGCCGCTCGATCCTGCTGACGGTCTTCAAGACCGACCGGACGTCCGAGATCGGCGTGCTGACGATCCAGGACGGCTCGTACCGCATGCTCAAGTCCAGCGAGTTTCGCAACCCGATCGTCGCGGCGTTCTCGCCAGACGGACGGTACGTGGCGTTCGACTTCCCGGTCGGGAACGACGAGGCCAACCGTGACATCTTCATCGTTCCGGTCGCCGGCGGGCGCGAGACGACGCTGGTGAGCGGGCCGGGGCATGACCTGCTCCTGGGCTGGCTTCCCGACGGGCAGGGCATCCTCTACCGCACGCGCACCGCGGAATCGCGCGCGCTGTTCGCGCTCGCCGTGCGGGACGGCCGCCCGGCCGGCGCGCCGCAGCTCGTGCGGCCGGACGCCTGGCAGGTGCAGCCGCTCGGCTTCTCGCGCGACGCGTTCTTCTACGGGGTGGACGTCGAGGGCCGGCAGGTCCACGTCGCCCCGATCGACCTGACCGGCAGCCGGCCGCTCGGGCCTGGCCGGGCGATCAGCGATCCGACGCATTCCCGCGGCTGGGAGCCGGCGTGGTCCCCCGACGGCCAGATGATCGCGCATCTCGCGACGCCGGCCGGCCTGGGCCGGCGGCTCGAGCTGCGCAGCGCGACCGGCGAACTGCGCCGGCACTTCCCGCTCCCGGTGACGTTCAATCCGCGGAAGCTGGACTGGCTGCCGGACGGATCCGGCGTGCTGCTCTACGGCCTTGACCCGCAGGGCCACCCGGGTATCCACCGCTTCGATCTGGCCGACGGCACCACGCGCGTCGTCGTCCCTCGCGCGCCGAACGAGCCGGCCACCCCGTTCTTCACCATCAGCCGCGACGGCGGCACGATCTACTACCGGCGGCCCGTGGGTCTCAACGCCGCGCTCGTCTCGCACGAGATCGTGGCACGCGACGTGCGGACGGGCGACGAGCGGAGCGTGCGCAAGGTGCAGGCCGGCCGTGGCATTGCCGTCTCGCCCGACGGCAAATGGCTCGCCTACACCGACGAGGACATGAAGCAGCGGGTCTACAAGGTCATGATCGCGCCGGTATCCGGCGGCGAGCCGCGCGAGGTGTACCGGCCGGCCGGACGCGTCATCGACAACAACTGGCGCCTCAACTGGGCGCCTGACGGCCGGTCGCTCGTCGTCTTCGACATGCCGGCCGACCGCACCGCGGGCGTGTGGCAGATTCCGATCGACGGCAGCGCGCCCCGGCTGCTGCTGGATCGC
>DATKDF010000261.1:0-6806 GCA_035512795.1 Vicinamibacterales bacterium
GGAGGTTGCCGCAACTTTCCACTCGTTGTCGGTAGCATCCAGACTCTCGGGCTCTCGGTCTCTCGGATTCTCGGTCTCTCGGTCCTTCGGCCGCTCGGCCTCTCGGATGCCACCAGCCGCGATCGAACGGCCGACTTCCGCGCGCAGGCCCTTCACGTATCGCAAGCCCATCCGGATCGATCCGTCCAGCTCGACCGCACAGTTCCAGCCCGAGACCTGCACGTCGATGGGCGCAAACCGCACGCCCCGTCGTTGCGCGTCCTTGACGAGCGTGGCCGGATGGTAGAAGCCCATCGGCTGGTTGTTCAGGAGCGCCGTGTAGAACGCCGCCGGGTAATGCGCCTTCAGATACGCGCTCGCATAGACGATGAGCGCGAAGCTGGCCGCGTGCGATTCCGGAAATCCGTAGAGCGCAAACGATGTGATCGACTGCACGATCTGGTCGGCGGCCTCGGCGCTGATGCCGTTCCGGGCCATGCCGGCGCGCAGCTTCGCCTCGATCTCCTGCATGCGCGCGACCGACCGCTTGAACCCCATCGCGCGCCGCAGTTCCTCCGCTTCCCCACCGCTGAACCCGGCGACGACCATCGCCATCCGCAGCAGCTGCTCCTGGAAGAGCGGCACCCCGAGCGTCCGCGCCAGCACCGGCTCGAGCAGCGGATGCGGATAGGTCACCGGTTCCTCGCCCCGCCGGCGCCGCAGGTACGGGTGCACCATGTTGCCGACGATCGGTCCGGGCCGGATGATCGCGACCTCGACGACCAGGTCGTAGAACCGCTCGGGCCGGAGCCGCGGCAGGGTCGCCATCTGCGCGCGCGACTCCACCTGGAAGACGCCGACCGTGTCGGCCCGCTGCAGCATCGCGTACACCGCCGGGTCGTCGGGCGGCAGGTGTGCCAGGTCGACCTCGGGACCGGCCCGGGTGCCGGTGCCGCTGTTGATGATGGCGATGGCCTCCTCGAGCGCCGCCAGCATCCCGAGCCCCAGCAGGTCGACCTTGATGATGCCGAGATCCGCACAGTCGTCCTTGTCCCACTGCACGACGACGCGGCCCGGCATGCTGGCGTTCTCGAGCGGCACGACCTCGTCGAGCCGGCCCCGGCAGACGATCATGCCGCCGGAATGCTGCCCGAGGTGGCGCGGCAGGTCCTGCATCTGCCGCCAGAGATCGGCAAACAGCCGGTACCGCGGATCGTCCGGATCGAGCCCCGACTCGCGCAGATTCCGGGCGATGGTCTCCTCCGGATCGACGAACTCGAACTGGCTCATCATCCGCGCCAGCCGGTCGATCTCCCCGTCGTCGAGCTCGAGGACCTTGCCGACCTCGCGCGCCGCGCTCCGCGCCCGGTACGTGATGACGTTGGCCGTCATCGCCGCGCCGAGCCGCCCGTAGCGCTCGTACACATACTGAATGACCCGCTCGCGCCGGTCGCCGCTCGGCAGATCGAGATCGATGTCGGGCCACTCGCCCCGCTCCTCCGACAGGAACCGCTCGAAGAGCAGCTCCATGCCGACCGGATCGACCGCCGTGATGCCAAGCGCGTAGCAGACGGCGCTGTTGGCCGCCGACCCCCGGCCCTGCACCAGAATGCCCTGTTGTCGGCAGAAGTTGACCAGATCCCAGACGATCAGGAAGTACCCGGCCAGATCGAGTGTCTCGATGAGATCCAGTTCGCGCGCGATCTGCGCCCGCGCGCGATCGTGGTACGGCCGGTACCGATCCCGCGCCCCCACCTGCGCGAGACGCCGCAGAAACGACACCTGCGTCTCGCCGTCCGGCACGGGATAGTCCGGAAACCGGTACCCGAGATGGGCCAGTGTGAACTCCAGCCGCTCGGCCAGCGCCTCGGTGCCCGCAAGCGCCTGCGGGAGATCTGAAAAGAGCCGCGCCATCTGCTCTGGCGGCTTCAGGTAGCGCTCGGCGTTGGCCGCGAGCCGCCGCCCGGCCCCGGCGAGCGTCACCTTGTGCCGCAGGCACGTGAAGACATCATGCAGGCGGCGTACGTCGGGCGCGGCAAACCGCACGTC
The DNA here is from genome assembly GCA_035512795.1 of Vicinamibacterales bacterium. Classification (GTDB taxonomy): domain Bacteria; phylum Acidobacteriota; class Vicinamibacteria; order Vicinamibacterales; family SCN-69-37; genus DATKDF01. The sequence goes on from DATKDF010000261.1 coordinate 2,029, forward strand.
GTTGGACGCCATCACCGGCACCCGGAACGCAGCCCCCAGATCGAGGAGCGAGTCATTTGCGGCCTGCTCGTCACGACGGAAATGCCGCTGCAACTCGATCCAGACCTGCGACCGGCCGAAGATGCCGACCAGCCGGTCGACCAGCCCTCCAACGCCGTGGCGCTCCGCCTCGAGCGCCGGCCGGCCGACGAGCGCCACGAGTCCCCCGACGTGACCATCGAGATCGCCGACCGACAACGACGCGCCCCCCTTCGGCGCCCGAAGCTTCGCCCGCGTGATGAGCCGGCAGAGATTTCGATACCCGTCGGCCGTCGCGACCAAAACGGGCAACCGCCACGTGCCGGACACCACCGGCGGGCCGCTTGCGGCCGGACCGCGGCTCATCGTCAACTCGGCGCCGACGATGGCCTTGAGACCGGCGGCGCGGGCGGCGCGATAGAACTGCGGCGCGCCGTACACGCCGTCGCGATCGAGGAGCGCGACGGCCGGGTACCCGAGGTCGGCCGCGCGCTCGATGAGCGTCGACGGCAGCGACGCGCCATCGAGAAACGAAAAGGCCGACGCGGTGTGAAGCTCGATGTAGGACACGAAAGAGAAGCTCCGGGTTGCAGGTGTCTCGGAGTGCGTCCGGATGCGCGTGGAGCACCCGATGCGCACCCCTACGCACCGAGCACCCATCGCCCCTGACGCACTCCGACGCGCCTCGCCCTGGGCTCAGTCCACGAGCCCTTCGACTTCCCAGCGTCCCGTGGCTCGATCGCGCGTCAGGCGGTAGCACGGCCCGGCCTCGACCGCGACGTCCCATTCGTCGCGATCCCACGCCGCCCCGGCCCGCGACCACCAGGCGCCCGACGTCCGCCAGGGACCGGCCGCCGACACCACCCGGCCACCGGCCAGGCCGCCCGAGCCCGTGTCGACCCGCACCGGTGTCCCCCGTTCCACGGCCACCCGCACGACGACGGGCAGACGGAACCGGCGCATCGTGTACGCGATGCCGATCGATACGGACGGCTCGCGACCGGCCAGCTCAGGGCGATCGGCCCTCGGGATCGGACCGGGACGAAACGGCACGAGCGCCAGCCGGCGCGCATCGTGCGAATCGACCACCACCGGCGCGCCCACGCGTGTCTCACCCGCGAGCGCGCCCAGCCGCGCCATGAGCGTCGAGATGTCTTCGGGCACCAGCCCGGTCCGATCGAGGAGCGACCCCTGATCGATCCGGCCGGGCGCCACGTCGATCCGGATGGTCACCACGTCGATGGCCGCCGGCGGCGGATGCGACTCGAGATCGAGCAGGACGAGCGTGCGCAACACCCGGGCCTCGCGCATGGGCGCCGGCAACGTGAGCGTCCGTTCGTGCGTGTCACCCGTCACGAGCCCGAGGCGCGTCCTAAGACACACGGCGCCCCGATCGGCCCGCTCGAGCCGTGCCGAGAGCGACTCGAACTGCCGCGCCAGCACGAACGACAACGGCTCGAGCCCGTCAATCGGCCACTCGAGCTCGAGGCGCTCCTCGAAGGTCGGCGGCTCGTCGGCCGGCACGAGCGGCTCGGCATCTTCCCCACAGGCCGCCGCGTGCAGCCGGACGCCGGCCACGCCCAGCCGCGTGCGGATCTCGGCCCGCGGCAGCGCCGCCAGCGCCCCGAGCGTCGACAGCCCCCACCGGACCAGGATCGCCAGTACCTCATCGGTCCCGGGCCCCTCGTCGCCCGACAACGCCCGGCACGGCGGGCCGGGCGCCAGTCGGTAGTGCCGGCCGTGTGCCCGCAACGGCGCACGCCTCGCGCGGCCTGGCGGTCCCGGCGCCGGCCGGGCCTGACACAACCCGGACAGGGTCTTCAACAGCGACAACGGCAGCGGCGAGAGCGCCGCAGCTTCCCCCCCGGGGTCGATGACCGACCGGTCCGTCGAGGCATGCGCCAGCAACCAGGCCGCCGACTGCGTGCCGGCCACGGTCGCACGCACGAAGAGTCCATCGGTCGCAGCCATCCGGCGCACTTCAGCGACGATCTCGTGCGGTGTGCCGAACACGCGCGCCAGGCCACGCGCATCGAACACGACCGCCGTACGCCCGCACGTCATCACCCGCGGCGAACACGCCCGCGCGACTCGCTCGAGCGCGCCGGCGGGAGGCAGGGACGACTTGGAAACAAGACAACAGATCACGAAGGTCCTACGGTCCTACGGTCCTATGATTCGGTTCGGTCCGATGGTCCGATGGTCCGATGGTGCGGGCGTACGTAGGGCGGCCTGGTTTTGCAGGCCGCCAGATTCAAGATCCACCGACTGGACGACGGCGTGGGCGGTCTGGAAGCGGGCCGTGATCTCGAGGGCAGCGAGTCGTCGGCTCTGGGCGCTCGTGCCCTGCCAGCGCGGCGCGGCTGACACCTGCACGGTAACACCGCGTGCGCTCCGGCCGAGGGCCGTGGGGGCGATCACCAGACACGCGGTCGGCTGCCCTTCGATGGCGCGCGCCAGGCGCATCCAGGTGGGATGGGGTAACAGACGCAGCCTGCGAGACGGCACATCGGCCAGATCGAGCACGACGACCGAAAACCCGCCGGCCCGCACGATGAGATCGCACGCGCGCACGGCTTGCCGGACCGCCCGGTCGACCATCGCCGGCCGGGCGGCTCCGGGTGACATCGCCGGCCCGCGCACCCAGAGCAGCCGCGTCAGATCGGCCCCGGCGTCGGCCGCCACGCCCGGGTCGAATCGATCCGTCGTATCGACGAGGGCCGCCAGCCGGCCGCCGGCCGTGCTGGCCGCCAGCGCCGCCACAGCCAGACACGTGCGTCCCGACGAAGCCGCGCCGACCACCTCCGACACTTCGCCCAGTCGCCAGCCACCAGCCAGCACGGCGTCGAGCGGGGCCACGCCACTCGACACCGTGCGCGCTGGTGCTGCGGCCAGCCAGGGTCTGAGAAGCGTGTGATTGAGCCGTCTGGTCTCGAGCAGCGCCTCGAGTTTGCTCATCGCTGCAGTCTTCATGACTTTGTCCTGACTTTCGTTTTTTCTTTGCTTTTGGGAGCATACAGGGAACCCAAAAAACGATCAAGAGGCGAAAGTGAGACCGAATACACCCCGGAAAATCGGACTAAGATCGCCTGTCCGTGTCGACCCCCGCCGATCCGTTCAGAGATCACGACTCGACCCGCCCCTGGCTCCATCGCGTCGCCGGTGCGCTGACCCATCACGATTTCCGGCTGCTCTGGCTGGCCGCCCTCGGCTCGACCATCGGCACCTGGATGCAGAAGTTCGCGCAGAGTCTGCTCGTCTACGAACTGACGGCGTCCACCTTCTACCTGGGGCTCGACGACTTCCTCAGCCAGCTCCCGATTCTGCTCTTCATGCTGATCGGCGGCGTCATCGCCGATCGCTACGACCGCCGATGGCTCCTCACCTGGTCGCAGTACGTGCAGGCCTTCACCGCGTTTGCCCTCGCCGCGCTCGTCTTCTGGGGTTCGATCACCATCTGGCACGTCTTCGCCCTGTCGTTCATCTCCGGCTGCGCACAGGCCTTCGGCGGACCGGCGTATCAGTCGCTGATTCCTGCACTCGTGCCGCGGCGCGACCTGCCGAACGCGATCGCGCTCAACTCGACGCAGTTCAACCTGTCACGGGTGCTCGGGCCGATGGGCGGCACCGCCGTCCTGCTCTGGATCGGCATGGCCGCCTGCTTCTTCCTGAACGGGCTGTCGTTCTTCTTCGTGGTGGTCGCGCTGGCGATGCTGCGGTCGAAGCCGCCGGCGCCCTCCGGCGAGCGCCGCGCGATCTGGACGGAGCTGCGCGGCGGCCTGAGCTACGTGCGCCACGAGCGGCTGCTTCTGACCCTCACGCTGCTCGTGACCGTCAGCACCTTCCTGGCCATGCCGATCATCACGATGCTGCCGGCCTTCGCGCACACGGTGCTGGCCGACGGGGCCGGCACGCCGGAAACGCGGTTGTCGCTGCTCATGGCCTGCCAGGGACTCGGCGCGATTGCCGGCGCGCTCCTCATCGGCTCGCTCGGCCGCTTCCGCCACATGGGCCGCGCCGTACTCGGCATCCAGGCCCTCATGGGCGTGCTCATCGCGCTCTTTGCCCTCTCGCGGACGCCGCTCCTGAGCTACGCGCTCATCTTCCTCTGTGGCGTCGCCTTCATGGCGCTCTTCTCGATGAGCTTCTCCATCGTCCAGCTCTCGGTGCCCGAAGATCTGCGCGGACGGGTCGTCAGCATCTACATGGTGGCGCTTCGCGGCGGCGGCCCCCTCGGCGCCCTGGCCACCGGCTACTTCGCCGACGTCTTCACGGTGCCCGCCGTCATGACCGCCAACGGCCTTCTGCTCGTCCTGCTCACCGCCGGGGTCGTGGTGGCCGGGAAGGCGAAGAGTCTCAGAACCATCTGAAGGTTCGAACCTCACATCACGATCCAGATGCCTCCGAGTGTGATGGACGCAAGTGCCACGACGATGGCGGCCGTCTGGCCGAGGCGTTCGATGGCGGCGAGCGACAGGATGCGGGCGAGCACCACGCCGAAGATGGACATCGACAGGAGGATGCCCACGCCAAAGAGCGTGATGAGCAGGAGCAGCGTCGGCAGCGCGATCGCCGCCGCATTGTCGCCGAACGGCGTGAGCAGCATCAGCATCCGCAGGCTGCTCACGGCGAAGACCGCGCCCATCACGAGCGGCACCGGACCGGACGCGTGCTGCCCCGCCGGATGCCCGCCCGGCCCGGCGACGTGCACGTGCCAGCGCGGCGACCGGCCGGCCACACCGTGAACGTGGCCGTAGGCC
>DATKDF010000262.1:0-14129 GCA_035512795.1 Vicinamibacterales bacterium
CCGCCCCCGCCACCCGTCTGTCCCGAAGAAGACCGCCACCGGCCGCCTGACCGCATTCAGTGCCGGTCTGGGCTTCGTCTGGTATCTCTTCCTCGGAGGCGGGCTCACGCTCGACCCGACGAACCTGGAGTGGATCAAAGGCGACCTTGCGCAGCACATGCTCGGATGGCTGTTCTTCCGGGATGAACCGCTGAGACTGCCGCTCGGGAGCATCAGCGATCTCCTGTATCCCATCGGGACGACGGTGGGCTTCACGGATGCCAACCCGTGGGTCTCACTGGCGCTTCGTCCGATCTCGCCGTGGCTTCCCGACGACTTCCAGTTCATCGGCTGGTGGATGCTGTCGAGTTTCGTTCTTCAGGGCGCCCTTGGCTTCAAGATCATGGAGACGCTCACGCCGAATCCCGCGTGGCGGGTGCTCGGCGCCGCGATCTTCATCGTGTCGCCGGTCCTCGTGCGTCGGATGGGCCACGACACGCTGACGGCCCACTGGATGCTGCTCGGCCTGATCTGGCTGCACCTGCGGCCCCGCTCGTCACACCGGAACACGCTGGCGTGGGCGTGGTCCTTCAACTTCATCGCGGCGGGCGTGCACCCGTACCTTGCCATCATGGTGCTGGTGCTCACCGTGTCGCTGCTCGCGCGACTGCTGCTGGAGTCGCCCCGGCTGGCGCCGCGGGCGGCCGCCCTCGCCGGAACCGCGTTCACGGGTCAGACGCTCGCGGTGTTCGCGCTGCTGGGCTACCTGGGGTCTGGGGCGACCCTGTCTGGCGGCGGCTTCGGCACCTTCTCGACGGACCTGCTGGCGTTCGTGAACAAGATGGCCGGTGCGGGCCTGCTGCCGGCGCTGCCATTCACCCCGGCCCAGCATGAGGGCTACGGCTACCTGGGCGCCGGCATGATCGCATTGGTGGTGCTGCTCGTGGTGGCGGCGGTCCGGCGCCGTGCGATGCCAGTCATCCCGGGACCGCTGTGGCCCATCGTGGTCCTGGCCGGCGTGATGTTCGGGTTCGCCCTCTCGGACCACATCACCGCGGCCGGGGAGCTGATCATGACGATGCGCGGCTTCTACTCGCCGCTGGAGTTCATCGTCGCGCCCCTGCGGTCGTCGGGACGCTTCGTCTGGCCGCTGTACTACCTGGTCATGACGGGCATCCTGGCGCTTGCCGTCGGCGGCCGCTTCCTGCGGCCGGCTCTGGTGGCGCCGGTCCTGGTGGCGGTGGTGGCGCTGCAGGCCTACGCAATCCGCCAGATCGTCTACTTCGTCGAGCACGGCTGGCGGCGGATGGAGTCGCCGGCCTGGTCCGGACTCGACCCCTCCTACCGCCACGTCGTCATGTATCCGGGCTTCTACCCGGTCGGCCCGCCGGAATGCCAGCCGTCGGCTGAGCCCTTTCCCTACGACGACTTCCTGCGGATCGCCTATCTCGCCTACCGGAAGGGCATGACGATCAGCAGCGGCTACGTCGCGCGTGCGCCGATCGACGACATGCGCGCGGCGTGCGAGGCGCTCGACAGGACGATTTCGGCGGGCCAGTTCGCATCCGGCACCGTCTATGTGGTCACCCGGGGCGCGATTGAGCCCTTCCTTCGCGACGGCGCCAACGCGACGTGCGGCGTCCTCGACGGCCTCCGCATCTGCGTGGCCAACACCACCCGCACCCGGTTCCATCAGCGGCTCCAGGAGGAGTCGGAGGCGAACAGGTAGGGGCGCCGTGTTGCGTCAACCTCAGAACTCGGGTGCTGGGCGGACACGGCACCCGCCAGGTGCGAGCGGCCAAAGCGCTGAGGTGCTCGGTGGAAAAGCGGCCCCAAACGGTCCCGCCGCCCTGCACGCTTGTATCGAGCGCGGCACGCAAGGGACCCTGAGGATCTTCGCCATCCCCAATGCCTGCCGAGCAGCGCGCAGGCAGGCGCGCGACGGCGCCCCGCGCGAAATCCAGGAGAGTGCTGGCGCCCTTCGTTCCTAGCACGTAAAGCGTGGTGCCCCCTGTTCAGCGGAAGAGCGTGCCCGCGACGCGGAGCACCCCGTCCACCCAGGGGCCGGGGTACACGCCCATGCCGACGACGCCAGTCAGGCAGATGGCGATGGCCAGCGTAAGCGACACGGGCACGGCAATCGCGCCGGCCCGGACGGGCGCGTCGATGTACATGTAGCGGGCGACGACCAGGTAGTAGTACAGGGCGACCACCGTCAGCAGGGCGCCGAGAAAGGCCAGGGCGTACATGCCCTGCTCGATGACGGCCCAGAAGACGTAGAGCTTGGCCCAGAAGCCCACCATGAACGGAATGCCGCCAAGCGACAGCAGGAAGACGAGCAGAGAGAGCGCCAGCATCGGCGACCGCTGCGCCAGCCCTTTGTAGGCATCGAGCTGGTCCGACGACTCGGAGCGCCCCACCGCCTCGACGACGAAGAACGCCCCCATGTTGCCGAAGAGGTATGCCACGAGATAGAAGAGCACCATGCCGGTGCCGTTGGCCGACATGGCCGCAAACCCGAGCAGCATGTAGCCGATGTGCGCGATGCCCGAGTAGGCGAGCAGCCGCTTGATGTTCGACTGCGGAATCGCCATCAGGTTACCGGCAACCATGCTGACAACGGCGAGCGTGGCCGCGACCGGCACCCAGGCGAGCGCCGTGACGCCCATGCCTTCGAGGTAGAGCCGGAACACCGCGACGAACCCGGCAGCCTTGGGCGCCACCGACAGCCAGGCGACAAACGGCGCACTGGCCGCCTCGTAGCTGTCGGGCACCCACATGTGGAACGGGACGGCCGCGATCTTGAACCCGAGTCCGGCCAGCACGAGGCCGAGTCCCAGGTAGACGAGCGGGTGGCCCTCATCCACCGCGGCCGGGAGCGCCGCCATCTCGGTGGTCCCGGCGGCGCCGTACACGAACGACAGGCCGTACAGGATCACGGCCGACGACACGGTGCCGACCAGGAAGAACTTGAGCGCCGCTTCCGACGCGCGATCCTCGCGCTTGCGGAACCCGGTCAGCACGTAGAGCGGAATCGACATCAGTTCGAACGCCACGAACAGCAGGATGAGCTCGCGGGCCGAGGCGAGCGCCAGCATGCCGAGGAGCGATCCGAGCAGCAGCACGTGGTACTCGGCGGCCCGGCGCGGCACGGGTCCCGGCCCGCCGCCGAGCGAGGCCAGCACGCTGAGCGCCGCCGAGGCGAGGAAGAGCCGTTTGGCGAAGAGGGCCAGCTCGTCGACCACGAACGTGCCGCCAAACGCCGACGCCCCCGGCTGGGCATTCCAGGCGACGAAGAGGAGTGCGACCAGGCCGCCGAAGGCCAGCCGCGCCGGCAGGGCGCTGCCCTTCGGACCGAAGAGGCCGGACAGCAGCACGAGCACGAGCAGGGCCAGCGTGCCCAGCTCGAGGGCGAGCGGCGCCGACAGCGCCGCCATGCCGCTCACGGGAACACCCCGAGGCGCGTCAGCAACGGCACGGTCGCCGTGTCCACCGGATCGATGGCAATCCCCGGTATTACCCCGAAGAGGACGATCACGAACACCAGGATGCCGATCGCCACCCATTCCGGTCCCTGCGCGTCAGGCAGGTTCTGGAACCGCGGATCGGCGCTCGGCGGGCCCCAGAAGATGTGCCGGACCACCCGCAGCACGTAAATCGACGTGAGAAACGCGCCCAGGACCGCCGGGAACAGCCACCACGAATGCGCCGAGGTCCAGGCGCCGAGAAACGTGAGGAACTCGGCCACGAAGCCGGCCGTCGCCGGCAGACCGAGCGACGACAGGCCGCCGATCGTGAAAGCGGCCGCAATCCCCGGCATCATCGTCGCAAAGCCGCCCATCTTGAAGATCTCGCGCGAGTGCGCCTTCTCGTACACGAGCCCGACGAGCGCGAAGAACAGCCCGGTCATGACCCCGTGGGCGAACATCTGGAACACCGAGCCGTTCAACCCGCTCTCGGTGAGCGTGGCGGCGCCGAGCATCACCACGCCCATGTGCGACACCGAGGAGTACGCCACGACGTACTTGAGGTCGGTCTGGGCCATCGCGCTGAGGGCGCCATAGACGATGTTGATGCAGGCGATCGTGCCCACCAGCCACGCCCAGTCGATCGTGGCCTCGGGCAGCAGGCCCATGCCGAGCCGGACGACGCCGTACGCGCCGAGCTTCATGAGGACCCCGGCGTGGAGCATCGACACGGCCGTCGGCGCCGAGGCGTGGCCGTCGGGCGACCAGGTGTGGAGCGGCCAGATGCCGGCCAGGATGCCGAAGCCGATGTAGAAGGCCAGGAACACCCAGGTCTGGAGTGCCGGACTGAACGTGGTTCGTTCGAACGTGAGGAACGAGAACGACTGCGAGCCGGCCGCGACGTAGAGGGCCAGGATGCCCACCAGGATGAACGCCGACCCGAAGAGCAGGTACAGCGTGAGCTTCATCGCCGCGTATTCCTTCGTGCCGACGCCGGTCCGGCCGAACGCCCAGCCGAAGATGCCCTGCGGCCGCACCGCTCCCGAGGATCCCCAGATGCCGATGAGCAGGTACATCGGCAGCACGGCAATCTCGTAGAACAGGAAGAAGACGAACAGGTCGAGCGACACGAAGACGCCGAAGACGCCGGTGACCAGAAGCAGCAGGAGCGCGTAGAACTCCTGCGCGCGCGTCTTGACCGTCCAGGACGCGAACACCCCGGCGAAGATGATGATCGCCGTCAGCAGGATCATCAGCAGGCTGATCCCGTCGACGGCCAGCTCGTAGGCGATGCCGAGCGCCGGCACCAGCTCGACCCGCTCGACGAACTGGAACCCGGCCGCGGCGCGATCGTACGCCCAGTACAGCCAGAGCGACAGCACGAGCGACACGCTGCTGCCGGCGGCGGCCGTCCAGCGGACGAACCCGGGCCGATGCCGTGCGCCGAACATGATGACGAGCGCGCTCACAAAGGGCGCCCACGTGATCACCGAGAGAATCGGGAAGTCCGTCACAGCAGCCACCGGAACCAGAAGACGAGCACGATCGCCCCGAGGGCCACGCCGTACACGTAGTCCTGGACGCGGCCGGTCTGCGAGCGGCGCAACTGGTCGCCGGCCGACACGGTCCAGGTGCTCAGGACGTTGAGCACGCCGTCGACGATGTAGCGGTCGACCCAGCCGATGAAGCGGGCCAACGACAGGAACGCCACACGGTAGACGGCCACGAAGACCGCGTCGACCCAGAAATTGGCGAGCGCGGCCCGCCGGATGGGGCCGAAGGCCGCCGCCAGCGCGTCGGCGCTCACGATCCGCCGCTGGTAGGTCAGCCAGGCGAGGAGGATGCCGCCTGCCGAGACGGCCACCGCCAGCGGCATGAGCCAGGCCGGCATGTCGAACGGCGTCTCGCGATGCGTCACCGTGAAAAGCACGCCGATGACCATCGACAGCGCCGCGAGCAGCCAGAGCGGACCGGACATGATCGCCGGCGCATCATGCGGCGCGTGCACGGCGCCGGGCGCACCGGATCCGGTCGCCGGTGCAGGCGTGGCTGGCGCCCCGAAGAACGTGAGGAACACCACCCGGAACATGTAGAACGCCGTCAGGAAAGCCGCGACGACCAGCAAGACGAACGGTCCGGTGAGGCCCCCGGCCCAGGTGGCGCCGAGCACTTCTTCCTTCGAGAGGAACCCGGCGAACAACGGCACGCCGGCCAGCGAGAGCGTGCCGACGAGAAACACGATCATCGTCTGCGGCATGCGGCGCGCGAGGCCGCCCATGCGCGTGATGTCGTTCGTGCCGACCGCATGGATGACCGCGCCGGCGCCGAGGAAGAGCAGCGCCTTGAAGACGCCGTGCGTCAGCAGGTGCAAGAAGCCGGCCGCGGCGAACCCGGCGCCGATAGCCGTCATCATGTAGCCGAGCTGCGAGACGGTCGAATACGCCAGCACGCGCTTGATGTCTGTCTGCACGCAGGCGAGGACCGCGGCCATCAGCGCCGTGCCGGCGCCGACCCAGCCGATGATGAGCAGCACGTCCGGCGTGAGCGCAAACAGCCACGACGTCCGGACGAGCAGATACACGCCGGCCGTCACCATCGTCGCGGCATGAATGAGCGCTGAGACGGGCGTCGGGCCCTCCATCGCATCGGGCAGCCAGACGTGCAGCGGAAACTGCGCCGACTTGCCCGCCGCGCCGAGGTACAGGCAGAACGTGATGAGCGACAGCCCGGCGAGCGGCACCGCGCCGGCCTCGGCCATCACCCGGATGGCCCCGAACTCGAACGTGCCCACCTGGCGCCACAGCAGCACGATGCCGATGAGCAGGCCCACGTCGCCGGCCTTGGTCGTCCAGAAGGCCTTGACGGCCGCACGCGCGGCTGCGGGCTTGCGGTACCAGAATCCAATCAGCAGGTACGAGCAGAGTCCGACCAGTTCCCAGCAGATGAAGAGCTGCACGAAGTTGGGCGCCAGCACGAGGCCCATCATCGAGAAGGCGAAGAGTGACTGATACAGGTAGTACCGTCCGAGCGCCGCGGGTTCCTCGTGATCGAGGTAGCCGAGCGAGTAGACCTGCACGAGGCAGGCGACCAGCGCCACGAGCACGAGCATGACGAGCGAGTCGGCGTCGGCCAGCACGCCGACCGTGGCGAGCGGGCCATCGTGCTGGGGGATCCACGTCCAGAGGAGCGTGGCCGGCTCGGTGAGGGTCGCGGCGCCCTGCCAGGCGGCGAGCGACGCCGCCAGGGCCGTGAGCGCCGTGAGCACCGAGACGTAGGCCGCGGGCCGCCCCGACCGGCGAAGCGGCGCCGCCAGGGCAAGGACGAGGAAGGCACCCGCCGGCAGCAGCCAGGCCCAGAGCGCGAGCACGACCGGGTGTGAGGTCATCCCTTGAGCAGGTCCAGGTGATCGGCCATCGCCGTCCGGCGTGTGCGGAAGATGAGAATGACGAGTGCCAGGCCGACGGCGACTTCGGCCACGGTGATCGCGATGGCAAACAACGTGAACACCATCCCGAGCGTGTCGCCCTGGAAGCGGCTGAACGCCACGAGGTTGATGTTCACGGCGTTGAGCATCAGCTCCACCCCGAGCAGGATGCCGACCGTGTTTCGCCGCGTCATCACGCCGAAGAGGCCGATGGCAAACACCGTGGCCGCGAGGAAGAGATAGGCCTCGAGTCCCACCTCAGTCCTCCGGCCTTGCGAAGTAGATCGCGCCGAGCAGCGCGACGAGCAGGAGCACGCCGAGCAGCTCGAACGGCAGCACGTGCCGTGTGAGCACCGCGTAGCCCAGTTCCGGCGTGAGGTCGTCGGGCATCGCCGGCGCCGGGCCCGCGAGCGGCGCGCCGGCAATCGAGACGACCAGGCCGGCCAGCAGGCCGAAGGCGGTGATCGCCCCGAGCGGCACCGACCGGCTCGTATGCGACAGCCGCTCGCCCACCAGCCGCTCGGTGACGACGATCGCGAAGACGACGACCGTCACGACACCGCCGGCATAGAGCAGGACCTGCACGGCCGCCAGAAACTCCGCTTCGAGCAGGAGAAACAGGCCCGCCGTCCCCGTCAACGCCAGCGCGAGCCAGAGCACGGAGTGAAACAGGTTCCTGGTGAGCACGACCGCGAGCGCCGACCCAACGAGCAGGACGGCGAGCCCCCAGAAGGCAACGACGTCCGCCGTCACGCGCCTCCTCCCGCCGCAGCACCGGGCCCAGGGCCGGGGGCCTTCCTGGGCGGCGCCTGCATGTCGCGCAGGAGGTTACCCGTCGCCCAGGAGGCCTCGTGAGCCAGGCCGATCGCATGCAGGCGATCCTTGTCGAGCAGCATGTCGCGACGGTCGGCCGTGGCCAGATCGAATGACTTCATCATGATGATGGCGTCGGTTGGACAGACCTGCACGCAGAGCTCGCAGAACTCGCACGCATAGAGCTCGAGCGTGAAGGTCTTCGCGTAGTTGCGCTTCTCGCCCTTCAGCATCTCGACCTTGATGACGGCCGGCGGGCAGACGAACTCGCAGAGCCGGCAGCCGATGCAGGCCTCCTCGCCCGTGTCCTTGTCATAGGCGAGCGCGAGCAGACCCCGATACCGGTCCGGGTACGCCCGCTCGACGTCCGGATAGTGCACGGTGACCGGCGTGCGGAAGAAGTTCACGAACGTCATGCGCATCGCGCGGAAGACGGCCGACGCCAGGTCCATCGACTCGCCGACCAGGCCGTGCCGGCGCCCGTCAGAAGCCACCGGGCGATCTCCACACGACGACGACGGCCGTGATCATGACGAGCAGGAGCGTCAGCGGCAACAGCAGCTTCCAGGAAATTGCCAGGATCTGATCCACCCGGATGCGCAGGAAGCTCCAGCGGACCCACGTGAGGACCAGGAACACGCCGAGCGCCTTGCCGAGAAACCAGACCGGCCCGAGCCACGCGGGCCCCGGACCGGACCAGGCGCCGAGAAACAGGAGCGCCCCGAGAAACGACGTCCCGAGGATGTGCGCGTACTCGCCGAGCTGGATGATCGCGAACTTCATCCCGGAGTACTCCACCCGGAAGCCCGCCACCAGCTCGGATTCCGCCTCGAGGATGTCGAACGGCACGCGGTTCTCGGCGGCGACGCTCGAGACGAGATACGCCAGGAACGCCAGCTGCCCGATGACCGGGTAGAAGACGAACCAGAGCCCGCTCTGGGCCTCGGCAATCGCCGAGAGCTTCAGCGACCCGGCCAGCATCACGGGCACGAGCGCCGCGAGAATGAACGGCAGGTCGTACGAGATGATCTGGTTGACGGCCCGCATCGCCGACAGGAGCGCGTACTTGTTGTTCGATCCCCACCCGGCCATGAAGAGGCCGACGATCTCCATCGACGAGACGGCCAGGAAGAACAGGATGCCGATGTTCAGGTCCGCCACGCCGAGTCCCGGCGCAAAGGGAATCGTCGCGAAGATGAGCAGGCACGGGATGACGAAGATGACCGGCGCCAGGTTGAACACCGGCCGATCGGCGGCCGCGGGAACGATGTCTTCCTTGAGCAACAGCTTGACGCCGTCGGCAATCGGCTGCAGCAGACCGTGCGGCCCGACCCGGTACGGCCCGATGCGCGACTGCATCCGCGCGGCGAACTTCCGCTCGAGGAGCGTGACGTAGGCGACGAGGCCCGCCAGCCCGCCGAGCAGCACCGAGCCGGTGACGACGGCCGTGAGCGTCTCAGACATGGCTCACCGATCCACCTCACCGAACACCGGATCGACCGACCCCATGATGGCGACCACGTCGGCCACCTTGTGGCCCGGCAGAATGTGCGGCAGCACCGCCAGATTCGAGAACGATGCCCCCCGCCACTTCATCCGGTACGGCTTGGCACTCCCGTCGGCCACGAGATAACAGCCCACCTCCCCGCGCGCGCCCTCGACGCGTGCGTAGGTCTCGCCCTTCGGAATTCGCACCTGGGCCACCGACTTCAGTCCGGGCTTCGACGAAATCGGCCCCTCGGGCAGCCCGTCGAGCACCTGCCGGACGATCCGGATCGACTCTCGGAACTCGACCATGCGTACGCAGTAGCGGGCAAAGCAGTCCCCTGCGGACTCGACCGGCACGGCAAACTGGAAGTCCTCGTAGGAGGAGTAGGGCTCGGCGCGGCGGATGTCGTAGGCGACGCCGGACCCGCGCAAGAGCGGCCCGCAGACGCCGACCGACTCGGCCAGCTCGCGCGAGATGACGCCGACGCCCCTCGTCCGCATGTGGAAAAAGGCGTTGCCCTCGAGCATCTGTTCGTACTCGAGGAGGCGCGTCTCGATGAGATCGATCGTCGTCCGACACTGGGCGGTCCAGCCGGCCGGGATGTCGTACCGCGTGCCACCGACCTGGTGGAACCCGTAGAGCAGGCGTGCGCCGACGAGCGACTCGAACAGGTCCAGCACCAGTTCGCGCTCGCGGATGCAGTAGAGAAAGATGGTGGCGCCGCCGCCGAGCGCGCCGCCCATGTCCATGCACCAGGTACCGAGCCAGAGGCAGTGCGACGCCACGCGCTGCAGCTCGGCCACGAGCACTCGCAGGTACTGCGCGCGTTTCGGCACCTCGACGGCGCCCAGCCGCTCGGCCGCCATCACGTAGGCCAGCTCGCTCGTCATCGCGGCGACGTAGTCGGTCTTCGACGCGATCGACGGGTACTGCGCGTAGGTGAGCGTTTCGGCGAGCTTCTCGTGGCAGCGGTGGAGGTAGCCGATCACCGCGTCGACGGCGACGACCTCTTCGCCTTCGAGCGTGAGAATCGCGCGGAACACGCCGTGGGCCGACGGATGCTGCGGCCCCATGTTCATGGTCAGCCGCTCGGCGCCCGTGTAGTCGACCACGGCGCGCGCGCGGGCCCGGGCTTCGTCGGCGGTCATCGGACCGGCCGGCGGGCGCGCGTCGCGTGTCTCACGAGTGTCAGCCATGACGTCGACGTCGGATCCGATCAGCGATAGGGCGGATGCGGCGCATCCACCGGGTACGACTTCAGGAGCGGGTGGCCGTCCCAGTCATCGGACAGCAGAATGCGCCGCAGGTCCGGGTGGCCGTCGAAGCGGATCCCGAACATGTCGAAGCACTCGCGCTCCATCCAGTCGGCGCCCCGGTACACCGGCGTGAGGGACGGACACGCCGTGACGCCGGCACCGAGCCGCGCCTTGAACACGAGCGAGACGTTGGCGTCGAGGTTGGCCACCCACGCGACGACCTCGAGGCCGTCGGCCTTCCAGTCGATCGCCGAACAGAAGGAGAAGAAGCAGCAGCCGAGGCGCGTCTGGGCGAACCGGGCGAAATCGGCCCAGGCGGCGGCGGGTACCGCGACGGCGAGCGGCGGGCCGTCGGCGGTGACCTCGGCGCCGGCAAACTCGGCGATGCGGCCTCTGGCCTCAGGATAGGTCACGTCAATCCACCTTCGGCGCCGGTGGCGCCCGACGGCCCGTGCGGCGGAAGTGCCCGATCTGCTCCTGCAGGAGCAGGAGCCCGTTCAGCAGCGACTCGGGCGGTGGCGGGCAGCCGGGCACGTACACGTCGACGGGAATGACCCGATCGACGCCCTTGACCACATGATAGCCGTGGCGGAACGGCCCGCCGGAATTGGCGCACGACCCCATCGACAACGCCCACTTCGGATCGGGCATCTGGTCGTAGATGCGCTCGAGCATGGGCGCCATCTTGATCGTCACCGTCCCCGACACGATCATCAGGTCCGAGTGCCGCGGCGACGCCCAGGGCACCATCCCGAGCCGCTCGACGTCGAAGCGCGAGGCAAACGTCGCCATCATTTCGATCGCGCAGCAGGCCAGGCCGAACGTGACCGGCCAGACCGACGACTTGCGCGCCCAGTTGAAGAACGCGTCGGCCGGCGTCGTCACGAGGAACCCGCCCGGGAAGCGGTGAATCCCCTCGGTGATCGACTCGTAGACGCTCGACTGCTTGTCGCCGCGCTCGGGCCGGCGCTGATGGAGCGCCTGCCACTCCTGCAGATCCTTGAAGTCCTTCCAGACGGGTGCGGGTACGACCGGCACCGGGGGCTTTACTGCCACTCGAGAATCCCCTCGCGGTACGCGTAGAGCCAGCCAAGTGACAGGACGCCCAGAAACCCGAACATCACGCCGAGCCCCCAGCCCCCCAGCCGCTCGAGCGTCAGCGCCCACGGAAACAGGAAGACCGCCAGCGCATCGAAGACGATGAACAGGAGCGCCACCAGATAGAAGCCGACCGGAAACTGGACCCACGCCGTGCCGATCGGCTCGGCGCCGCACTCGTAATTGGCAACCTTCGCGTCGAAGATCCGGGACGGACGGACGAGACGAGCGGCGGCAAGCGATCCGACGGCAAACAGAACGACGATGACGAAGTAAATGAAGACCGGCCAGTACGCGGACACTCAGGGCTCCCGGTGCTGTCGAAGTCGCGGTGAGTGTAGCACGCCCGACTTGGCCGACACGGGAAACGTGAGGCCGCCTGCGGTCAGCAGGCACCCGGCCACGGCGATCCCGACCGGCACGGCGTGCGGGGCCCAGCCGAGGTCGTCGGCGACGACGGGCACGACCGCGGCGACGACCACGGCGGCCGCGACGACGACGGCACCCGCGACGTGCAATGCGCGACGCACCTGCGCACGCTCGCCCTCGGCCACGTGCAGGGCGCCCGCCCGCTAGCTGACCCGCACCATCAGCAGCACGCCGACGCCGACAATGACGATGAACACGCCCGCCGAGACGAACGCCGGCATCAACTGCCCGGCGCGCCGTTCAGTGATCTGCCAGGCCGGTTCGAGCGCCGACAGATCATCAAGCACCAGATCGAGGTAGAGCCACGGATCGACCTCGGCGTCAATCTCCTGCCCGGTGAACACGGTCGTCGCGCCCGACGTCTGGGCCGTCCACGCGCCGGGCTCGATGGCCGGCGGCACCGCCGGCAGGCTGCCCGTCGGCCAGGTCACCGTCACGCGGGCGGCAACGACGGGTACGCCCGGCGGCACCGCCGGCCAGACGAGCTGGCCCCGGGCGCCCTGAAGGGCCAGCACCCCCGCGGCGTCGTACGTCTGACGGAACTCCCGGGTGCCCGTGGCGTCGGCCGACAGGCTCCATCGCAGCCCGCCGCCCGGCACGGCGCGAACATCGGCCGGGGGCCCGTCCGGCGTCACGCCGTCCACCGTGGTCCGATGGTTGACGAGGCCGTCGACGTGCCAGCCCGATATCGGCAGGTGAAACGCGCCGGCGTCGGCCGCGCCAAACTCGACGCGTGCCCGTTCGTCGACATTCATCGTGCCGTCGGCGCGGATCGCGAGCGTGAGTTCGTACTCGAGGAGGCGCCCGGCCCCCGGCGACGGGGGCGCGGCACACGCGGCGGCGAAAACGGCAGACAGCCCGAGAAGCTGCACGGCGCGAAGCCGGTCGATGAAGCGAGCGCGAGGGTCTGCGGCCATGGTCCGACAACGGGCCGGCTACCAGAATATCGTGATGTCGCCGTCGACCGGCTAACCTTCGTCGTCCCCGTGCGTATGAGGAGTCAGTCCCTCTGGGAGGATTGCGATGTCTGAATGGCTGCAGGACCTGTCCTTTGGTGTCCGGATGATGGCCACGCGGCCCGGCACGTCGGCGGTTGCCGTGGTCGCGCTGGCGCTCGGCATCGGGTTGACCACGACGATGTTCTCGATCGTCGAAGGCGTCATCCTCCGCGGTCTGCCGTTCGAGGCAGGCGATCGGATCGTCCACCTGTCCCGCGCAGCGGTACAGCAACCCGATCGGCGCAGGCCCGTGACGCCGCACGACTTCGTGGACTGGCAGGCCCAGCAGACCACGCTCGAATCTCTGGAGCGCGACACGTCCCGCGATCGCCCGAATGGCCGTCGTCTTGCCGGCGCCGTTCGGACCGAGCAGGCCAAGCAGTTCGCCGGCCTGGAGGGTGAACGTGGCGCCATCGAGGGCGCGCACGTCACCGAAGCTCTTGACAGCGTTCTCGATCGTAAAGGGAGGAGCGACCGCCACAGGCGTCGTCATCTGTATCCGCCCTTATCTGACGAGAACCGCCCGCGACCGGAGAACCCGAATCGGCCGGTGGGGGCTTTCCACCGGTGAACAGCAAGCGGGAAGCCCTGACCGCGTCAGAAACCGACTCTCATCACGTGAAGAGCGTGAAGACGTGGAGGACGTGAAGGACGCACGCTGACGGGCAGGCGTCGCGGCCGGAGAGACAGCCGGTGCAGATGAGCGTGCTTTGGAACGAATGTGAGGCACGTTCATCTGCGCCGGCTGTCTCTCCGGCGCACGGCCGACAAGGCCGCCGGCCCTCCGGGCCGGCGACGCCTGCCCGCTCGAGGACATCGTGCTGCCTCCATGAGCTTCACGTCTTCATGACCTTCATGTGAGATCGTGACGGGCATCAGTCCTCCCGGCCGCGGTCCTTCTGCATCGCCTTGAGCGCTTTGCCCATCACGCGAGAGCGCCGCTTCGCCTCGAGCTGCTCGCGTTCGTCGCGGAGCGCCTCAACGGCAGCCTGCTCGCCCTGGAGTTTCAGGTAGCTCTCGTAGCGCTCCGCCGACAGGCGGCCCTCGTCAACGCCGGCTTTCACCGCGCAGCCTGGCTCACGGTCGTGCCGGCAGTCCCGGAAACGGCACCCTGAGCCCAGGCTCGTCACATCGTCGAACGCCTGCTCGACCGCCGAGTCGGAGTCCCAGAGCTGC
>DATKDF010000263.1:0-13513 GCA_035512795.1 Vicinamibacterales bacterium
GTGTCGAGCGCGCGGCCGAGCAGCCCCGGCTGTGCCTTCGGATCGGTGGACTGTGCCATGGGGGGAGTCACCAGAGCCGATCGGCGAGCAGGCCGACGGCGACCGCGTACGCGTTGGAGCAGTTGTAGTCGAGGATGGCCAGGTAGTTCCGGTAGACGAGGAACGCGCGCTCCTCGCCCCGCACGAGCGAGGCGGCCATATCGGCCTGCGGCAGCGCCCCGCCGCCGGGCAGCCGGACGCCGAGCGCGGTCCAGTCGGCCAGGTGCCTCGCCGACGTCATCTGCCGGAGCGCGCCGCAGCCGGCCGTGCGCATCGGCACGGCGCGGTCGATCCGGTCGCGCACCGCGCGTGACACCTGCACCTCGCGTCCCCAGCGTTCGCCCGTCTGCCAGCCGGCCGCCACCAGATAGTTGGCGATCGAGGCGAAGACGTCGGCTTCGCTGTTCCAGATGTCGGCCCGGCCGTCGCCGTCGAAATCCACCGCGTGGCGCAGGTAACTCGACGGCATGAACTGCGGCTGGCCCATTGCACCGGCCCACGAACCCTTCATTTCGTCGAGCGAGATGTGGCCGCGATCCAGGATCGTCAGCGCCTCAAAAAGTTCGTTGCGGAACAGGCGCGAGCGGCGCGGATCGTAGGCGAGCGTGGCCAGGGCCGCAATGGTCGAATGGCTGCCGGTGAACCGGCCGAAATTCGATTCGAGGCCCCACACCGACACGAGCATCGGCACCGGAATGCCGTAGCGCGCCGACACGCGGCCGAGCGTGCCGGCGTGCGTCCTGGCCATCGCCCGCGCCGTCGAGAGCGTCCGCGCGGTCGTCCACTGCGTGACGTAGCCTTCGAGCGTCTGCACGCGTTCGGGTTGCGCCCGGTCGCGCGCGACGACGACTGTCTCGGGCGCCTCGACCGTGGCGAGCGCCGCGTCGACAATGGCCGGACTCAGCCCGCGCGTGAGAGCCTCGGCCCGCACCTCGGCCAGCCACTCGGCGAACGGGGGACGGTCGGGCGGTGGATCCTGGGGCGCCGCCGAGAGAGCCACGGCCACCAGGCAGGCGCCGGCGCCGGTCGAGTACACGCGCGCGAATGCCATCGGTCCGAGCAAGCGTACGGGAGGTGCCGGGCCCGCGCAAGGGCTGCGCCGCCGGCGAGGCTATTCGGCGCGAAGGGCTTCGGCGGGGAACACCGACGCCGCGCGGCGCGCCGGGCCGACGCCGGCCGCCACGCCGACGAGGACCAGGATCGAGACGGCCGTGGCGGCCGTGACGAGCGAGATGTGCGGCTCGGCGCCGTTCGGGATGGCGGGAACCATCGCGACGATGAGGGTCAGGACCCACGCGGCGAAGATGCCGAGCAGCCCACCGGCCAGCGTGATGCCGAGCGCCTCGATGAGGAACCCGATGAAGACATCGTGGCGCGTGGCGCCGATAGCCCGCCGGACGCCAATCTCCTGCGTCCGCTCGCGCACCGACACGAGCAGGACGTTGGCCACGCCCACGGCGCCCACGAAGAGGCCGATGCCGCCGACCAGTCCCACGAGCAGTTTCAGGCCGTTGACGATCAGGTTCATCTCCTGCAACCGATCGAACGTCGTCGTGAACGTCAACTGGCCGGACGTTTCGCCGAGCCGTTGCTGGCGCCGCGCCAGAATCGCGCGGGCGTCGGCCACGGCTTCGGCGGCGACCACCGATTCCCTGAGTCGCAGCGCCAGGCTCGAGGCGGTGTCGTTGCCGCGGAACACGGTGGCCACGGTCCGAAACGGCGTGTAGATGAGCT
Source organism: Vicinamibacterales bacterium (assembly GCA_035512795.1). Lineage (GTDB taxonomy): Bacteria > Acidobacteriota > Vicinamibacteria > Vicinamibacterales > SCN-69-37 > DATKDF01. The sequence continues at coordinate 1,774 of DATKDF010000263.1, forward strand.
GGTCCTGGAAGGCCCGGAACTCTCCCTCGGGCTCGCCGATGAACTCGAGGACGCCGACCACCTGGAAGGGCCAGTCGCCGAGCACAATGATCTCGCCGAGCGGATCGCGTTGGGCGAAGATCTGGCGGGCGATACGGCCGCCGAGCACCGCCACCCGCGCGCCGGTGGCGTGCTCGTCGGGCAGCGGCAGGCGACCGCGTGCGACCGACAGGCCCTGCATCTCGAAGGCCGACGGCGTGACGCCCCGGAGCTGCACGGTCAGCCCGCGGGCCATCATCCGGCTGACGAACCCGCCGTCGGACGTCTGCACGAACGAGCGGCCCTGAACCACCGTGCCCCGGACGACGGCCGTCGCCGAGTTCTCGGCGACGGCCAGGTCGAAGTAGCCGCTCGCCCGCAGCACCGTGTCGGCATCGTCGGACCGCAGCGTCAAGGGGAAGCCGTTCGGCGAGCCCGTCGACGGATCGGGATCGACACGCACCTGCACGATGTTGGCGCCGGCCGCGTTCAGCGTGGTGAGCGCCATGCGGTGCAGGCCCGACACGACCGACACGAGGAGGACGACGGCGGCGATGCCGGTGGCGATGCCAAAGGCCGAGAGCGTCGCCTGCAGCCGGCGGCCGGCGAGGCTCACGCCGGCTTCGACCACGAGCGACCGCAGGACGATCCAGCGGCGGCCGCCGGAACGCCGGCTCACTGGCTGGCTCCGCGGCAGAGCACGGTCTGGCCCGGTTCCAGCCCGGAGAGGATCTCCACCTGATCCTCGGAGACGACGCCCACGTCCACCGGGGTGCGACGGGGCCGGTCGTCGCCGGCCTGCATGACGAACGAGCGGCCGCCCGGCTCGGTGAGCAGGCAGTGGTCGGGCAGGACGAGGGCGTCCGCCTTGGTGCCGAGCACGATCTCGGCCCGCGCCGGGACGTTGATCCACGCCGTATCCGCGTCAGTGGCGACGTCAATCACGATCGGGAACGTGGTCAGGCGCGTCTGCGGGTCCACTTCGCCGGCGCTCGACACCGACGCGAGGGTCGCCGCGACGATGCGGTCGGGGTCCGAGTCGAGCCGGATGCGGACGGTCATGCCGGGCCGCAGCTTCCGCGCATCGCCCGCCGTGACCTTGGCGTTGAGCGAGGCGCGGCTGGCATCGCCGAGCGTCGCGACAATGGTGCCGCCCGACGTGGACTGCGACACGCCGGCCACGCCGGAGCCGACCTCGACGTGCCGGCGAATCACCCACGCGTCGATCGGCGACCGCACGATCGTGTGCTGCAACTGCGCCTGGCGCTGTTCGAGCTGCGCACGCAGTTGATCGATCCGTGCCTCGCTCGACGCCAGGTTGCGGCGCGCCCGCTCGATCGACCGCTCGGCGGAGCGGAGCTGCAGGGCCGAGGCGTCGACGTCGGACTTGGCGACCAGGCCGCGCGCGTGCAACTGGAGGTTGCGGTCGTGCGTGATGCGGCGCAGTTCGAGCGTGTCCTCGTCGAGGTCGAGGCGGCTGGCCTCGAGCTGCAGCTCGGCCTGCTTGAGCTGGGCCTCGGCTTCCTGCACCGTCGTGTGCGCAATCCGCGAGTCGAGCGTGACGAGGACCGCGCCCGGCTGGACGCGCTGGCCGTCGTCGACGAGCACGGATTCGACCAGGCCGGACGCCTCGGCCCTGACTTCGATGGTGACGCTTGGATTGACGAGGCCGCTCACGAGCAGGGTGTCCTCGATCGGTCCCCTGGCCACGATGTGGGGCGTCGTGCCCGCGGCGGCGACCGGCGCGCGGGGCCGCAGGAACGCGGCGGCGGCCACCGCGAGCGCGACGAGGCCGCCGAGCAGCAGCAGATACCACGGGCGCAGGAACCGGCGTCGGCGAGCCAGCTCACGCCTCTTCTTCCTGGACCTCGCCGCGCTCGGCCTTCGATGCCGCGATGATCTTCGGGTGCAGGTGCCCCGGGACCTCGTCGTAGTGCGAGAACTCCATGTGGTACGAGCCGCGGCCACCGGTCGTCGACGTGAGGGTCTGCTCGTAGGTGAGCATCTCGGCCATGGGGACGATGGCCTTGATGATGGTGGCGACGCCGCGTGTGTCCATGCCGGCGATCCGGCCGCGCCGGCTGTTGAGGTCGCCCATCAGGTCGCCGGCGAACTCGGACGGCGCCGACACCTCGACGTTCATGATGGGCTCGAGGAGCGTCGGCCGGGCGCGCGACATGGCGTCCTTGAAGGCGAGCCGGCCGGCCATCTTGAACGACATCTCGTTGGAGTCGACGTCGTGGTACGACCCGTCGTAGACGACGACCTTGAAGTCGACGACCGGGTAGCCGGCCAGGTAGCCGCGCAGGCGCGTCTCCTGGATGCCCTTCTCGATGGCCGGGACGAACTGCCGCGGGATCGCGCCGCCGAAGATCTCGTTGGCGAACTCGAAATCGGCGCCGCGGGCGAGCGGTTCCATCCGGATCTTGCAATCGCCGAACTGGCCGTGGCCGCCGGTCTGCTTCTTGTGACGGCCGTGCGCCTCGACGCGGACGGTGATCGTTTCCCGGTACGCGATGCGCGGTGGCTTCAGGTTGACCTCGACGCCGAATCGCCGCCGGAGCTTCGCGACGGTCACCTCGATGTGCAACTGGCCCTGGCCGGACAGGAGCAGTTCATGCGTCTGCTCGTCGCGGCCGTAGCCGATCGACGGGTCCTCTTCACGCAGCCGCTGCATCGCCGTGCCGATCTTGTCCTCGTCCCCGCGCGTCTTCGGCTCGATCGCATAGGCGAGCACCGGCTCCGGGAACCGGATCGGCGGCACGCGGAAGCCGGCGTTGGCGTCGCCGAGCGTGTCACTCGTGTGCGTGTCCTTGAGCTTGGCGACCGCGCCGATGTCGCCGGCGCGCAGTTCCGGCACGTGCGTCTGTGTCTTGCCCTGCATCACGAGCAGGTGGCCGAACCGTTCCGAGCCGTCCCGGGTGACGTTCTCAACCGTCGCGTCGGCCTTGAGCACGCCCGACACGACCCGGAAGATCGTGATGCGGCCGGCAAACGGATCGGCCACGGTCTTCCAGACCCACAGGACGAGCGGCAGCCGATCATCGGCCGCCCGCGTCGCCGGCTCGCCGGCGACCGTCTGGCCGGCGACGTCACGTTCGGAGGGCGGCGGGACGAGCGCGACGAGGGCGTCGGCCAGGGGCTGCACGCCCATGTTGCGGACACCGGACGTGCAGAAGACGGGATAGAGGCGCCGGGCGCGCACGGCGCGGGCGAGCCCCTGCGTCAGTTCGTCCTGCGTGAGCGTGCCCGCCTCGAAGAACCGCTCCATCAGCGCATCGTCGGCCTCGGCTACCATCTCGATGAGCGCCTCGCGGGCCGCCTGCGCCGCGGCCGAGAGCACGTCGGGCACGGGGCCTTCGGTCATCCGGCCGGATTCGTCGGACGCAAATGTCAGGGCTTTCATCGACAGCAAATCGACCACGCCCGCGAAGTCCTTCTCCTCGCCGATCGGGATCTGGACCGGAACGCAGTTGCGCCCGAGCCGTTCGCGCATCGATTCAAGGGCGCGCTCGAGACTGGCGCGCTCGCGGTCGATCCGGTTGAGGGCGATGAGGCGGGGCAGGCCGAACTCCTCGGCGAGCGCCCAGACCTTCTCGGTCGAGACTTCCACGCCGGCCACCGCATCGATGACGACGACCGCCGCGTCGGTCGCACGGAGGGCGGCGCGCGCCTCGCTCAGGAAGTTCGCCATCCCGGGCGAGTCGATCAGGTTGACCTTGACCTTCTGCCACTCGAAGTGGGCCAGCGAGGCCGAGAGCGTGTGCTTGCGCGCGATGGCCTCGTCGTCGTAATCGGTGACGGTCGTGCCGTCGTCCACCTTGCCGAACCGGTTCACGGCGTCGGCATCGAAGAGCAGCGCCGAGGCCAGTTGCGTCTTGCCGGAACCGCTGTGCCCGACGAGCGCCACATTCCGGATGCCTGCCGTGTCGAAGACCTTCATACGGGGGGTCCTCCCTGGATCTGTTCTGACCCGCGCATCATAACTGCGGAGGACGGGGGAGGGCGAATCGGGCCGGTCCGGGTCCCGCGCCAGGGCGGTGCCTTCTCACGGAAAGCCTGTATCCCTGGTCGGCGGCTACTCGTAGCGCAACGCTTCGATCGGGTCGAGCCGCGCGGCGCGGATGGCGGGGATCATGCCGAAGAAGACGCCGACGCCGGCTGAAAAGCCGATGCCGATGGCGAACGACCACCACGGCAGCGACACGGGGAAGCCCGTCGCGAGGTGGACGATCACGCCGACGCCGGCCCCGGCGACGATGCCGAGGATGCCGCCCACCGACGTGAGGAACACCGCCTCGAGCAGGAACTGCCAGAGGACTTCGGTTCGCCGGGCGCCAAGCGCCTTGCGGACGCCGATCTCGCGCGTGCGTTCGGTGACGCTGATCGTCATGATGCTCATGACGCCGATCCCGCCGACCATCAACGCGATGGACGACAGGGCGATGAGCGCGAGGAACGTCGCCTGTGAGATCTGGTCCCAGAACTCGAGCACGGCGTCCTGGGTCATGACCTCGAAGTCGTTTGGCTCGTCGAGCCGCAGGCCGTGCCGGATCCGCATGATCTCTTCGATTTCGGCGATGGCCGTCTCCCGTGAGACGCCCTCGCGGGGCACGGCCGTGATCTGCATGCTGCGCATCGTGCCCCGGGCAAGGGCGTTGGTCCGGACGCCGAAGATCTTGGCGTAGGTCGTGTGGGGAATGACCACGAAGTCGTCGGCACCGAGGTTGAACCCGCCGAGGCTCGGACGCTTGGCCATGACCCCGACGACCGTGAACGGCTGGATGCCGAGTCGGACCTGCTTGCCGATGGGGTCCAGGCTGGGGAAGAGCGCCACGTATGCCGTCTGGCCGAGCACGATGACGTTCTGGCGGCGCTGGACCTCGACGCCGGTGAAGAACCGTCCGGCTTCCAGCACGAGCTGGTTGACGTACGGCCACCGCTCGGTCGTGCCGATCGTCACGAGCGGCGTCGTCCGCTCGCCGCGGTAGGAGACCCGTTGCTGGATGATGTCGAACGGGCTGCCGGCGCCGATCGTCACGTCTACCGTCTGCACGCTGTCGGCCTGTTCGATGGCGTCGCCATCGAGGGGCGTGATGTTGGGCCGGCGGAGGATGGCCTCGAAGTCGGCGCCACTGCCCATGCTGAGGCCGGAGGACTTCTGCACGATGATCGTGTCCGACCCGATCTGGCGCACAAGATCGCGGAAGGACTGGTCGAACCCGCGGATGAGCGACGTGATCCCGACGATCGACGTGATGCCGATGACGACCCCCAGCACCGTGAGGGCGGATCGCATCTTGTTGTTGCGCAGCGTGTCCCAGGACATCGCGACGATCTCGGTAAACAGAGCCCAGCGCATGTCGCTACTCCCGCCGCAGGGCTTCGATCGGGTCCAGCGCTGCGGCCCGCATCGCGGGGTACAGGCCGAAGAACAGGCCCACGGCCGCCGTGACCGTGATCCCGAGCACCACCGACCAGGATTCGACAATCATCGGCAGCGGACTGACCTGGCTGATGATCCAGGCGGCCAGAAACCCGATGATCATGCCGACGATGCCGCCGAAAATCGACAGCGTGACCGACTCGGTCAGAATCTGCCAGAGGACGTCGCGGCGCCGCGCGCCGAGCGACTTGCGCAGCCCGATCTCGCGCGTGCGCTCGCTCACCACCATCAGCATGATGTTCATGATGACGATGCCGCCGACGACGAGCGACAGGCTCACGACACCGACGAGAATCGCGAAAATCCAGGCCGTCACCTGGGTGTAGAGGTTCAGGAACGTGTCGGCCGAGGCGATCCCGAAATTGTCGGGATCGGCCGGGCGGAGCCGCCGCTCGACGCGCAGCGCCACGCGGGTCTCCTCGATGGCCGTCGGCACCAGCTCGGGCGCCGTCGGACGCACCGTCAACTGCAGGCCGAGGCGCGAGCCGAACAGCCGGCGCAGCGCCGGCAGGGGCACGACGATGAACTCGTCCTGCGACTGCGCCAGAATCGACCCGACCTGGGGGGCGACGCCGACCACCCGGAAGTGCGTGCCCCGCACGGTGATGGTCTTCTCGATCGGATCGAGCGGGCCGAACAACTGGTCGGCTGTGTCCCAGCCGAGAATGGCCACCTGCCGTCCGGTGTCGAACTCGATGCTGTTGATGGGCCGGCCGATGGCGATCCTGGTGGCCGGCAGGTCGTTGTACTCGCGGGTGACGCCACGGACCGAGACGCTGTCGATCGTCACGCCCCGATACTTGACCTGCCCGCCCGCCCGGGCTTCAGCCATGACGAGGCCGACGCTCGGACTGAGCCGGCGAATCGTCTCGGCGTCATGCACCGAGACGAGCGGGTTGCTCTGGACCCGCCGCTCCTGATCGGTCGTGAAGACCGGGGGATTGCGAATGACGGTGAACGAATCGGCCGCAAAGCGCGACTGGATCAAGTCGGCCACGCTCGCGTTCAACCCCTGCACGAGCGACACCACCGCAATGATCGACGACACGGCGACGACATTGCCGAGAATCGTCAGGAGCGACCGGAGCTTGCTGCCCCAGATCGCCTGCAGCGCGATCGCCGCCGCTTCCAGGAACCGCTGCACTAGCCCCCCGTACGGGCGGCCGGCCGCGTCGGGCTGCGTGTGGCGGTCGCCTGCACCGCATCGCCGTCTCGCAGATTCCGCACCGACTCGAACGGCCCGGTGATGACCTCGTCAGCCACCGACAGCCCGTCGATCACCTCGAAGTAGCGATCGCCGGCAATCCCGATCTTGACCGGCACGAAGACGGCGTGCGCGTCCCGGACGAGGAAGACGCCTTCGAGCTCCTTCCGCTCCTGCCCCTCGGCCAGTTCGGCCGGCGCGCCGCGGCCCGTCGTGGGGCCCGTGCCGCCCGTCCGGCCGCGGGCGGTTCGCACGATGGCGCCGGCCGCGTCGACGACGAACTCGCGCACGGTCATCGACTGGATCGGCACCGCCAGCGTGTTCTCGCGCGTGGCCGTCGTGATCACCGCCGTGCACGTGAAGCCCGGGCGCACGTCCGGCACCTCGCCGTCGATCGTCACGACCACCTTGAAGTTGGTCGCCCGGCCCGTCGCGGCCGCGCCCGCGGCCTGAATCGGACTGTTGCCCACCTCGGTCACCTGGCCGGTGAACGTCCGGCCGGGCATCGCGTCGATGGTGACCTTCGCCGACTGTCCGATGCCGATGTACGGGATGTCCGTTTCGTCCACCTCGATTTCGGTCTCGAGGACCGACAGGTCCGCGATCGTCAGCAGCACCGTGCCGGCGTTGTTCATCGTGCCGACGACGGCCGTCTCGCCCTCCTCGACGTTCAGCCGCGTCACGATGCCCGCGATCGGCGAGCTGACGCGCACCTTCGTGAGGTCGTGGCGCGAACTGGCCAGGTTGGCCTCTTCCTGCTTGATCCGCTCGAGCTGCGTGTTGACCGACTGGTCCATCACCTTCAGGTCGGTCTCGCGCATCGCCAGGTCGTGGACCGCCCGCTCGTAGGTCTCGCGCGGGATGAGGCCGGCCTTCCAGAGCTCCTCCTGGCGGCGGAGCGTGTCGCGCGACTGCTGCAGCGCCACGCGCGAGTTCTCGATCTGCGCCCGCGTCTGCTCGAGCTGGGACAACGCCGACGCGAGGCTCGCCTCGCGGTTCTGCACCTGCGTCTCGAGATTGCGCGGGTCGATCTGCAGGAGCGGCTGGCCGGCCTTCACGTGCTGGCCCTCGACCACCGACACCTCGACCACCTTGCCCACCGTCTCGGCGCTGATGTTGACCGACCGCTTGGGCTGAATCGTGCCGCTGGCCGTCACGACGGCTTCGAGCGACCGGGCCTCGATCGCCTCGGTCGTGACGCTCGTGCCCGACGTCCGCTGGAAACTGAGATTGGCGGCGGCGACGGCGCCGAGGCCGACGACCACCAACCCGCCAATGATCCACTTCTTCCGTGTCATCAACCCATCCTGCCCATGAAGGCCGAGAAGAGCGCGACGCCAATCGCGATGAGCATCGCGTAGGCGACGAGCAGCCCGATCGCGATGCCGGTGCTCTTCCGCCGGTACAGCACGCCCAGCCCGATGGCCAGCACAATCGTCTGCCAGATCGTGAAGGCGTTGGTGGCCGAGAGGAACCGCGCCACGAAGCCCTCCGGATCCATGAAGGGCACGAGGGCCCCGAAGTTGAACGGGCCGGTCATGCTGTAGGTCGTCTGCATCAGTTGAATCGGCAGTGCCGCCAGCGCGCCGACGGCCATGATGACCATCGAGTGCGTGACGATCCCGAGCACCTGTTTGAACGTCGCCGTGCCCCCGAAGACCACGTTGAAGATGCCCCAGAAGAGCGCCGTGAAGAACAACGCCACGACCGGCATCCACACGAACGCGCCGACGATGCCGAAGATGCGCGACATCATCGAGGTCGCGCTCGCCTCCATCTGGGCGTACATCTCGTCGGTTACCGTCTGGCCGAACCGCTCGATCATCTCCACCTGTGTGTTGAGGATCGCCTGCCGCCCCGTCTCGGTGAATTGCGGAATCGTCGCCGCCACCGCGATCACGGCCGAGACGATGAACAGGATCGTCGCCGGGCGTGGATCCCGGACCACGTGCGCAAACATGGCGCCCGGCGAGGTGATGATGCCGATGGCCCGGCCGAGCAGACCGGGTTCGGGAGAAGAAGGCATCGAGGCGTCTGTCATGGTTGTCCTTCTGGCCGGGCCGACAGGGGCGTGCGACCGACTGACCGGGTTCGAACATCAATTACGATCTGGAACGCCGAGTGTTCCCTGATAGTCTCCCAAAGATGCGGGTCATTCTGGTGATTTTCCTGCTGGCTGGTGTCCCGGCGTCAGTCGCCGCTCAGGCGCCGTTCGAATCGGTCGGGTCACGAGCGCTCGGGATGGCCGGCGCGTTCGTCGGGGTCGCCGACGACGTGACGGCGGCCTGGTGGAATCCGGCCGGCATGGCGACCGGACCGATCGGCTCGGCGACAGTAGAGTGGTCTCGATTTCAAAAACGTGATCCGAGCGGGCCGGTGATTCCTGGCGGAGACCGCGGGGGCTCGAGCTTCACAGGAATCGGGAGCTGGCCGGTCGCCGTGAGCTTTGGTCGGGTGACCACAACGGAGATTGTCGAGGGGCCCGGCCTTCGGACATCGGCCAGGAGCCTGTCGGCCTCGCAGTACGCGGTCACGGTGCTTCAGACCGTCGTGCACGGCCTGGTCATCGGGTCGACCCTCAAGTATGTTCGCGGCACCGCGGCCTCCGGGCCCGTGCCCGACGCGACGGTCGAGGCGGCTCTCGACGCCGTCGACGCGCTCGGCAGCCGCACGTCGGGCGCCTTCGACCTCGACCTTGGCCTGATGGCCGACCTCGACCGGGTCCGTCTGGGCGTGACATGGAAGAACCTGCGATCGCCCGACTTCGAGACCCTTGAAGGAACTGCGATCACCCTGCCGCGACAGGCCAGATTCGGCCTGGCGGTGCTCCCGACCGATGGCCTGACCCTTGCTATGGATATCGATCTGGACACGGTCGACCTGCGGGGCGGCCTTCGTCGGATGATCGCTTTCGGGGCCGAGACGGTTCTCGGCCCGCGAGCCGCCCTGCGGGGCGGCGTTCGCTGGAACCTCGAAGGCGCACGCCGTCCCGTGACGGCGGTGGGAGCGAGCCTGGCCCTTCGGCCGCAGTTCTGGCTGGATGGGTACTACTCCTACGGGCCATCCGAAGTGGACCGCGGGTTCGGCATCGCGCTTCGCGCCGGCACGTAACGCCGGCCCCGGCGCTCCCCGGCTGCGGCCGTGTGCCAGATGAGCACCATGGCCGTCAGACTCGGTGAACTGCTGCTGCGCGACGAGCGCGTCTCTCCCGCCCAACTCCAGGAAGCCGTCAACTTCCAGCGAGCCAACGGCGGGCGTCTGGGCACCGCTCTGGTCAAGCTCGGGTTCGTCAACGACGACGACATCACGGCCGTGCTCAGCCGGCAGTACGGCGTGCCGGCGGTCAACCTCGGTGAACTGGAGATCGACCCGGCGGTCGCGCGGCTGATCCCCCTCGAGACGGCCGCCAAGTACAACGCCATTCCCGTCGCGCGCAACGGCTCGTCGCTGACGCTCGCGATGACCGACCCGACCAACGTGTTCGCCATGGACGACGTGAAGTTCATGACGGGCCTCCGCGTCGAGCCGGTCGTCGCCTCCGACACGGCCATCCGCGAGGCGATCGCCCGCTTCTTCTCGAAGAACGGCTCGCGCGTGAGCGGCCTGCACACGGGCGACCTGGTGAGCCGGGCGCTCGAGGAAATGGGCGCCGAGGCCGAAGGCCTCGAAGTGGTCGCCGATGCCGAGGAGATCGATGCCTCGTCGCTCGAGCGCCAGAGCGGCGAAGCGCCGGTCATCCGCCTGGTCAATGCGCTCCTGCTGTCGGCCATCCAGCGGGGTGCGAGCGACATCCACATCGAGCCGTTCGAAAAGGAAATGCGCATCCGGTTCCGGACCGATGGCGTGCTGCAGCCCGTCATGTCGCCGCCGCTGAAGTACCGCGATGCGATCGTCTCGCGCGTGAAGATCATGGCGCGGCTCGACATCGCCGAGAAGCGGCTGCCGCAGGACGGGCGCATCAAGGCCCGGTTTGCCGACTCGGGCGGCAATCGCGAGATCGATTTCCGCGTGTCGGTGCTGCCGACGCTCTACGGCGAAAAGGTGGTGCTGCGGCTCCTCGACTCGGGGCAGTTGCGGCTCGATCTCAGCCGGCTGGGACTGGCCCAGGACGCCCTCGTCAAGTTCGAGCGGGCGATTCGGCGGCCCTGGGGGATGGTACTCGTCACGGGGCCGACCGGCAGCGGCAAGACCAATACGCTGTATTCGGCGCTGTCCCAGATCAACCAGCCGGGCGTCAACATCATGACCGCCGAGGACCCGGTCGAGTTCAACCTGGCCGGCATCAATCAGATCCAGGTGCGCGACAGCATCGGGCTGACGTTTGCGGCGGCCCTGCGGTCGTTCCTGCGGCAGGATCCGAACATCATCCTGGTCGGCGAAATTCGCGACGGCGAGACGGCGTCGATTGCCGTCAAGGCGGCGCTCACCGGGCACCTGGTCCTGTCGACGCTGCACACCAACGACGCGCCCAGTTCGATCACGCGGCTCGTCAACATGGGTGTCGAGGCGTTCCTCGTGGCCAACTCGCTGAACCTGCTCGTCGCCCAGCGGCTCGTCCGGCGCGTGTGCGAGTCCTGCAAGGAACCGGTCGACGTGCCCGTGGCCACGCTCGTCGAGGCCGGGTTCACGCCCGACGAAGCCGCCTCGGTCCGGCCGTCCCGGGGCCGCGGCTGCGACCGCTGTGGCGGTTCCGGCTACAAGGGGCGCGTCGGCGTGTTCGAGGTCATGGAGATCGGTGAGGCCCTCCGCGAACTGATCCTCGCCGGCGCGAGTGTGCTCGAGCTCCGGCGGCTGGCCGAAGCCGAGGGCATGGTGCCGCTCCGCCGGGCCGGCCTCGAGAAGGTGGCCGCCGGCGTCACGAGTCTCGAAGAAGTCATGCGCGAAACGATGTAGGGAGCCTGATGTCGATGACCCTGCCCGATCTGTTGAAGTCCACGTTCGATCTCGGCGGCTCCGACCTGCACCTGTCGGTCGGCTCGCCGCCGCAGGTGCGCGTCAACGGCCACCTGCGTCGCCTCGAGTACCCGGCGCTCACCGGCGACCTGATCAAGGCGCTGGCCTACAGCGTGCTG
>DATKDF010000264.1:0-10984 GCA_035512795.1 Vicinamibacterales bacterium
CGCCGCCTCCCCGGCCTCGGTGGACGTGCTGATGCTGGCCGGGTGCAACGAGGTCCTCCAGCTCGGCCAGTTGCTCGGCCGGTTCATGGCGCGTCGGGTGTTCGGCCGTGACGGCCGAACCCACGTCATCGGGGACGTCGACGGCCTGCTCGTGGCCGAGGCCGCGGCGGTCGGGACGCGGCTCGTGGGCCTGTCGCTGCGCGAGACGCGCCTCCGGCAGGAGCACAACATCAACGTCGGCGGCGTCTGGGAGCGGGGGCGCTTTCAGCTCGGCGAGCCCGACACGGTCATCACCGACCACACGGTGCTGCTCCTCGCCGGGACGCGCGAACAACTGCAGGCCTACGACCACGCGTTTGGCCTCGACGAGGGCGCGCCGGCGTCGGTCGTGATCATCGGCGGCGGCCGCGTCGGGCGGGCGGCCGCGGCCGCGCTGCGCGACCGCGGCATCGAGCATGCGGTCGTCGAGAAGGTGCCGGGACGCGTGCGCGAAGGATCGCGCGTCGTGGTCGGCGACGCGTCCGACCTCGACGTCCTCCGCGAAGCCGGCATCAACGAGGCGTCCAGTGTCATCGTCACTACGCACGAAGACGACGTCAACGTCTACCTCACGTTGTACTGCCGGCGGCTGCGCCCCGACATGCTGATCCTCAGCCGATCGACGCTCGAGCGGAACACGACGACGCTGCACCGGGCGGGCGCCGACTTCGTGCTGTCCTACCCGTCGATGGGCGCGCACGTCATCTTCAACATGCTGCGCGAGACGCGCCTGCTGTTCCTCACCGAGGGCCTCGACGTGTTCACCGCGCCGGTACCGCCGGCCCTGGCCGGCCGGACGCTGGCCGAGACGAACCTCCGGGCCGAGACGGGGTGCAACGTGCTCGGCATGCGTCAGGCCGACGGCGTGATGCTCAACGCCAGCGCGACACGTCCGTTGCCCGACGGCGGTCAACTCGTGCTCATCGGCGGACGCGACGCCGAACAACGCTTCCTCGAGCGCTATCGCCGCCCGGCCTGAGGCCGCCCCGGCGCCCGCCGGTCGGGGCCGCCTTGCATCCTCGGTCCCGATCTGGTTCTATCTCTGGATACATCTCCCGAGTAGGGAGATGCCCGGCCCGGCCAGAAGGCCTGGCCCGTCCGGACCTGGTCAGCGCGCAATCCACCCGTTGAGGACGCCGGTTCGGGCTGTCCCCCGAAACCGTGGAGATTGCTCGATGACAAGACCGAACACTTCGACATCGCCGGCGGCGCCGTCAGAGGCCCGCGATGCCCGGCTCGAGGCCATCTGGGCCCGAGCCTACAAGGCGCGCACGCGCGACGACCTCCGCACTCTGTACCGCGACTGGGCCGCAACCTATGACAGCGACCACCGCCATGTCGGCTTTTTCGGCCATCGCCTGACGGCCCAAGTCCTGGCCCGCCATCTGACGCGCCGCGATGCGGCGCGTGTCCTCGACGCGGGCGCTGGCACCGGGGCGGCCGGCGAGGCCCTGGCGGCCCTCGGCTTCAGCGACCTGGTGGCCGTCGATCTGAGCGAAGACATGCTCGCCCGCGCCCGCGCCAAGGGTGTGTACACGCAGACAATCGTCGCCGACCTGTCACTGCCGGTCGACGCCTTTGGCGATGACAGTTTCGACGCCGCCATTCTCGTCGGCGTGTTCTCGTACGGACAGGCGCCGGCCGAGGCCCTCGATGAGGTCGTCCGCCTGGTGCGCCCCGGGGGCGCGGTGGCCTTCACCTTGCGCTGCGACTTTCACGCCGAGAATGCCATGGGCATTCGGAGCCGGATGGAGCATCTCGAACGACGCGGCGCCTGGCGCCTGGTCGAGTGCACCGACCCGGCGCCCTACCTGCCGGGGCGCGACTCCGGGGCGATGTTCCAGGTCTGGTGCTACCGGGTGACGGGGCGGAAGCCGGCCGAGTTCGAGGACGGGTTCGAGGCCGCCGTGCGCGAGGCCCTCGAAGGCGACGACTGGGTCAAGAAAATCGACCACGCCTGGATCTGGGACTCCACGGCCTCGCGCCTCTACAACCGCTATACGCAGACGCCTGGCTACTACCTGACCGATGCCGAGGAGGCGATTCTCCGCGACGCGGCCGCCGACATCGTCGGTCCCTCGCGCCTGCTCGTTGAACTCGGCTGTGGCTCGGCGCGCAAGGTGAGTCATCTGCTCGACGCCGCCACGGCCGGGGGCGCGGCCGTGCGGTACGTGCCGATTGACGTGTCCCCGGGCGCGTTGCGCGCGACCGAAAGCGCCGTGGTCCGACAGTTCGGATCCCGCGTCGTCGTCGAGGCCCGGCAAGGCCTGTTCGACGACATCCTGCCGGGCCTGCCGATCGATCAGCCGAAGGTCGTCCTTTTTTTCGGGTCCTCGATCGGCAATATCGACACGATCGACGAGACGATCCACTTCCTCGGCCGCCTTCGTGACCGTCTCACACCGGATGACCGGCTCGTCGTCGGCGTGGATCTGCACAAGGACATCGAGACGCTGGCCGCCGCCTACAACACCGAGGAGGCGTGCCGGTCGTTCTTCGTTCACATGATCCGGCGCATCAACGACTATCTGGGCGCCGATTTCGACCCGCGGGTGTTCCAGTTGTCGTCGACCTACGACGAAGAGCGGACGTCGGCGCCGTTCCGGTCCTGGCGGATGAATCTCCGGATTGCCCCGACCGAACCGCAACACACGTGGGTCCGGCGGCTCGATCTCGAGGTGCATCTCGAGCCCGGGCAGCCCGTGCAGGTCGGCATCTCGCGCAAGTTTCGTCCCGAGGACATCGGCGGCCTGGCGGCTCTGGCCGGCCTCCGGCTGACGCGCCAGTGGCTCGACCCGCAGGCGTGGTTCTCGCTCAACGAACTCCGTCGCGCATGATCGCCCTCGAGGCGGTGTCCTGCACGTTCGATCGCGCCGGCGCCGATCCGGTCCACGCCGTGCGCGCCCTGAGCCTCGACGTCGCACCGCGCGAGACGCTCGCCCTGCTCGGCCCCTCCGGCTGCGGCAAGACGACGACGCTCCGGCTGATCAACCGGCTGATTGATCCCTCCGCGGGCCGCATCGTCGTCGACGGCGTGGATGCCGCGACGGTCGACCCGGTTCGCCTGCGACGCCGGATGGGCTACGTCGTCCAGACGGGCGGGCTCTTCCCGCACATGACGGTCCGGCAGAATATCGGACTGCTCTGCCGCCTGGAGGGATGGTCGACGACCCGGACGCGCAGTCGGGTCGACGAGTTACTGCAACTGGTCGGCCTCGAGGCGCGCGCGATGGTCGATCGCTATCCGGCTGAACTGTCGGGGGGACAGCGGCAGCGGGTGGGCGTCGCCCGCGCGCTGGCGCTCGACCCTGACATCCTCCTGCTCGACGAGCCATTTGGCGCGCTCGACCCGATCACGCGCCATCGTCTCCAGGAGGAGTTCAAGGCGATCGAGCGGCTCGTCAACAAGACGATGGTGTTCGTCAGCCATGACCTCGAGGAGGCCTTCCTGCTGGCCGATCGCGTCGCCCTGCTCAAGGATGGCCGGCTCGTCCAGGTCGGGACGCCCGACGAGCTCCGTGAACGGCCGGCCGACAGCTGGGTGACCCGGTTCCTGACGAGCCGGCCGGGCGCCGACGCCCCGCCCGATCGGGGGGACGCGTGATCCGACCGGTCGCCTGGGCCACGCTCTTCGCCCTCGTCATGCTGGCCGCCGCACCGGTCGTGGGCCAGCAGGCCGACGGCCAGGCGGCCCGCATCGTGATCGGCTCGAAGAACTTCACCGAATCGCGCATCCTGGGCGAGATGCTGGCCCTGCTCATCGACGAGCAGACCGATCTCGTGGCCGACCATCGCAGCGGGCTCGGCGGCACGCTCGTCTGCTTCCAGGCGCTCCAGAACGGCGAGATCGACCTGTATCCGGAGTACACGGGCACGGGCTGGTCGATCGTCCTCGAGGAGCCCGGCCGGATTGCCGATCCGCTGAGAGCGTTCCTGCACGTGCAGGCGGAGTATCGTCGCCGCTTCGGGATCGAGTGGCTCCGCCCGTTCGGGATCAACAACACCTACGCGCTGGCCATGCGCGAAGACCGGGCCGAGGCGCTCGGCGTCCACACCGTCTCCGACCTGCGACCGCATGCCGGCAGCCTCCGCGCGGGATTCAGCATCGAGTTCATGAGCCGCGCCGACGGATGGCCCGGTCTCGGCCCCTTCTACGAGCTCGAGCTGCAGAGCGTCCGGTCCCTGGAACACGGCCTGGCCTACGAGGCGATTGCCGCCGGCGCCATCGATCTGGTCGATGCCTACTCCACCGATGGCAAGCTCCGCCGTTATCCGCTGCGGGTGCTCGACGACGATCGCGGCTTCTTCCCGCCGTACCACGCGGCCCCGATCGTCCGCGCTGACACACTCGCGGCGCACCCCGGCCTGGCCGCGGTCCTGGATCGCCTGGCGTTCCGGATCGCCGACGACGTGATGATCGGTCTGAACTATGCCGTCGAGGAAGACGGCCGGGATTTCCGCGAGGTGGCCCGCGGGTTCCTCGTGGCCGAGGGACTGCTCGACGCGGCGCCCGGCGGCGACCAGGCGGCCAGCCGGCGAGGCGGGCTCATGGCGTTTGCGATCTCCCGGCTCGACGACACCTGGCGTCTCGGCTGGCAGCACATCCAGTTGACGACGGTCGCCGTCATGCTGGCACTGGTGCTGGCCGTTCCGCTCGGCATCGGGCTGGTCCGCACCGGCATCGGCGAGCGGCTCGCGCTCGGGGCGGCCGGCGTCGTCCAGACGATTCCCAGCCTGGCGCTCCTCGCCTTCATGATTGCGGTGCCGGGCCTCGGCCTGTCGGCGCGCTCGGCCATCGTCGCGCTGTTTCTCTACGCCGTGCTCCCCATCCTGCGGAACACGCTGACCGGCCTGCGCACGGTCGATGCCGACCTGGTGGACGCGGCACGCGGCATCGGCCTGACGCCCTGGCAGATACTGTTGCGGATTCAACTGCCGCTCGCGACACCCACGATCATGGCCGGGGTCCGGACGGCAACGGTCATCAGCATCGGCGTCGCCACGCTGGCCGCGTTCATCGGCGCCGGCGGACTCGGCGAACCGATCGTCACCGGCCTGTACCTGAACGACACCCGGCTGATTCTCTCAGGCGCGATCCCGGCCGCGCTCCTCGCGCTCCTCGCCGACCATGGCCTCGGCCGCCTCGAGCACAGGCTGACGCCCCGCGGCCTGCGCCGCTGACGCGGTCCGTCACGCGCCGTCCAGTTGGTCAGCCCGATGGAGGTC
Organism: Vicinamibacterales bacterium; assembly: GCA_035512795.1. Taxonomy (GTDB): domain Bacteria; phylum Acidobacteriota; class Vicinamibacteria; order Vicinamibacterales; family SCN-69-37; genus DATKDF01. Next base: position 5,266 of record DATKDF010000264.1, read on the forward strand.
CCGCCGCGCCCGCCCAGCCGACGCCGGCTTCAACGGGGCGGGTCGCGGGGCGGGTCCGGGGGTGGTTCGCCTGGAACGTTGCAGTGATCGCAGGCGGCGTCGGTCGATTCCGGACGGAACACGCCCACGATCTGCCGGGCGACGTACACCGCTGCCCCGAGCGACACGAGGCCAACGACCAGATCCTGGATGAGTCCGGACATCTGTCTCAGGTCACTCCGGCGACGCGCAGCCCCTGATAGACGACGAGCGCCGCCACATACGCCAGAGCCGACATGTAGCCGAGCTGAATCGCCGCGTACTTGAAGCCGCCCGTCTCCCGGCGAGTCACGGCGAGCGTGGCCAGACACTGCATCGCCAGCACAAAGAAGACGAGCGCGCTCGCCGACGTCGCCGGCGTGAAGACCGGCGTGCCGTCGTCGCGCGTCATCGTGCGGATCCGGGTGATCACGCCCGTCTCGATGTCGACGTCACCGGAGCCGGCCAGAACCGACATCGTCGAGACGAAGACCTCCCGCGCGACGAAGCTCGTGAGGATGGCGTCGGTGAGCTGCCAGTCGTACCCGAGCGGTGCGAACACCGGCTGGACGAACCGGCCCAGCCGGCCGGCGAAGCTGGCCGACTGGGCCGCCCGGGCTTCCCGCGCCGCGGCGTCGGAGAAGAGCGCCTCGGCCTGGGTGGCCGTCAGATCGGGGGCTTCGGCCGACAGACGCAGCGCAACCACGTCGGCCGGCGGCGCCGACCGCGGATAGGCGCTGAGCCACCACATGACGACCGACAGGGCGAAGATCGTCGTCCCGGCGGTCTTCAGGAACGACAGCCCCTGGTCCCGAGCCGTGAAGAGCGCGTTCGAGAGCGAGGGCCATTTGTAGGTGGGCAGTTCGAGCACCATTGGCCCCGGCCGGCCCGGCACGAGCGTGCGGCCGAACGTGGCGGCGGTCACGAACGCAGCACCCGCGCCGAGCAGGAACGCCCCGGTGAACGCGAGCCCGGCCATCGCCGGTCGATGGGCGAACAGCAGGCTCGTGAGCAGCACGTAGACGGGCAGCCGGGCCGAGCAGCTCATGAAGGGCAGCACGAGGATCGCCCGCAGCCGATCGCGGGTGTTCGGGATCAACCGCGTGCTCATCAACGCGGGAATGGCGCACGCGTGCGCCGTCAGCAACGGCACGAACGCGTGGCCGGGCAGCCCGAACCGCCGGAAGAACCGATCGTTCACGAAGGCCGCCCGGGCCAGGTAACCGGTGTCTTCGAGCAGGCTGATCAGGAAGAAGAGCATCATGATCTGCGGCAGGAAGACGACCGTGCCGGCGATGCCGCCGATGATGCCGTCGGTCACCAGATCGCGGACGGCGCCGACGGGCAGCCACGCAGCAGCCAGCCCACCCAGCGTCCCGAAGGTCGCTTCGATCAGGTCCATGGGCACGGCCGCCAGCTCGAACAGCGTCCAGAACAACGCCGCCATCACCACCACGAAGATCGCCGTGCCGGCCACCGGATGCGTCACGAGCCGATCGACGTGGTCGGTCCGCCGATCGATGTGGTCGACGCCCGCTCGTCGCCGCACGACCGCACCGGCCACGTCCTCGGCCCAGCGCGCGCGCTCGTGAGCGGCCGCCCCGGTCGGCGGGAGATCGGCCCGTGGCCCGGGAGAGCCTGCCGGCTGGGACAGCACGGCCGAGAGTTCGTGCGCCAGCAGAGCGAACCCGATGCCCTTCGAGGCAATCATCGGCACGACCCGGGCGCCAAGCCGCTCGGCCAGCCGCCCCACGTCGACGTCCAGGCCGCGGCGCACCGCAATGTCGGTCATGTTCAGGCACACGACGACGGGTACCGCCGACGCCGTCAACTCGCCCACCAGCATCAGGTTGCGCTCGAGCGCCGAGGCATCGACGAGCACCACGACCACGTCGGGCCGGCGGTGCGTCGCATCCCCAACGAGCAGACGACGGGCATCACGAGCCTCGTCGGCGTCGGAGTCGAGTGCATAGATACCCGGCAGGTCCACGACCTGGACGCGCGGCAGCCCGTCGAGCTTCGCGTGCCCGATGCGGAACGTAACCGTCGTCCCCGGAAAATTTGCGGTCTTGGCGCGAGCGCCACAGAGGCGGTTGAAGAGCGTGGTCTTGCCGGTGTTCGGATTGCCGACGAGCAGAATGCGCCGGACCGTCGCGGGCGCCGGCGCCGGCGGCGGGGACACGGGCATGTCAGGCCGGCCCGTTCGCGAGCGGCGTCACGACGATGGCGCCGGCCAGGGCACGGGACAGCCCGACGCGCGTGTCGCGGACTTTCACGATGAAGGGCTCGCCGGTCTTGCAGAGCAGCAGGCGGCAGGTGGCGGTAAAGCCGAGGGCGCTCAGCAGGCGGGCGGTCGAGGCGTCCACCTCCGCGTGGTCGAACGTGGCCGAGTCGCCTTCGGACAGGTCCGACAACCGCACGTGGGACGCGCCGGGCACGTCCAATCGTAGCACGTCAATTGAGACTCGTCGCAGTAAGTGCAGGTGCTCGTCCGGACCGACGACGACCGCTCAGTCGATTGGAATCATGACCACCGTGCTCCGAGGTTCCGGCACCGGCAGGCCCTGCTCCTCGAGCGCCGAGATGTGAGAGGCGATCGAACGCTGGATCACGCGCTCGACGTCCACCCGGGTCCGGCAGACCGCGGCGCACCCGGGCAAGTCCGGCACGACGGCGCAGTAGGTCGAGGCGCCACGCGTGATGACGACCGCGTACGTGCGTCCCGCGCGCGTCGCACGCGCCGGGACCCGGTAGTGCAGACTCTCCATCCTGCGGCCTCCACCGGCGCATCGAGCCGGACGGCTCGATGCGGTGCAAGGCCAATGCCGCCTGAATCCCTAACGAAACGTCTGGTGGATGCGCGTGTGATGCTCCAGCAATTACACATTTCGACGTCGGAACGCCGAGCGCCGGGTGCCGTAGTACGATGCAGGTCATGACCCCTTCAGTCATTCGTCGTGCAGCATTCGCCCTGACCCTCACCTTTGCCGTCGTCACGCCGGCCGCCGCTCAGGGTGGCTTGGGCATCAAGGGCGGCCTGATGGCCTCGCGCCTGTCGACGACACCGGATTCGTCGGACGTGCTCGGCACTCTGACCGACTTCACGGCTGGCGTGTTCGGCGTCGTCGGCTCGCGCGCGCCCGTCACCGCGCAGTTCGAAGCGATGATCAGCCGCCGCGGCGCGACCATCGTCGGCAGTGTCATCGGACTCGGCAGCTTCGGCAAGGTGCGAAGCACCTACCTCGACGTGTCCGCGTTCGTCCGCGCCCAGACGGCTGGCGACTCGGCAAATCGTTTCTATTTCTTTGCGGGCCCGACGATCGGCTTCGAGATGAAGACCGAGTTCATCGTGGCGGGCTTTGCGACGGATCTGGATTTTGCGACCGAGGACTGGGACGTCATCCTCGCCGCGGGCGCTGGTGTCGAGGTGGGACACTTCCTGATCGAAGGCCGGTACAGCCATGGCCTGAGCAATCTGCTCGTCGGCGCCGACCTGTTCGGCTTCCAGGCCAAGCACCGATCGGCGTCGCTCGTGGCCGGAGTGCGGTTCTGATTCAGGACCGTCCGGACGTCTTCTTCGCGGGCGCCCGGCGCGGCCGACGCGGCGTCGCGGCCGCTGGCCTGGCGGTGGCGGCGCGCTTTCCGGCGCGGCGCCGGCCGGCCGGCGCCGACGCCTCGCCGCCGGTCTCCGGGTCGGCGGCGGCCGCCTCTGGTTCGTCGGTCACCGGCTCACCGTGTGCGGCAACCGGGTCGGGCGTCGCGGCCGGTTCGTCCTGTTCGGCCGGCTCCGGCGGCAGCTCGATGCCATGCGCGCGCGCCAGCGCCGCGGCAACGCTCGGGTCGTTCTCGACGTCGTAGATCTCCGGTCCGGTCGAGACCGACGGCGCGGCAGCCGGGGCGGCCGATCCCTGGAAGATCCGGACGACGCCCTGCCGATCGCGATCCACCCGCACGACGTTATCGCGGTGCGCGGCTCGCAGCAGGTCCGTGAGATTGGCAAACCCGTAGGCGCGTTCGTCGAACGACGGGCGCGTCTGCCGAATCACCTGCTTGACGTTGCGAAGGTAGAGCGGCCAGCGGCGGACGTTCCCCGCCGCCAGGATCGCACCCAGTTCGCGCACCCCGTCGGCCGCCTGGCCGAGCTGGGCGGGCCGGGTTCCCTCGTCTGCCGGACCAGGTGCGGCTGCCGATGCCGGCGCCGCCGCCGGCGCCGCCGACGCCTCGGTGGTCGAAGCCGGAGCCTCGCCCTCGTCGGGCACCGGCAACGCGTCGGCCGAGACACTGCCGTTGGCCGGTCCGACGATCCAGCCGCTCGGTGTGTGTTCGACCGTGAGCACGCCGGCCTTCTCGAGTTTCTGCGCGAAGTCACGGAACGACCCGGCGCCGTAGGTGCGCTCCGAGAAGGTCGAGTCGAGCTGCAGGAGCGTGCTCTTGAACAGGCCGAGTTGCGGTTCGACGTCGCGTTCGGACAGCACCTTCATGGCCCGCTTGACGAGCGGGACGACCTGCTCGAGGCTCGCCCGCTCGGCCCGTGGCTGCGGTCCGGCCGCCCGGCGGCCGGCGCCGCTGCTGCCGGTCGACGCGAGATTCTCGTATGCGATGAACTCATGGCAGTTGCGCTGCATGACCGCGCTCGTGAATTGTCGGCCGCCAACGACGAAGACTTTGCGGTCGTACTGCTTGAGCTTCTCGACGAGGCTGATGAAATCACTGTCCCCGCCCACGATCGCGAAGGCATTGATGTGGGGATGCGTGAAGGCCATCTCCAGCGCGTCGAGCGCCAGGTTGATGTCGGCGCCGTTCTTGTCGCCACCCGGCGTCATGTTGCGCTGCACCATGCGGATGGCATGCTGGGTCAGGGCCCGGCTGTAGCCGCCGGCCCGCTGCCAGTCGCTGTAGGCCATCTTCGAGACGACCTCACCCCGTTCCTTCAGCGCCTCGAGCACGAGGCCCACGTCGAACGTGGCATTGAGTGAGTTCTTGACGCCGATTTCGATGTTGTCGAAGTCGATGAAGACGGCCAGACGAAGACGATCAGGTTGGGTCACAAATTCCCTTGCGCGACTGGTTGAGGCGCCGGCGCCGGGACGGCGCGGGGCACGTAACGACCTTCAGTGTACACCGGGCCGGGGTCAGAGGCCGACGTCTTCGACCAGACGCCGGAACCGTGGATCGTCGCGCAGGCCGGCAAATCGGGGGTCGACGTTGACGAAGAGCAGGCGGCTGTCCCGCTGATCCCGGGCTCGCTCGAGCCAGTCGAGCGCCTGGTCGACGTCGCCCACGAGCGCATGACTCGACGCCAGCTTGAACGGCACACCATGCCGGTCGGCCGACTTGCCCGAGGGCCGCGACAGGTGCCACCGCGTCAGACCGCCCAGGCCCCGTTCGGCCAGGACGCGCGCATCGACGGTGGCAAACTGCCGGTCAATCCCAATCAGCACGAGGAATTGCTGGAGATGATCGGCCGCGGCCTGGTTCAGGCCCTGACTGGCCAGGGCCAGGCTCAGCAGCTCATGGCTCGGAGCGTCATCGGGCTGGCTGGCCAGAAGGGTGTTCAGCCGGTCAATCGCCGTGTCGACGCGGCCGGCCAGGAATGCGATCCTGGCTGCCTCCCGGGTGATGTCGATGGACGCGCGGTCCAGATCGCGCGCCAGAGCGATGGCCGCGAGCGCCTCGGCGTGGCGGCCACGCGCCGACAGCC
>DATKDF010000265.1:0-26946 GCA_035512795.1 Vicinamibacterales bacterium
AGGTGCCGACGGCACCTCTGGCACCGCCTCGGCCGAACCTGTGGAAAACACCTCCGACCCCCTACGCCACCAGCACGAGTGTCGAAGGATCGCGGGGTTCGATTTCGAACAGGAAGCTGTCCAGCACCCGGGCCAGCGCGACTGCCGAAAGGGCGCCCACCAGGCCGCCAATTGCCACCGGCCGCAGCCCGGTCCGGATGACCAGGCGGAGGATCGCCCCGGGCGTGGCACCCGGGCGCCAGGCCCGAGAGGGCACCGATGAGCGACGCCCGGAATCGCGCCGCTTCCACGAACCCAGCCACCCGCTGTTCCATCGTCGACAGGACCGGTGGCACCGATGGGTCGATCTGCTGAATGGCCGACCGAATGGCCGAGGTTACCGTTGCCACCGTCGGATCCCCCGACCGCCAGATTGGAGATGCGCCCAGATTTCAGATTCGAGATCGTAGCTTCGAGATGCCAGCGACTGGGATCACAGCTCTTCACCTGATCGCCAGGACGATCAATGTCGCATCGTCCTGCGTCGCGCCTCCAGCCCAGGCGGCGGCGGCGTCGCCAAGGATCGCCGTCAGTTCCTCCGGCGTCCGATGCCGGTTCGCGGCCAGGGTCGCCACGAGCCTGGCCTCGCCGAACTCCTCGGTATCGGGCGACTGCGCTTCGGTGATGCCGTCGGTGAAGCACACCAGCCGGTCGCCCGGCTCGAGCGGGTGGCGGCCCATCTCGTACGACCAGTCGGCCGCCACGCCGAGCACGAGGCCGGTCGGCTCGAGGCGCGCGACGCGGCCGTCGCGGCGCATCAGGATGGGCGGATTGTGCCCGGCATTGGCGTAGGTCACATGCCGCTCGGCCGTGTCGACGACCGCGTAGCAGAACGTCACGAACTTGCCTGTCGTGATGTTGCGGCAGAGCAGCTGGTTCACCCGTGTGACGACGTCCTGCGGGTCGGCGCCGCTCGTGGCGAAGGCCCGCACCGACGCCTGCAGGTTCGACATGAGGAGCGCCGCCGGCAGGCCCTTGCCCACGACGTCGGCGATCGAAAGCGCGAGCCGGGTCGGGCTGAAGCGCAGCAGGTCGTAGCAGTCGCCGCCGATGCCCGACGCGGGCGACCAGCGTGCCGCGACGTCAATGCCCTCGACGACGGGCATGACCGACGGCAGGAGCGCGCTCTGGATCATGCGGGCGTCTTCCTGTTCACGCGCGAGCCGCGCATCACGGCGGCGCATCGCGATGCCTTCCTCGACTTCGCGTGTGACGACCTCCAGGAGCGTCGTGTCGTCCCAGGGCTTCTGCACGAAGCTCCGCGCGCCGCGGCGCATCGCCTCGACGGCCGTTTCGATGCTGCCCCAGCCGGTCATCACGACAATCGGCAGCGTGCGGTCGTGGCCGCGCACGCGCTCGAGCAGTTCGAGGCCCTCGCGGCCAGACGTCGTGTCCCGCGTGTAGTTCAGGTCCATGAGCAGCAGGTCGTACGGACCGGCCGCGACGCGGTCCATCACGCCGTCAATCGAGTTGACCAGCTCCGTCTGGAACCCGGCGTCGGAGAGCAGCAGGCGCAGCGCCTGCAGGATGTCCGTCTGGTCGTCGGCGACCAGCACCCGTGGATTCCCGACCGCGACGTCGTTGACGATCTCCATGTCCGGCTTCCAGATCGGCAAGGCCTGTACCAACCTGCGGCCGGCCGCCGCCGGCTCGCGCGCCGGCGGCGTGGCCGGCCGCCGCAGGTGGGTACGGCCGCACCGAACGGCAATTGGTACGCGTTTTCCTTCAGGAACCGAGGCGTGTCCGCAAACGGGCCGTATCCGGCCATAATTCCCACTTCCGGGACGAGGCGTTCCCGGAAGCAGCACGTGACCGCCACGCCGTGATGATGCGTCCCCTGATGCGCGAGCCGTCGATGTCCCGCCGCTCCGGAACCGGTCGAGCCGGACAGCGTAGTATGCGGAGTCAGCCGTGACTTCGCCCGTCTCCGGCCGCGTCGTCGTTGCCGACGATCAGGTCAACATCCTCGATGCGATCAGGTTGCTGCTCGGCGGCGAAGGCTACGACGTGGCCACCGCGGCCTCGCCGGCCGAGCTGCTGACGCGGCTCGAGCAGTCGGACTTCGATGTCGCGATCATCGATCTCAACTACACGCGGGACACGACGTCGGGCCACGAGGGCTTCGAGCTGCTCGACAGGATCGCGGCGATCGACCCGACCCTGCCCGTGCTCGTGATGACGGGCTGGAGCAGCGTCGCCGGCGCGGTCGAAGCGATGCGGCGCGGCGCGCGCGACTACATCGAGAAGCCGTGGGACGACGAGAAGCTGATTGCGGCCGTCCAGACCCAGCTCGAGCTCCGCCGGGCGCTGCGGCGCAGCCGGCGCCTGCAGGAGGAGAACACCCGCCTGCAGCGACGCGACCTGCCCGTGTTCATCGCCGAAGCGCCGGCGATGCGCGCCCTGCGCGAGACCATCGAGCGCGTGGCGCCGTCGGACGCGTCGGTGCTCATCACCGGCGAACACGGGACCGGCAAGGAAGTCGTGGCCAGCCTGCTGCACCGACTGTCGACGCGTGCCGCCAAGCCGCTCGTCACCATGAATGCCGGCGGTTTGTCGGAAGGCGTCGCCGAGTCGGAGCTGTTCGGGCACGTCAAGGGGGCGTTCACCGATGCCCGGACCGACCGGATCGGCTGTTTCGAGCTGGCCGACGAGGGCACGCTCTTTCTCGACGAGATCGCCAACATGCCCATCCGGCTGCAGCCGAAACTGCTGCGGGTGCTGCAGACGGGCGAGGTGCAGCGGGTCGGGTCGTCGCGCGTGACGTTCGTCAACGTGCGCGTCCTGTCGGCGACCAACGCCGATCTGGCCGGCGAAATCGCGGCAGGCCGGTTCCGGGAAGACCTGCTCTATCGGATCAACACCGTCGTCGTCCACCTGCCGCCGCTCCGCGAGCGGCGCGAGGACATCCTGCCGCTGGCCGACCACTACCTGGCCCGCCACGCTGGCACGTACCGGCGCGCCGCCGAGGGGTTCGACCGGGCGGCTCGCCAGGCGCTCGAGACGCACCTCTGGCCGGGCAACGTCCGCGAACTCGGTCACGCCATCGAGCGGGCGGTGCTCATGGCCACCGGCGACTCGATCACGACGAAGGATCTCGGCCTCGAGACGCCAACCGGTCCGGCGCCGGCCGCCGAGGAACTGACGCTCGAACAGGCCGAGAGGGTGTTCATTCAGAAGGTGCTGGCCCGCCACGGCGGCGACGTGCGCAAGGCCGCCGACCAGCTCGGCATGAGCCGCAGCGCGCTCTATCGCCGCCTGCAGCAGTTCGGGTTGTGATGGCCGAGCCGCATCCAGTTCGGCGCGGCGCGCCGCGTGCGCGCAACCTCGAGGGCGCCATCACGTGGCTGGCCGTGGTCGGCGCGCTGCCGGCCGTGCTCGTGGCGGCGTACTTCCTGTGGACGCAGCCGGTGGCGCCCGAGGTGCGCTGGACGCTCGCCATCGTCGTCGTCGGGTCGTGGCTGCTGGCCACGTCGGCGGCGCGGCAACTGGCCGTCCGGTCGCTCAATCTGGTGGCCAACCTGCTCGGGGCGCTTCGCGAGGGCGACTACTCGATTCGAGGTCTCAGCGCGCGGAGCGGCAGTTCGATGGCGGGCGTCATGCGCGAGGTCAACGACCTCGGCTCGACGCTGCAGCGGCAGCGCACCGAGGCGGTCGAGTCGACCGTCCTCCTCACGCACGTCATGGAGGAGATCCTCGTCGCCGTCTTCGCCTTCGATCCGACCAACAAGCTCCTGCTCGTCAACAAGACGGGCGAGGAACTGCTGGCGCAGCCGGCCGAGGACCTGGTGGGCCAGCCGGCGTCGGCGCTCGGTTTCGACGAGTACCTGTCGGGTGAGGCCCGTCGCCTGGTCGATCGCGCGTTCGGCGGACGCCGTGGCCGCTACGAGGTGCGCCGGGCGATGTTCTACCGCGACGGGCGGCCGCATCAGCTCGTCGTGCTCGCCGACCTCAGTCAGGCGCTGCGCGAAGAAGAGCAGGCGGCCTGGCAGCGCATCGTGCGCGTCCTGTCGCACGAGATCAACAACTCGCTCACGCCCATCAAGTCAATCGCGCATTCGCTCCGGCGGATGGTCGATCGGGCCGCGGGATTCGAACGCAGTGACGAGGTGAGCCAGGGTCTGGCGCTCATCGAGGAGCGCTCCGGCGCGCTCGGCCGTTTCCTGCGGGCCTACGCGCAACTGGCCCGGCTGCCGAAGCCCCGGCCCAGGGCCACCCCCGTCGGTGCCCTCGTCCAGCGGATCGTGGAGCTCGAGAAGCGTCTGCCGGTGACGATCGTGCCATCGCCCCAGGTCGACGTCGTGGCCGACTCGGATCAACTCGAGCAGTTGCTCATCAACGTCATCAGGAACGCCGTGGACGCGGCCCTCGAGACGTCGGGCGGGGTGCGCACCGGCTGGGGTGTCACGGGCGGATGGCTGGAACTCTTCATTGAGGACGAGGGCAACGGACTGCCAGACACGTCGAACCTGTTCGTGCCGTTCTTCACGACCAAACCCCAGGGCAGCGGGATCGGCCTGGCGCTCAGCCGCCAGATTGCCGAAGCGCACGGCGGGGCGATCATGCTCGAGAACCGGACCGACCGGACGGGCTGCCGTGCCACACTGCGGTTGCCGCTCGACGGACCCGGAGGCCGCGACTGATGACCAGACGATCCTCGGCGACATTTGTGCTCGGACTCATGGCGCTCACCGGGGCCTGGCCGCGTGCCGGTGCCGGGCAGGACGATCCGCAGGCGCTGCAGCGCATGGTGGCGAGCGAACGCGCGTTTGCCGCGGCCACGGCCGAGATTGGCACCCGCGACGGTTTCCTCGCGTTCTTCGCGGCCGATTCGCTACGGATCGATCCCACGGTCGGCGGACGCGACGCGCGGGTCGTGCCGGCCGTGCCCGGCCTGGCCGCACAACCGCTCGCGCCGCTGCCGCTCGGCGCCGTGCTCGTGTGGAATCCCTTCACCGGCCAGATCGCCGACGACCAGTCGATTGGCTGGCTCACCGGTCCGTTTGTCGCGCTCGACAAGGTCACGGGCGAGGTGGCCGGCCAGGGTGCCTACTTCAGCGTGTGGAAACGGCAGCCGGACGGCACCTGGCGTGTCTGGCTCGACGAGGGCGTGTCGCTGCCCGAGATATGGCGCGACGCGACCGACTTCCTGGCGGCGCTCCCGCCGGGCGGCGGCCGGGGCGGCACGCCGGACGAGACGATCGACCAGGCCGAGACGGCCATCGCGGCCGGCGGCGACGCCTGGCGCGGGCGCTGGTCCGATTCGGTACGCATTCACCGGCAGGGCCGGATGCCGATCGTCGGCCGGTCGGCAGCCGTCCCCTGGTCACGCGAGGTCTGGTCGGGTGTCACGTTCCACCGGGTCCAGGTCGAGTCGTCCTCGACCAACGACTTTGCGGTGGTCCTGGGTGGGTACGAAGCGAAGGTGGGGGCCGGGACCGAGCGCGGGACGTGGGCCCGTGTCTGGCGTCGCGACATCCAGGGCCGGTGGCGCATCGTGTTCGAGACGAGCAAGGTCGTGGCCTGATCCGCGTACCATGTAGCGGATGCGGGTTCTCGTTGGTGCGGCCAGCCTCGTCATCGTCGTCGCGGGTCTGAAGACCGCGGCGCCGCTCCTGATTCCGCTCGTCATTGCGTCCTTTCTGGCCGTGGCGTGCTTTCCGCTCGTGCAGTGGATGCGCGCGCGGGGGCTGCCGACGTCGCTCTCGGTGGCGCTGACGGCCATCACCGTCGTCCTGCTGCTCGTCGGGCCGGTGACGCTCGTGACCACGGCCGTGCAGCAGTTCGCCCGGTCGGCGCCGAGTTACCAGCAGCAACTGGCGATGAGCTACGAGACAGGCCTGGCCTGGCTTCTGACCCAGGGCGTCGACACGGACGTCGTCCGGCAACTGGTGGACCCGACGCAGGTGTTCGGGTTCGCGGTCGCCAGTGTCTCAGGCCTCGTGCGGTTCGCGTCGGTCAGCCTGCTCATCGCGCTCCTGACGGTGTTCATGCTCATCTACGGTGCCTCGCTCGCCGGACGGCCCGGCCGCGGCGACGGGTCGCACCGCGGTAATGCGGCGCGCATCATCCGCGAGGTCGCGGTCTACCTGCGCGTCAAGACGGCGATCAGCCTGACGACCGGACTGGCGGCCGGCCTGCTGCTCTTCGCCCTCGACGTCGACTCGGCTCTCCTCTGGGGCCTGCTCACGTTCCTGCTCAACTACCTGCCCACCATTGGCTCGATCATCGCCGCCGTGCCGCCGGTCGTGCTGGCGTTTCTCCAGCACGGCTCGACGACGGCGCTCGTCGTGCTGGTCGGCTACCTCGGCATCAACCAGGTGCTCAGCAACATCGTCGAGCCGTATCTGACCGGGCAGCGGCTGCGGATTGCGCCGCTCGCCGTGCTGCTCTCGGTGATCGTGTGGGGCTGGATCTGGGGACCGGTCGGGGCGCTGCTGTCCACGCCGATGACGATGGTGATCAAGATCGGTCTGGAGAACTCGTCCGAGTTCCGATGGGTGGCGCAATTGCTCGAGGGGCGCCGGCCGGACTTCTCGCCGTTCGGGGGAGGACCGAGCCTGGATGGCTGACGACTGCGCGCCGCCTACTTCGCACGACCGGGTGGTTGGGACAGGCGGTCGCGGAGCGCGCGCAGCACTTCGGCGGCCTCGTCTTCGACCCGGCCCTGGATGATACGCCGCGCGAGCCAGCCCATCATGCCCCGAATCACGTCGACCTCACTGCGACTGACGTAGACGAGATAGTTGCGGCTCCCGTCGCACCCGCGCAGGAGCAGCGTCAGGCTGAGTGAGCCGTTCTGATAGTGAGTGGCGAAAATCTGCTTGCCGGCGACGATGAGGGCCGGCATCTCGGGCCCGACAGGCCGAAGCAGCACCATGTGAGTGGCACTGGTGACGGGCCGTCCGCCGAACCGATCCGTGGACCAGTATACGAACGACTCGGCTCCCGGCAGGATGGCGCTGGGGTAGTTGGTGTAGTAATCGACGAGTGAGGGCACGCCTGCGACCAGGTAGGGCGACCGCTCGAGCAGACGACGAGCGATGTCGGGAAGCGGCGTGTCGGTGTGCCCGTCGGCATAGGTGCCGATGGCCGCATGGCCGGAGGCGCGATAGCTGACGATCCGGTCGAGCACGAGGCGGCGGAAGATGACCTGCGCGTCGGCCTTCCACCTGGCCTCGTCGCGCGGCCACTCGGCCGGCAGGCGCGCGATCTCGTCGGCCGTGAGCTTCAGGTCGCAACGGCCCGGCCGGCAGTTGCGCAACCGGTCGAGGTCCTTGTCTTCGAGCACGTGTGTGGCCACATCCTCGAGGATGGGCGGTGTGGAAAACCGCCCGACGGCCGGGACGTGGTCGCTCTTCTTGAGGTCCTCGATCCGCCGCATCCAGGCGGCAAGGCGGTCGGCATCGAAGTCGACGGCCACGGCGCTGAGCACCGCGATCTCCTTGCCCTCACCGGGCAGGATGCGCACGAGGGCGGCGCCCGCCTCGAGGCGCGACCGATCGCGCGCGCCGAGCGTGATCGTGGGGCCGAGAAACGCGAACGGGTCCGGGCAGACCGCCGCCGTGCCGGCCGGTGTCGTATCGAGCATGACGAGCATGACGAGGACGACGAGCACGAGCGCCGTGACCGGGGCCGCCAGCCGGGCGGGTCGAACAGAGAAAGGTCTCCCGCGCGGCGCAGGCATGTCGGTCTGTCAACCATGATACCGACCCGCCGTGAAAGTCCAGTCCGAACGTCCGGTTGTCGCTCCGCCCTCAGGGCCAACCGGCCTGACGGATGCTGAAGCCCTTGCGGGAGGTGTTTGCCGAAACCTGTCGCGAGACGAACGCGACGATGGCGGCGTTGTCGGCCGTGGGTGCATCACCGTGGCGTTCGAGCAACTGCGCGAGTGCGCGACGCCCAGCCTCGGCATCCGGAGCGGCGCGCAGATACTCGACGACGTAGTCGACGTCATGACAGGCGGCGCAGTGCCGATCGAACGCCTCGCGACCGTCCACGGCGGGCACGTCGGCCGGCGCCGCCGCCGGCGCCGGCGCGGGCCGGTTGACCGACAGGGCAAACACGAAAGCCAGCACCAGCAGGCCGGTCGAAAAGGCCACGAGCGCGCGACGGACCGTGACATGCGTCATCGCTACACCATCTGGAATCGTTCGGTGTGGATCCGGGCGTTCGGGACGCCGAGCGACCGCAGCGCCCCTTCGACCGCATCCATCATCGGCACCGGTCCGCACACGAAGTAGTCGAATCCGGTGCGGTCATCCGGCAGGTAGCGCTCGAGGATCTCGCGCGTCAGGTACCCGCGCTCGGCAGAGCCGTCGGCGTCGGGGCGTTCGAGCACGAAGCACACCCGAAGATTCAGGTCGCGTTCGAGCGCCTCGATCTCCTCGCGGAACACGATTCGCGTCCAGTCGGCGGCCGCGTAGAACAGCCAGATCGGACGCTCTTCGCCGCGGTCGCGAAGCGTCAGCAGGATCGAGCGCATCGGCGCAATCCCGATGCCGCCCGCGAGGAGGACAAGGCCGTCGGTCGCGTCCGGCGCCGGCGTGAAGCCGCCGTAGGCACCATCGACCCAGACCCGTCCACCCGGGCGAAGCGTCGGGACGGTCATCTCGGACCAGTCACCGAGCGCCTTGACCGCAAACTCGATGGCGCCCGCCTGGTCCATCGTGGCCGACGAGGCGATCGACAGCGGATGCTGCCCCGACCAGAGGGGCGAGCGGCCGGTCACGAGCCACGCGAACTGGCCGGGCAGAAACCGGACGCCGTCATGGTCCACCGGCCGGACGCGGAGCAGCCGCGTGCGGTACCCGATCCGCTCGTTCGACACGACGCACCACGGCCGCGACAGCAGCCGGAGCGGACGGACCATGCGGTAGCGGACGAGCAGGCCGGCAAACAGCGCCAGGTAGCCCGCGATCGTCCACCGGACCGCCGCCGTCGACGAGTACCCGCCGATCGCCAGCACATGCCAGGCCGCTGTACCGGCGACGGCACACGCGAGCAGCAGATGGAGCACCTGCCACACCTCGTACGAGAGGCGCAGGCGGCGTCGTCCGACTGATGTCAGGACGATGAGCACGGTGGCCCAGAGGGCGATGGCGCCCGTCTGAAGAGCCGTGGGGCCCGAGAGGGGATTCCAGCTCACGCCCGGGAGCAGCAACGGGTGCGCGACGACCAGCAGCAGGGCGACGAAGCCCACGCCGCGGTGCCACTGCATGAGCGCGTCGGCGCCAAAAGGCCGCGACACCGGACCGAGCCGCGAGACGAGTGCAAACTGCAGCAGGAGGAGCGCGAACGCCAGGTACCCGAACGCGACGCTGAGGTCACGGGCGAACCCGCGCGGCTGGACAAACGGATTGCCGAGCCAGACCGCGGCCAGCGGCACCACGGCGAGCACGACGAATGCCGCGAGCCAGCGCCGTTGCAGCCGGGCCGTCGCCGGCCGCCCCCGGGGAGAAGGGCGGCCGGCGGCCGGGACAGGGGTCGATCGATCAGGCGATGGTGACGTCAATGGCTCGTGGCTTGGCCGACGGCGACTTGGGCAGATGGACCGACAGCACGCCATCCTTGAAGTCGGCGCCCACGGCCTGCGGGTCGATGTCGACCGGCAGTTCCATCCGTCGCATGAAGCGACCATACGACCGCTCGACGCGATGGAACTTGCGTCCCTTCTCTTCCTTCTCGTGTTTGCGTTCGCCCTCGATGGTCAGCAGGCCGTGATCGATGCTGATCTTGAGGTCGTCCTTCCGAATGGCCGGCAGGTCGGCTCTGACCAGGTATTCCTTGTCGTTCTCCTCGACGTCGAGTGCCGGTGCCCAGTCGACGAAGGTCGCGCCGTTGTCGTCCTTCAGGCGGCGCATCATTGGCTGGCCGAGCCACTGGTTCAAGCCCTTCGACAGATCTTCCAGTTCACGAAACGGGTCCCAACGTGTCAGATTCATGGCACCCTCCATGCGAGTGCGGGCCTTCTCGCCCGCTGTCGATCAATGCAACGCGGATGCCGTTCGGCCGCGCCTCGCCCGTCCACGCGGGAGCGGGGGAACCATCCGGCACTGTGGAACCTTCCTCGGCCTGCCGCGAAGATTCCCGCGGCTTCGGGCGGACTGTCAAGGCACTACGTCTGACCATCCACTCCGGGCGCCAGCCGGGCACCCGAGAAGATCCGCGTCGCCCGCTCGAACGCACCGTGGAAATACGCACCGAGGTCCCCCGGGGTCTTCGCCAGTTCGAGCATCACCCAGCCCTCGAACCGGGCGTCGGAGAGCGATCGTACGACCTCGTCCCAGTCAATACGGCCGTCACCCGGTGGCAGGTGGTCGTCCCGATGCCCGTGATTGTCATGGGCATGGACGTGACCGATTCGCCCGCGCGAGACGTCGACAAATCGCCGCCAGGCATGCCCGAGCGCCGTATGGCCCGTGTCGAGACAGACCCGGACGTCGTCATGCAGCCGGCCGAGGAGCCAGGCGAACTCATCGGGATGTCCGGCCACGAGGTGCGGCAGCGGTGATTCGACCGTCAGATGCATGCCCGACCTCGCCAGGTTGTCGTGCAGGAGGTTGAGACTGGCGGCCGCCTGGGTCAGCCTTGCGCCGGCGTCGTGGTGGTGGCGCTCGAGGTCGCTCGGGTGGACGACGACCAGGCGGCCGCCGATCTGGTGCAGGGCGGCCGCCGCCGTGAGGATTGCGCCGACGGCGGCGTGCCGATGCTGGGGGTTCGGATCCGCCAGATCGAGCTTCCCCCCGAATGGGGCGTGGATCGACACCGGTTGCAGGCCCGATTCGCGCACGGCGCGTTCGAGCGCCGTGACTTCGTCGGGCTCCCAGGGGTCGAAGTGGCCCGGCGGGGTGCCAATCTCGATCCCGGTGGCGCCCGAAACGCGCAGCGCAGGCAGGATGTCGAGGATCGGGCAGTCGGCGCACGAACCGCTCGAGATGCCGAGCCGCCAGCTCATGCCCGCCACCGCGCCCGCAGCCGGTCGCGCTCCCGCTCGAGGTTCAGCGGACAGTCGATCCGGGGACAGAGGTCCTTCTCCTGCGTCGACACGCAGTTGAAATCGACGAGCGTGTCGAGCCCCGTCTCGATCATGCCGGCAAAAACGCGGACGTCGAAGGCGGCCCGCGTCGGGGCGTCGAGCCGTGTCCACCGGTCGCCCCACTCGTGATCGGCCTCATAGCGCCGGGCGATCAGCCTGGCGATGGCCGCCGCGTGCCAGCCCTGCGCGTAGAGCACGCGCGTGACGTGCTGGATGACTGCCGGCTGCAGCAGCAGATCGTCTGGCGCCTCGAGTGGACGTGCCGCGCAAGCCGGGAGGCGTGCCGGCCCGCCGGCTTCGAGTCCGGCCTCGTCGGGCGCCGCCAGCGCCGCGAGGTACCGCTCATGAAATCGCGCCAGAGGTGACCGCGTGTAGCGCGCGAGCAGGCGGCCGACACCGGCGGCGACATCGGGCAGGGCTCCCGTCGTGGTGGGTGCCACCGCGGCGGCCGCCTCGAGCGTGCGACCACCGGCCAGCAGGCTGACGAGGCCGTCGGCCGCCCGCGGTACGATCGCCATCGGCGCGACGAGGTCCCGAACCGCCTCGCCGAAGATGTCCGGCCGGAGCCGGTGCCACTGATAGGTGCTGAAGGCCGTCCGCACGTGGCGCACGTCGAGCGGGTCGCCGACGTGCGAGAAGTCGATCGAGATCGCCGCACGTCCATTCAGGCCGCTCCCGACCGTCGTGCCGTTGAAGACGACCGGCGTCGGACTGGCGCGGCGCGCCTCCCGCAGCGACAGATGTGCCAGGTACTCGATGAGCAGTCCGAGGCCGTCGGCCGCGCGGGCGTGCCGCTCCTCGAGCGTCGCGGTGACACCGGCCGGTCGGCGGCTCTCCCATCCGGCCCACCATCCGGGCGTGCCGGGCACGAGCCGGGCGAGCGCGTCGACGACCGGGTCGTCGAGCTGAAGGGCTCCGAGAAAATGGTAGCCGCGACCGCTCACGAACGCGCGGGCGGGCAGGCCCACCGACGCGAGCGCGGCACGCACCGCGTGGTAGGTGGGTTCGAGCGCCACCAGCACGTCGGCCGGGTGGCGGAACGGTTCGTCCGGATGATCCACGTTCTGATGGTCGATCTCGATGAAGAAGAGGAGCCGTGTGGTGTCCCAGAGCGAGCACGACAGGTCGTGTCCGACCGACCACGGAATGGCATCCGCCGTCACGCGGTCGGCCTCGTCCCACGTCGGAAACGGATGCGCCTTTGGATCGAAAACGGCGACGTAGGCTGCCGTGGCGGGGCTGTCCGGCCCGGCCCCGCAGAACTCCAGGATCCGTGCGCGGACCGCCGGGTCGCCGTAGTAGTCGGCCGTGTTCATGGCTGGGCGTCTCCACCTTCAGGCGACGCCGCGCCGTGCAGGACGCGCAGGTCCCACCGGACGTCGAGCGAGTCGCCGAGCAGGCGAGCCACAATCGATCGGTCGAGCGCGAGGCCGGTCAGTTCGGTGAACAGAGCGTTGTCGATGTCAGCCGCGCTCACGACGTAGGAACGCAGGCGGACGACCGGTGCCAGGCCGGCGCCGGCGGCCACGTCGGTGGTCGCCAGGTAGCCGAGAATGGTGCAGCCGGCTGCTCTGGCGGCATCGATGAAGGCCGCCATCACGCTGGCCGCGAGGCCAACGGCGGCCAGATCGGCCGGCGGCAGGCCTTGTCGGCCGCCAACGGTGAGTTCGACGCCGTTTGGCAGCCGGACCGTCGCGGTGCGGCCCGCGTCCCACACGAGTTCGACCATGGGACCTCCGGTCTGGATCAGGCGGCGGATATCGAGGTGCGCCGCGCCTGGTCTGGCGCTTCGAGCCAGGCAAAGAGGCGTTTCGGTGTGCCGAGGTCGGACCAGCCCATCGACACGGGCCACGTGAAGACCTCGAGGCCCTCGGTGCCGGTGACGACATCCTGCGAGAAGTCGATGGCGGGCAGCCGGGCGTAGGCCCTGGCGAGCGATTCGGCACGCGGCCACTCGGTGTGCCGCCAGGCCTCGCTGAGTGCTGCGTACAGCTCCGGCTGACGATTGGCGATGAGTTGGCAAAGCGACTGCACAGGGGCGACGAGCACCATCGTGTTCCAGACGGCGCCCCTCTGCAGCAGCGCCCGGGCGCGCGCCGGTCCCGGCTTCTCGACGAACGCGGCAACCGCCCGGAAGGCGGGGTTTCGAGACGGGCGTCCCGGCTGGATCCAGCCGAAGCTGCCATCAACCGCACTCGGTTCGGCGGCCGCCAGGACAATGCCCGAGCCGCGGCGCGCGACCCGCGAGACGGCCTTGGCGATCCCACTCCTGAACAGGCCGACCTGGCCGACGCCGTGGTCGGCCGGGCTCATCACGATGACCGCATCCGGGTCGGCGTCGAGGATCGGCAGGATCGACAGAAGCACGCCGGCGGCCGTTCCCCGGTCGCGCGGCTGGAACAGCACGTGTTCTGCGCCGAGCCCGAGAGGCCGGACGTACGGTTCATGGCTCTTGTCGACGACGACGACGGTGCGCTCCGGGGCCGTCAGGGGGGCCAGGCGCTCGAGGGTGTTCTCGAGCAGCGTCGTTTGACCCCGGGCGCACCAGAACTGCTTGGGCAGTCCCCCGGTGACTTCAGCGAGGCGCCGCCCGTGGCCCGCGGCCAGCACGATGGTCCAGACGCGCGGCATGTGACGGGAGATTACGCAAAACGTACACCACCGACGTCGCGTGATCCTGCGGCCGATCGGGTCCAGGTGGGCCCTCCGAGGGTGCGCAAAACTACTCGTCCAGTGGAAGAACTACCGGCCGACGAGGATGGCCGTGCCGTCGTTGACATCGGTGAGCCCCTGGACGATGACCTGCTGACCCTCGTCGAGACCCTCGAGAATCTGGACGAACCCGCCGGCCGAGAGTCCCGTGCGGACGGGGCGGCGCCGGGCCACGCTGTCGGCGTCGGCGGTCATCACGTAGGCAGCCGTGCCGTCCTGCTGGACGGCCTCGATCGGCACCACCAGAACGTCGATCCGTTCCTCGAGCACGAGATCGACATGCACGATGTCATTGAGGGCGAGTGTCCCGAGTTCAGGTGCGGTCAACCGCACGGCCGCCCTGCTCGCCTCGACGAGCATGCCGACGGGCCGGCGCGTGACGAGCGCCGTGAAGGAGCCGGCCGTCAACGTGAGCACGGTGGCCGGGTGGCTTTCGCGTACGCGGAGGGCCTGCTCGATGGGCAGTTCGAACATGACCTCGAGGCGCGTGGGATCGATCACGCGCAGCACCGGGTCGGTGTCGAGGCCGGTGGCGATTTCGCCGGGCGTCTTCCAGACCTCGGCCACCAGACCGTCGAACCGGGCGGTGATGCGTGACGTCTCCTGCACGAGCCGCGCTTCTTCGAGGTACGCGTCCGCGGTCTTCCGGGCCGCTTCGGCCGACGACAGTTCCGCGCGCGCCGCCTCGATGACATTCCGGGCGACAACGCCCTGTTCGAACAGCGGCGAGAGGCGATTGACGTCGGCGCGCGCCTGATCGGCCCGCGCGGCGGCGTCGGCCGCGGCCATCTGGCGCAGCGTGACGTTCTGCACCTGCTCGGCGATTTCGAACCGGACCAGCAGGTCGCCCGCGGCCACCTCTTCGCCCACCGTCCGTGGGAGGTCCGCGATGATGGCGGCCTGCGGTGCGTAGATCGTCCAGTCGGCGCTGACGGCCGGCACGACCTGGCCGGCTGTCGACACGGTCTCCTGGAGCGACCGTCGACCCACCGTGGCGACGCCGACGACGACGGCGGCCGGACCCTGTTCTTCGACCGGCGCGGGCTCGCGCCCGCAGGCGGTCGTGGCGATGACCACGGCCAGCACGACGAGTGTCTTCACACGGTGATTCTACGGCGCGGGGCGCCCGTCAATCGATGGGTCGTGCCGGGGTGCCGAATGGCTCGGCCGGGGCGACGTCGCCGGCGCGTTCCCAGATCACGCTTCGCCCGTTGACGGCAAACGAGTGGGTGCCGGTGCGGCCGATGGTCAAGGGCACGGCACTGGCATAGTAGGTCGAGACCGTGGCGGTGCCACCGCAGTCGGGCGGCCCGGGCGTCGCATCCTGTCCGGGGCCGAGCGTGAAGGCGTACCCCGTGCGAACCGGCGCGACGACCAGGCCGAAATCATCCGAGATGAACGGCGGGGCCCCGGCCGGCCCGCGCGTGCCGAGCACAACAAACGTGGCCGCGTACCGGCCCTCCCCGCACGCGGCGGCATACGCCTTCTGGGCCGCTGCCGTCACCCGGAGCGACGCTATCGCGCCGACCTCGTTGGCCGTCAGTCGCGCCCGCAGCAGGCCCGGCACGGCCATCGCCACAAGGACGAGGATCACGCCGCCCGCGATGAGAGCCTCGATCATCGTAAAGCCGGCCTCGTCGGCCGCCGGCCGCCTGTCGAACATCCCCCGGGCTATCGGCGCTGGTTCCCGCGGGCATCAACACCGGTATTCCCCGGTGGGCCGTGTCCGTGGAATCATCGTGAGCCGTGGGACGCGCGGTTCACGTTGCCCTGTCGCTCGTGGTGCTGGCCGCGGCTTGCACCGGGACGCCCACGTCGCCGGCGCCGGCACGATGGTCGTCGGCGTCGCCGGGGCTCTTGTGCCCGGCGCCACTGACCGTCGCGGGCGTCATCGGGGCAGCCGCGCCGGTCTCGTTTCCGCTGCCGCAGGCGGCCGGCGACACGGCGGTGGCCGAGGTCGTCTGCACGCCGGCACCAGGAGCAACGTTCACCCTGGGCACGACGCCCGTCATGTGTCAGGCCGTCGACCGCATCGGGCGCGACGTGTCGTGCGGGTTCACGGTCACGCTCACGCCGGCGATGTTCGCGCTGAAGCGCATCGTCGCGTTTGGCGACAGCGTCACCCGTGGCGAGACGGGTGTGCCGTTCGGCGAGGCGATGCTGCTCATCATCGATACGCCCAATGCCTACCCGACGCGGCTGCAGGAGCGCTTCGACACCGACTTTCCCGGCCAGGGCATCATCGTCATCAATCAGGGCGTCAGTGGCGAGCGCATCACCGAGGCCGTCGCCCGGCTGCCCGGTGTCGTGATGGCGCAGCAGCCCGGCGGTCTCCTTCTGCTTGTCGGCTACAACGACCTGTTTACGCTCGGCATGGCCGGTGCGGCGCCCGTGGCGGAGGGCCTGCGCACGATGATTCGCGCGGCGCGCCTGGCCGGTGTGCCGCACGTCCTCGTCAGCACGTTGACGCCGTCACAGCCGGGTCCGCGGCAGATCGAGCCGGCCGTCATCCTCCAGGCCAACGTGCTCATCCGGCAGGTGGCCGCGGCCGAAGGCGCCCTGCTCGTCGCCGCCGACGACGCCTTCTTCGGCCAGGCCCCGACGCTCGTCGGGCCCGATGGCCTGCACCTGACGCCGGCGGGGAATCAGGTGCTGGCGGCCGCGTTTTATGCCGCCCTGCGCAACGCGGTGCCCGTGACGTCGTCAATCCGCTGAGGCCCCTGCGCCGGTCCGCCCGGCGGCCGTCGGGCCCCGTGGGCCCGTGGGCCCGTGGGGTTGATACACTCGATCCCGCCACGCGCTTCGGAGAGACGAGGAGACATGCTGGTCCGATCACACGACAGGATCCGGCCGGTGGTCCGGCTCGCGTGCGGGCTGGCCCTGGGGGTGGCAGTCGCGACGCTGCCGGCCGGGGCGCACCGCGGGCAGGATCCGCCGCAGACGCCGCCCCAGCGGCCGACCTTTCGCGTCGCCACCGACATCGTCCGCGTCGACGTCTACCCGCGCCGGAGCGGACAGGTGGTCGAGGGGCTCACCCGCGACGACTTCCAGGTCTTCGAGGATGGCACCGCGCAGACCATCGAGACGTTCGAGTTCGTCCGGTTTGCGGATGAGGCAACGGCCGAGGAACTGGATCCGCGCGACCCGCGAGAGGCGATGCGGATGGCGGCCGATCCACAGAATCGCGTCTTCGTGATTTTTCTCGACACCTACCATGTCACCTGGGAGGGCGCGCTCCGCGCCCGCCAGCCGCTGCTCGACTTCCTGCGCGACGGACTGGGGCCGCGCGACCTGTTTGGTGTGCTCACGCCCCAGCAGTCCCCGGAACTGCTCACGTTCGGCCGCACCACGCATGAGGCCGCCATGGCGATGACCATCGGCCGGTCCTGGGGCATGCTCGATACGCCGACGATCGGCGACGACGAAACGCTGCTGCAGTCGTGCTCGATGCCAACCGGCCGGGGGGCGAGTGGCCTGCTCGCGCTCTGGCGGTTCGACCGGACGTTGTCGCGGCTCGAGGAGCTGATCGTTCGGCTGTCGGCGATCCGGCAGGAGCGGAAGAACGTGATCGTCGTGGCCGATCGGTGGCCGAACGTCATGTTGATCAATCGACTGCCGGCGCCGGCCCCCGGCGCGCCGGCCGCCGACCAGGGCGGGCGTGGGTCATTTCAGCCGCCGTCGGGGTTGCGGTCGGCCAGCGACGCGTGTGCGGCCGAATCACGCCGGCTGGGCGGCATCGACTTCCGCCGCCGATTCCAGGAACTGCCCGAGCTCTCGCGCGCGGCCAACGTGGCGCTCTACATCATGCCGCCGGGCACGCGCAGCCTGTTCAACGATCCGAGCGGTCAGTTCCGCGGGCTGGCCGAGGACACCGACGGGCTGTCGATCTTCACGAACGATCTGACTGCCGGCCTCGGCCGTGTCGTGACCCACCAGTCGGGCTACTACATGCTCGGCTATCGATCGTCGGCCGGTCCGACCGATCGGGGTGCACGGACGATTCGGGTGAGGACCTCGCAACGAGGGGTCGATCTCGATGTGCGCCGCGAGTACTACCCGCCGTCGGCCGAGGACCTCGCGCGGGGCGACGCGGCGGTGCCGGAACGGACCGACGTGATGCGCGCGCTCGACGCCCTGGAGCGGTTGCGCGAGACCACGCGGCTCTACGTCCGGCCGGTCTGGCGCCCGGCCGGCCTCGACGTCACGGCGGAGGTGGCGTCGGGCACCGTGACGAGCGGTCGCTGGCGCGAGGGCGCGTCGGTGACCGTGGTCGTGCGCGACGGTCAGGGAGGCGACGTTGCGCGGGGCGAAGGCCGAATCGAGCCGGGCACACGGGCCAGCCGGGTGCTGGTCGACGTTCCCCGCGATCGGTCGGGCCTCCGACTGAGCGTGCGGGTGACCGGACCGTCAGGCGAACTCTCGGAGTTTGCCGACGTGCCCGAAGCCGACGACAACCCGATCGGGGTGGCCGAGATCACGCGCGCCGGCTCCCTGCCGAACGCACCGTTTGTTCCCGCGGCGGAACTGCAGTTCCAGCGCACCGAACGCGTGCGCGTCGAGTGGCCGCTCTCGGGCCCGATCGAGGACCGCACCGTGCGGCTCGTCAATGCCGCCGGCGACGATCGTCCGCTCGAGATCACCGTGACGGACGTGCCCGGGCAACCGCCGTTCGTTCGGGCCGAGTTCCGGTTGCTCGGGCTCGCGCCGGCCGACTACGTACTGGACATCAGCGGTCGGGTCGGCGACACGACACACCGGCGGCTCCTCGGGTTCAGGGTCATGCGGTAGGAATCCGGGAACCGCGGTGGGTTGCTTCTCAGCCGTCGCGTAACGTCTGCGCTGGTTCGAGCGCTGCCGCACGCCGGGCCGGCAGATAGCAGGCGACGGCGGCGGCGGGTATGAGGAGGACGGTGACCGCGGCCAGTCCGATCCAGTCGATGCCGGTGAGCCGGTAGAACGACGAACCCAGCAGGCTCGCGAGGCCGGCTCCGGCAAGCAGGCCGAGCGTGCCGCCGATCACGACCGGACGCAGGCCGTCGACGAGGACGAGCCTGACGATGCGCCGTCGGTCGGCGCCGAGGGCCATGCGGACGCCCAGCTCGCGTCGGCGGCTGGTGACGATGCACGTGAGCAGTCCGGTCAGCCCGGTGAGGGCGAGCAGCAGCGCCACGCCGCCGAACAGGGTCATCAAGCGGGCGCCCAATCGATCGAAGAGCGTCTGCCGCGCCCGGATGTCGGGGCCGGTGACCGCGTCGGCGATTGGCAGCTCGGGGTCCAGATCCCGGAGCACCGTGCGAATCGCGTCGAGCGAGGCCCGCGGCTCGCCGGCCGCACGGGCCGCGATGACAAACGGGGCACTCATCGCGGGCGTCCCGGGCCGGTAGATGCTGGCATAGGTGCGGCGACCGATGCTCGCCCAATCGGTGTCGGCCGCCACGCCCACAATCGTCACCGGATCGGCACCGACGAACACCGTGCGGCCCACGATGGCGTCCGACGCGAAGACCGTGTGTGCGGCGGTGCGGCTGACGACCACGACTGGCGCACGCGACTCCACCTCGGGCCGGGTGAACGGCCGGCCCGACAGCAGGGTCACGCCGAGCGTGTCAAAAACCGACTCGTCGCCCATCGTGACATATACGACCCGCTGCAGGTCGGCGAGGCTCGGTGTCTGTCGCCGCTCACCAGGCGCCTGCGGGGCATCGTCGATTCGGGCGGCGGCGACCGTGGTACTGAAGAGGATTGGCAGCCGGTTGAGCAGCGACGCGCTCGCGATGCCGGGCGTGCGTCGCAGGGCGGCAACGGCCCGGGTCATCTCGTCGAGACGGATCGCCTCACGCTCGGGAGTTGCGGGTGCGGTGGCGGCGACCAGTCGATCCACTGCCTGGTGATTGACCTGAACGGCGGCCAGTCGATCCAGATTGAATCCCGGGTCGTGCGCGATCTTGCCGATCGCCTGTCGCAGCAGCAGCGCACCGGGCACGAGCAGTGCGATCGAGACGGCCACCTGTGCCGTGATGAGCAACCGGCGGCCGCGCCATCGCTCCACGGCGCCGCCGCCATGTGCGTCGAGCAGCGTTCGCAGCCCGGCGCGCGACAGGTGCCATGCCGGGATCAATCCGAACACCAGAGCCGCGGCAGCCGTGGCGGCCAGGGCAGCCGCGCCCACTCGCCAGGTCAGCTCGGGCTCGACCGTCAGGGTGACGCCACTCCCGATCGACAGGCGTCCCGCCATGAGCCCGATGAGTCCTGTCGCGACGACCAGGCCTGCCAGGCCGCCGGCGAGCGACAGGGCCAGGCTGTCGGCAGCCAGTCCGGCCGCGGCCTGCATCGGCGTGGCGCCGAGGGCGCGTCGCACGACGACGTCCCGCTGGCGGGCGGCACCGCGCGCCAGTTGCAGGTTCGCGAGGTTCGTGCAGGCGACGAGCAGCACCAGCCCGACGGCCACGAGCACGGCCTGGCCGGTGGGCACGGCCACGCGATCCACCGATTCGTGCATGTGCAGATCGGCCGCGCGGGACACGGCGAAGGCGCGCACGTCTTCAGGCCGGTTCGCCGCGCGCCGCTCGGCCGATCCGATCGGCACCGCCTGATCGAGACTCCGGCCGATGGCCGCGACCTCGAGGCGCGCCTCGTCGACCGACCGTCCGTCGACGAGCCGCCCCTTCATGAGCACCCAGCGCTCTTCCCGATCGTGCCGCGCACCAGGCTCGCGAAGGATGCCGAGCGCCTCGGCCTGCGCGATCGGCAGCCACGCTGAGGTCGGCATCACGTTGGGCATATCGACGCCACGGACGCGTGCCGGCATGATACCGACGACCTGCACTCGCAGCAGGCCGAGCGTGATCGTCTGACCGACGACATCCGGGTCGCCGCCGAGCACGTGGCGCCAGAACGACTCGCCGACGACGACGACCGGCAGAGCGCCCGGCCCATCGTCGGCTGGCTGCAGCGTCCGGCCGATAAGCGGCTCGGCCCCGATAAAGGCGAAGTAGTTGCCGCTCACCAGTTCGCCGATGACCGGGGTGAACGTCCCCCGTCCGGTGAGCGGCGCATTGAAGCGCGACCAGAAGAGGACATCGGAGAACACCGTGGCGCCGCGCCGGATGTCGAGCGCGTCCGGCCAGGACAGCGCGATCTGGTGGCCGGCCGTCACACGCGCCGGATCGTGGTGATAGATGTTGACGACCTCGTCGAGGTCGGCAATCGCCAGGGGTCGGAACAGCACGGCGTCGGCCACGGCATAAATCGCCGTCGTCGCGCCGATGCCGAGTGCGAGTGAGGCCACCGCAAAGACGGCAAACGCCGGCGACGCCAGGAGACGCCGCAGCACAGGGAAACGGGCGCGCACGGCGGTCACGAGCCGGCCAGATAGCCCGGGCGTGCCCGGACCTCCGCCTGACGCCCGCGGACGCGTACCGTGATCTCGTGCCACCCTCCGGGTGTGACGCCTCGCGGCGCGTAGCTCAGCAGGTAGCGGTGCCGGAACTCGTCGAGGATGTCGAGAAAGGCGGCGTCGAGACTGGTGACGCTGGTCTCTTCGAGGAGGGCGCCGCCCGAGAGCCGCGTCAGTTCCCGGAGAAACGTCGCCCGGGCCGGGATGTTCGCCGAGACGGCATAGACGACGGTGTCGGTGCGTCGCGCCATGTCATGCACGGCTGACGGATGCAGGTAGCTGGCCGTGTCGAGGCCGTCGCTGAACATGATGAGCAGCGAGCGGGCCTGGTCCGATTCGCCCAGCACGATGCCGGCGTAGGCGGCATCGACGAGCGCCGTCTCGCCGAAGGCCGCCACCTGGTCGAGCGCCTGGCGCACGGCGGCGGTCTCGGTCGACAGGTCGGCGGCGAGCGCCACGGCGTGGCTGAAGGTGATGAGCGCGGCCTGATCGCCTGGCCGCAGCGCACCGACGAGCGACCGGCCGGCGTTTCGGAGCAGGCGCAGCCGCGGGCCGATGCTCTCGCTCATGTCGAGCGCGAGGATCACGTTGATCGGCAGTTCACCGAAGCTGACGACGTCCACCGTCTGGGGCACGCCGTTGTCGAGCACCTCGAAGTCCCCGGGCCCGAGGCCGGTGACGATCCGGCCGGCTTCGGTGACGAGGACGTCGACCCGAACGGCATCGACGCGGACGGCAAACTGCGGCGGGCCGGCAGCGGCGAGGGCGGCCGCCGCCAGCGCCGTCAGGGCGACGGCCGTTGCCGGCGCGCCGGGCCGCGTCATCGGGCGACTCCCGCGAGGATCGCGCGCAGGGTCGCCAGGCGGGCCGGCGCGTCGGCGACGTGGGTGGTGGCATACGTGCGCCACGGGTCGGTGATGACGGTGGGATCGACCGGGTGCGAGAGCGTCTCGCGGAGGTGGGCGATTGCCCCCTCGCGATCGCCCGCGGCACGCGCCAGAGCGCTGCGGACGAGGGCCGGTGTCTGGGCGCGCGGGTAGAGCGCCGCGGCGCGGGCGTAGTGCCCCTCGGCGGCGGCGTGGTCGCCGAGCGACGCGAGCGCGTCACCGAGAAAGAGCGACGCCAGGTACTGGGTCGGCCGGTCGGCGATGCGCGGGCCGGCCCGCTCCAGCACCGTTCGCGCCTCGTGGTGTGCGCCCAGTTGCTGGAGCACGCGTCCGTGTCGCACGGCGGCCGGCACGAGCGCGGGATCGAGGCGGAGCGAGGCGCGGTAGAACCGCTCGGCGCGACGAAGCTCGTCGATCGTGCCGCGCAGTTCGTGCACCATGCCGGGTGGCAGGTCCAGTGACTGCACCACGCTCTGTGTACGCGGCAGCGCCAACACCTCGTGGAGCGTGCCGCTGTAGAAGAGCACGACCGGGTCGTCGGGCAAGACGCGGCGCGCATCCTCGAGGTGCCGCAGCGCATCGCCGTACATCTCGCCGTGCAGCTGCACCGCGGCCACGCCGCGATACCAGGCGCCCAGGGCGGCCGCGTCGGGCGCGCGCACCGACGCGAGTTCCATCAGCCGGTTGCCGAATCGCAGATGGACCGTCACGTGGCTCTCGGCGCCCCGCTCGACGCCGTCGGCCCGGCCGTCGGTGACGCGCAGCGTGGCCTGGGCCGTCGGGTCGTCGTCGCGCACGAGGCGCAGCATCGGCGGGACGACGACCGCGACGTCGGCGTGCAGGAGCGCGGCCCGCCCGAGCAGCCGGCCGAGGGCCGCGTCCACGTCCGTCCGGCCGCCCGTGGACCGATCCGACAGGAACCGGTCGAGCGCCTCCGGCTGCACGGTCAGCAGGTGGCCCACGGCGGCGACCGCGACTGGGCGGCCGTCGCGCGTCGCGATCGACGAGGTGGGCCGAAGGCGCGAGGTCCGCGCCTCGTCGAGCCGACCGCGTGCCTGCTGTAACTGGTCGAGGATGGCACCGAGCGCGTCGTTCGACAGCCGCGCGGCCTCGTCGGCCGCCCGGTCGCGTTCGCCCGGCGAGTGGGTTGCCACGAGCGACAGCCAGTCGCCGAGTTCGGCCCACGCCGCACCCGGTTCACGGACCTGGCGGGGGAGCCCGGCGGGCGCCGCAAGTGCCGCCGTCACCGCGAAGACGAGCGCAAGGATCGGGTTGAGCAGGCGAACTGGCATCCGGGTCGAGCCTTCATTCTGCCACTGCCGCCCGCCTGAATGCGGCCCGGCCGCGGAGCCCTCTTCGGGGGAGGACACTTGCGATTTCAGTCTTGTGCGGTAAATTGTAGCGGCGACAGCCACACGATGTCCGGAATCCCAAGGCAGATCGGGCGTTACGAGATCCTCGACCTCATCGGTCGGGGCGGAATGGGCGTGCTTTACCGGGGCCACGATCCCTCGCTCGAGCGCGACGTGGCCGTGAAGATGATGCATCTCGACTTCACGCGCGACCACTCGGCCCGCGAGCGGTTCCAGCGTGAGGCCCGCGCGGTCGCCCGCCTGGCCCACAAGAATATCGTCACCATCCACGAGCTCGGGGAGATCGACGGCGCGCCGTTCATCGTGATGGAGCTGCTCGGCGGCAAGGACCTCGACGAGATGCTCAAGTCGCAGGCGCCGATGTCGCTCGGCCAGAAACTCGACATCGTCGCCCAGCTCTGCGAGGCCCTGGCCTACGCGCACGACCAGGGCATCGTCCACCGCGACGTGAAGCCCGGCAACGTCCGGCTGCTCGAAGACGGCACCGTCAAGATTCTCGACTTCGGCATCGCCCGTTTCACCGCCAGTTCGCTCACCCAGTCGGGCACCGTGATGGGCACGCCGAGCTACATGGCGCCCGAGCAGATCATGGGCCAGCCGGTCGATGGCCGCGCCGACTTGTTCTCGGCCGGCGTGCTCCTCTATGAACTGCTGGCCGGGCACCGGCCCTTCGTCGGCGACTCGCCGACCTCGGTGGCCTACCAGATCATGCACACCGACGCGCCGGAACTCCGGAGCGCTCTGCCGGACCTGCCGGAGGCGATTACCGACATCGTCGCCCGGGCTCTTGAGAAGAACCCGGCCGATCGCTACCCGCGCGCGCAGGAGATGGCTTCGGACCTGCAGACGGTCCGGCTGATGCTCGACCTGCCGCTCAAGTCGGACGACGGGCAGGTGGGGGGCGGATCCGAGGTCGTGACGCAGCTGTTTGCGACGATGCCGCGGCCGTCGACCAACGCGCCGAGCGCGTCAAACGTGAAGATGCGCCAGTCGGCAGCCGAGGCGGCCGCCGATGCCGCGCCGGGCGGCGCGCCTGTCACGCGGATCAATCCGCTGCTCCTGATGGGCGGGTTCATCATTGTCGTCGGCGGCCTGGCGATGGCCTGGGCGAGCTTCGGGCGGCCGTCGGGTGCGCCGGCCGATCCGGCCGGCAGCGCGGCCACCTCCGCGAGCGGTGGCACTGCGCCGGCGGCGGCCGTGCCGACGTCCCTGCAGATCACGTCCGAGCCGGCCGGGGCCAGCATCGCGCTCAACGGCGTCGAAACCGGGCAGGTCACCCCGGCCGACGTGACGCTGACCGGCACGTTGCCGGCTGCGATCCGGCTGTCGCTCGACGGACACCAACCGCTCACCGGCGAGATCACCGAGGCCGACCTGGGGTCGGGGAGCCGCGCGTTCCGGCTGCGGGCCGAGCCCCGGCCGGTGCGCCTGACGGCCACGGCCGGCTATCCGTTCGAGATCGTCCGGGGCAGCACGGTTCTCTCGGCCGCCGCCACCGAGCACGATCTGACGATTCAGCCGGCCGAGGGGCGTGTCCTCGCGCGCAGTTCGCAGTATCTGCTGAACGAGCCGCTGCCGATAGACTTCCAGCGGGCCCGCGTGACCGTGGAACTGCCGGCGCCCGGCCAACTGGCGGTGTTTTCGGTGGTCGAAACCTGCAAGGTGTTCATCGCGGGGCAGGATCTGGGCTACATCCCGCTGGCCGGCAGGGCTGTGGCGTCGGGCCGGCACACGGTGGAAATCCGATGCGACGACGGCCGGACCGATCGTCAGACGACGACGGTGGCGCCAGGCCAGTTGACCAAGGTTGAGTTCCGAGCTCCGGGGGATTGATCGCGTGACCGTCAGATGCCGCGTCGGTGCCAGCGTCGCTGCCGCGTTCGTGCTGTTCTCGGCCCCGGCCCCGACCGCCCGCCAGGCGGCCAACGAGGAGCAGGTGGCGCGGCGCCAGCTCGAGAGCGGGCGCGCGTTTCTGCGGCAGGGCAACTACCTCGAGGCGCTCAAGGATTTTCGGGCCGTCGCCGAGACCCACGCCTCCACTTCGGTCGCCGACGATGCCTTGCTCGAGATCGCGCGCTACTTCCTCGACATCGCCGGCGATCCCGTCCAGGCCGCGGCGGCCGTCGACGCGCTCCTCCGCAACTACGCGACCTCCGATTCGGCGCCCGACGGCTACGTGATGGCCGGCCGGCTGGCGCTGGCGCGGAGCCGACAGGCGGCCGATCTCGATGCGGCGCTCGCCAATTTCGATCGCGTCATCCGGCTGTTTCCGACGTCGGACGCCGTGGCCCGTTCGCTGCAACTGTCGGGCGAGACGTTCTACCTGTCGGGCCGGCTCGATGACGCGCTCGCCAACCTCGGCCGCGTCACGGCCGAGTATCCGGCCGGGCAGGCCGCCGCCGAAGCGTATCTGGCGGCGGGCCGCGTGCTCGTCGCGCTCGGGCGGCCGGTGCTGGCGATGGAGGAACTGCAGCAGGTCCGCAATCGCTGGCCGGAATCGGATGCGGCCGCCATCGCGCTCGACCGGATCACCCTCCTGCACCGCCTGTACGTGCGCGCACCGGCCGGCACGGCGCTGACCCTGTCGACCGAGACGATCGGGCCGGCGCGCCTGCGTGACGTCGTGCGTCTCGTGCGCACGCCACAGCAGCGCATCTACTGGTCCAGCCGGTCCGGCATGGGGGTGCTCGATCCCGGAAGCACCGATCGGCTTCCCGTGTTCACGCGCTTCCGCGGGCTGACGGCCGATGTCGCGGGCAACCCCGTAGCCATTGACAGTGCGTCGCTCAAGCCTCTGCAGGGCGACAGCGTGGCGATCCTCCTGCCGGACAACGAGGGCGGGGCGCGGGCGCTCGACAAGATCGTGGACGCGCTGCAGACGTCGAACGGCCAGTGGCTGGTCATGGACGAGGATCAGCGGGCCATCCATCGCTTCGAACGCGACGGCAAGTACGCGGGCGTGTTTGCGACCGCGCGCGTGACGCGCTTCGCGCTCGGCGGCCGTGACGAGGTGGCCGCCATCGAGCGGGACGGCCGCGAAGTACTCGTCTTCGACGGCGCGGGCAAGGCCCTGGCCCGTGTGGCCCTGCGGTCGGGTGGGCTCGACCTGCGAGACCCGGTCGACGTGGCGTTCGACGATTTCGGTCACTTGTACGTGCTCGGTCGTAATGCGGTTGCCGTGTTCAGTCCGCACCCGGCGCCGAAGCCCGAGGGCGCGCCGTCGGCCGCGGCGGGCTACCGCCTGATGACCGTCCACACGGCTCCGCGGCAGAGCGGCGGGTTCGATCGCGCCGAGGCGCTGCTCGTCGACCGGTCGGGCGGGCTCTTCATCTACGACGGCCGCGCCGAACGCATCCTGGTATATCGATGATGATTGAGCGATTGCTCCTGGCAGCCGTCCTGGCGGCCACGTTATCCGGCGCCGATGTCGTCGCGGCCGGACCGCGCGTCGGGGCGCCGCCGGTGCAGCAGACCGGCGCCCTCGACCTGCTTTTCGAGCAGGGC
>DATKDF010000266.1:0-5741 GCA_035512795.1 Vicinamibacterales bacterium
AACGTGCGCCGCTTGTCCCTGCTTGTCATATCTGTAGGCCTGCTCTCAGTGGCCTGCGCCGAGATCAATCCCGCCGCGCCGTCGTCGGTGCCGCGCAACGAGGCACTCGACGCGAAACCGGCCAAGCCAGGCAAGCCGGCAAACGTCGACGGGACCGTCGGCCAACTGGTGGGCACCCCGGACGCCTTCTCGTTCGTGGTCGGCACCACGGCCGTGCAGGGCGATTCGGCCACGGAGTTCTTCGGCCAGAGCGTGTTTGCGCACCTGGCCAACGGCGTGCGTGTCGAGGTCCAGGGCGAACGCCGAAGCGATCACGTCTACGCGCGGCGGATGCACGTCAACAGTCGCGTGATTCAGCCGCCGCCGGACGCGGGCACGCCGCCCCCACCGCCGCCGCCCCCGCCGTGCAGCTGGCCGGCCGAGGGCCCGACGGCCGGTGAACCGGCACCGTCGACCATCAACATCGAAATCGTGATCGGTTCGATCGCCGGCGGCTCGCCGGACCTCGACATCCAGGGCGGTGGCCGGTTGTTCCACACGAACAGCACGACGATCGTCAAGCGGCTCGACGACCTGCTGCCGCTCGACATCCTGCGCACCAACCTGGTCGTCCGCATGTTCGGCACGCAGCGGCCGGATGTCTCGGTCGACGTCACCGAGATCCAGATCACGCGCAATACCCTCGACGTCGACGCCGACGGCGAGGCCGCCGACGTCACGGGCGGGTATCCCGAGGCGCGGTTCACCATCGGCACGACGACGTTTCTGGCCAATGACTGGACGCGGTTCTCTGGCTCCCCGTGCGATGCGCTGGTCAACGGGACCCGGCTCAAGGTTCGCGGCGTGAGGATGGTCGACGGCGTCACCGTGCTGGCGACGTTCGTCGAGATCGTGCCCTGACCACTTTCGTCCCGGTGGCGTCGCGCGGGCGGGCGCAGTAGCCGGCGCGGCTAGCGCGCCAGCCAGGTGGCATAGAGATCCGGTCGGCGGTCCCGCATGAGGGTCCGCCGGCCGTGAGACCTCGCCACTTCGGCCAGGTCGAGATCCGCGACAAGCAGGGCGTCCTCACCGCGCGGCGCCCGCGCCCGCACCGAGCCATCCGGCCCGCAAACGAACGACTCGCCGGCAAACACCAGCCGGTCCTCGGCGCCCACCCGATTGCAGAGTGCGACGAAATACCCGTTCTGAAACGCTGGCACGGCGAGTTCCGCCTCGAAGAGGCCCGGGGGCCACTCGTCGACCAGCCCGGCCTGCGGCACGACGACCAGCTCGGCGCCGGCCACGCCGAGCGCCCGCATGTACTCCGGAAAATGGCGGTCGTAGCAGATGGCGACGCCCACACGACCGGCTCGTGTGTCGAAGACCGGCGCGCCGAGGTCACCGGGCGCGTAGTACTGCTGCTCGTGGAAGCACGGGGACTCGGTGATGTGCACCATCCGCGTGCGCCCGAGAATCGAACCGTCGGCATCGATGACCGGCGAGCAGTCGTAGGCGACATCGCCCGCCTGTTCGTACAGGTTCGGAATCACCACGACACCGAGCTCGCGAGCCAGGGCCGCGAACACGTCGGTCGTGGGCCCCGGTACCGGCTCGGCCAGGCGCCGCACGTCCCCCGACGCCGGGTACTGCGGCCAGAACCGGGTGAAGGCCAGCTCGGCGAACGCGACGAGCGCGGCGCCGGCGTGCGCGGCCTCGCGCGTGGCCGCCACCGCGCGGGCCAGGTTGTTGTCGCCGTCGCTCGTGGCGTGCTGCTGAACGAGAGCGATGCGCATGAAGGAGCGACCTCAGGCCGGGATGGTCTTGCCCGGATTCAGGCGGTTGTCGGGATCGAGCGCGCGCTTGATCGCACGCATGGTGTCGAGCGCCGGACCGTGCTCGTCCGCCAGATAGCGCTGCTTCCCCAGGCCGACGCCGTGCTCGCCGCTGCACGTGCCGCCCATCGCCAGCGCCCGCGCCACCATGCGGTCGGACAGGCGCAATGCCGTGGCCAGCTCCCCGGGGGCGTTCGGATCGAGCACATAAACGACATGGAAGTTCCCGTCGCCGACGTGTCCCACGAGGGGCGCCGGAAACGGGGCGCTGGCATTGTCCTGCTGCGTCTCCAGGATGCACTCGGCCAGCCGCGAGATCGGCACACAGACGTCGGTCGTCAGGCCCGTGGATCCGGACCGCAGCGCCAGGGCGGCGAAGTACGCGTCGTGGCGCGCCTGCCAGAGCCGCGCACGGTCCTCGGGCCGGATCGCCCACTGAAACCCGCTGCCGCCGTGCTCGGTCGCCAGCGCCTGCACGAAGACGGCCTCGTCGCGCACCTGGCGGTCGTTGAAGCCGTGGAACTCGAAGAGTAGCGTCGGCGCCTCGGCGTAGGACGTCCTGGCATAGCGGTTGACGGCCGCCACCTGGACGGCGTCCAGCAGCTCGATCCGCGCCACGGACACGCCCGACTGGATCGTGCGGATGACCGTGTCGACCGCACCGCCGATCGTGGCAAACGCGCAGACCGCCGCCGACATCGCCTCGGGCAGGACGTGCAGCCGCAGCGTGACCTCCGTGATGACGCCCAGCGTCCCCTCCGAGCCCACGAACAGACGCGTCAGGTCGTAGCCGGCCGCCGACTTGCGCGCGCGCGATCCGGTGTGGATCACCGTCCCGTCGCCGAGGACCACGGTCAGCCCCAGCACGTTCTCGCGCATCGTGCCGTAGCGCACGGCGGTCGTCCCCGATGCGCGTGTGGCGGCCATGCCCCCGAGGGTGCAGTCGGCCCCGGGGTCGACGAAGAACGTGAGTCCCGTGCCGTCGAGCGCCTTGCCGAGCTGCTTGCGGCGCACGCCGGCCTCGACCGTCGCATCGAGGTCGTCGGCGCTCACCCGGAGCACGCGGTTCATCTCGCGGAAATCGATCGCGATGCCGCCCTTGATGGCGTGCACGTGGCCCTCGAGCGACGTGCCGGCACCGAACGGTACGACGGGCAGGCCGTACGCCGCGCTCGTCCGCATGATGGCCTGCACCTCGTCGGTCGTCTGCGGATAGCAGACGATGTCGGGCAGGGCCGGCGCGTGGTACGACTCCCCGCGACTGTGGTGCTCACGCTCGGCCTGCCCGGCCGTCGCGCGCGGCCCGAACCTCACCAGGAGGTCAGCCAGCGCGCGGACCGGATCGCCCGCCGCAGCCATGCTCACCGCGACGATGGCGGTACGACGCCCCGGATGCGCATGTAGGTCACCAGGTTGCCGTAGTGCTCGTTGAGGTGCCCGATGTTGCCGACGAGCGCCAGCGCGCGGGCACCGGTCCCCTGGCCGAACGGCAGCGTGATCGATTCGGCGAGCGTCACGTCGGTCGCCGCGTCATAGGCCGCGTCGCAGTAGGTCAACGACTCGGCCAGCGTCGCGATGATGGCCTCGCGCGTCGTCACCGTCTCCTCGAACGCCGACTCGGCGTGTGGCGACGCTTCGCCACGCGCAGCCGAGCAGAACACGTAGTTGGCCCCGGCGATGTGCGTCAGGATCTGACCGTAGGTCCGCACCGTGTCGACCGGGCGGAACCCGTAGTCCGCCTCGGTGAGCGCCTCGGCCGACCCGGTGAGGTTCGTTCGCGCAGCCTGCCAGGCCTGACGGACGGACGCGGCGACCGCATCGCCGGTCGCAGGTGCCGCCGCCGGCGGCTCGGCTGGTGTCCCGGCACAGCCGGCGGCCCCGCCCAGGATCAGGGTCAGTCCCCACGCTGCCGATCGAGTCTTCGTCATGGCTGTCCTCCGGCGGCCAGTATACGGCCCGCTCGACGAACACGTGGCGTAGGATGGCACCTGCACGCCCGACGCTGGGCCGGTGGGAGGTACGCCATGCGAATGAGGATTCCCGGTCTGGTCGCCCTCGCGGCCCTCGTCGCGGCCGGGTGCGCCGCCGGCGCCGGTCCCGGCCAGCCGGCCGGGCTGACGCAAGTCGCCGGACTTGGCAGCCTGTCCTTTCCGAACTCGGGCGCGGCGGCTGCACAAGCACCCTTCGCGCGCGGCGTGCTGCTCCTGCACAGCTTCGAGTTCGACACGGCCGCCGGGGCGTTCCGCGAAGCCCAGACAGCCGACCCGTCGTTCGCCCTCGCCTACTGGGGCGAGGCCATGACCTACAACCATCCGCTGTGGCGGCAGGTGGATCGCGATGCCGCGCTCGCGGCGCTGGCCCGGCTGGGCACGACGCCGGCCGACCGGGCCGCGACCGCGCCGACCGACCGCGAGAAGGGCTACCTGGCCGCCGTCGAGGCGCTGTACGGCGAGGGCGGCAAGACCGATCGCGATCTGGCGTACCTGGCCGCGATGGCCGACCTGTCGGCACGATTTCCGGACGATGACGAGGCGCGCGCCTTTCACGCACTGGCGATCCTCGGCAGCCGCGACGGCGTCCGGGACTTTGCCACCTACATGCGCGCGGCGGCCCTGGCGCAGCCGGTCTTCGATCGCAATCCCGATCATCCCGGCGCGGCGCACTACCTGATTCACGCCTTCGACGATCCGATTCACGCGCCGCTCGGCCTGCCGGCTGCACAGAAGTACGCCGACATCGCACCGGGCGCGGCCCACGCACAGCACATGACGAGCCACATCTTCGTCGCCATGGGCATGTGGGAGGACGTCGTGGCGGCCAACATCCGCGCACGCGACACGCAGGATGCCGGCAACACCGCACACGGCGGCCACGCCAACGTCTGCGGACACTACTCGTCCTGGCTGCAATACGGACATCTGATGCTCGACCAGCATGCCGAAGCCGCCGCGCTCCTCGACGCGTGCTACGAGCGCGTGAGCGGCGCGCCGACGGCCGAGGAAATCGGCTACTTCCTGTCGATGCGGGCCCGACAGATCCTCGACACCGAGGACTGGACGCTGCGCGACCGGTGGACGTGGACGCCGCCAGCCGGCGCCGATCCGGCCGTCGGGCGGCGCCGGTTTCACTACGACTGGGTGAACGCCTTTGCGGCGCTTCGTCAGGGCGATCCGTCTGCCGCGAGGGCCCTCGTTGCGCGGCCGACGAGCGACGCGATGGTGAAGATCCCGGCCGACGAACTCCGCGGCCTGCTCGCCATCGCCGACGGCCGGGCCGACGAGGGCATCCGCTTGCTCGAAGCTGCTGCCGCGGCCGAGGATGCGCAGCCCTTCGAGTTCGGTCCCCCGCGCATCTTCAAGCCGACGCATGAACTGCTCGGCGAAGAACTCGCGCGCCTCGGCCGCACCGACGAGGCGCGCGCCGCCTTCACCCGCGCCAACGAACGTACGCCTGGAAGGAAGCTCGTTAAGAGACTCTGAAGGTCCTGTGAAGTCGCGAAGCGATCACATGAAGGTCATGGAGGCATGAAGGCCATGAAGGCAGCACGCGTGTCACGTTGGGGTTGCCTGGCCCGGCGTCACCTGCCGCGAACGAGACGAGGCGCAGGCAAGCGAGCCTCCCGATCCTCAGGGCTCGTTTGCCTGCGCCTCGTCTCGTTCGCGGCAGGTGGCGGCACGCCACCCGGCGGCAGAGCCGCCGGGTGACGCCGGGCGCATCGGCTGTTCTTCACGCCCTTCACCTCTTCATGTCCTTCACGTGAAAAGACCAACCTGGCCTGCCGGCCGTACAACGATCCAACGAGCATGTGGGGGAACATCAGTCCTGAGGTCCTTCGGGCGCTTTACCTCGTCTGACAGATCTGCTCCCAGGCCGGGAGCTGGAGCGACAGCGGCCAGTAGCGCTTGCGGGTGTCGATGACGAGGTCGATGT
>DATKDF010000267.1:0-27944 GCA_035512795.1 Vicinamibacterales bacterium
AGAGCAGCACGGCGTCGCAACCGGCCTCGATGGCCGCCACGGCCGCCTCGGCGAGCGGCGTCGTGGCCGCCACCGCCTTCATCCCGAGATCGTCGCTCACGACGACGCCGCCAAACCCCATCGTCTCCTTCAGCATCGACGTCACGAGCGTTCGCGAGAACGTGGCCGGCCGATCCGGATCGAAGGCCGGCACGACGACGTGCGCGGTCATGATCGTGGCGACACCGGCCGCGATCGCCCGGCGGAACGGCAGGAACTCGACCGCCTCGAGCCGGCTCCGCTCGTGCTCGACCGTCGGCAGCTCATCGTGCGAGTCGACGATCGTGTCGCCATGGCCGGGAAAGTGCTTGCCGCACGCCATCACGCCGTTGCCCTGGAGCGTCCGTACGAGCACTTCGCCAATCCGGGCGACGACCTCGGCCTGATCGGACAGCGCCCGATCGCCAATCACCGGGTTGGCGGGGTTGGTGTGCACGTCGAGGACGGGCACGTAGTCGAGGTCGATGCCGACCGCGAGGAGTTCACGCGCGAGGGCCTCGGCGAAGCGGGCGGCCAGGCCGTCGTCGCCGCGCCGGCCGAGCGCCGCGGCCGGTGGCCACACGGTGAACGGGTGTTTGAGGCGGGCGACCCGGCCGCCCTCCTGATCGACGCTCACCCAGAAGGGCCAGTCGCGCTGGAGCGTACGCACTTCGCGCGACAGCTCGCGCACCTGTGTCGGGTCGGCCACGTTCCTGGCGAAGTAGATTACGCCGCCGAGGTCGAACTCGGCGGCCAGCCGCCGGAGGTCGTCCGGCACACTCTGGCCGGCGAAGCCGACGACGGCCAGCCGGCCGACATGCTGGCGGAACGCCCGAAGGGACATCGGGCCGCCATTATAATGCGCGCGTGCGTATCGACTCGTCAGCGCCGACGCGAATCGACCTCGCCGGCGGCACCTATGACATCTGGCCCCTGTACCTGCTGCACGACGAGGCCCAGACCATCAACATCGCCCTTTCGCTGCGCGCCGCGTGCACGTTGTCGACACGGCGCGACTACCGCGTCAGCCTGACGTCGGACGACACCGGCGAGTCAGTCGACGCCGCCAGTCCGGACGAGCTCGGTCTCGATCGGATCCCGCTCGTCGCGCGGCTCGTGCGTCACTTCGGCGCACGGGGCGTCGACATCCGGACGCGGTCCGAGTCGCCGGTCGGCGCCGGCATTGCCGGGTCGTCGGCGATGACCGTGGCGGTGGCCGGCGCGTTGGCGGCCTGGACGGGCCGCACGCTCGACGCCGACCAGCTCCTGACGATCGCGATGAACATCGAGGCCCAGGTGCTCGGCGTCCCGACCGGCGTTCAGGACTACCGGCCGGCCTACTACGGTGGCGTGTCGGCGGTGGAGCTGTCGGCATCCGGCGTGCGGCGGGTGGCGCTCTCGGTGAGCGCGGTGGAACTCGGCCGCCGGCTCGTGCTCGCCTACACGGGTGCGTCACGTAACTCGGGCATCAACAACTGGGACATCATGGTCCGCCGCATCAACGGCGACGGGGCCGTCGTCGAAGCCTTTGACGGCATCTGCGACGCGGCCACCGGCGTCCGGCGCGCCCTCGAGCGGGCTGACTGGCGCGCAGTGGCGACCCACGTCGGCCGCGAGTGGGACCACCGCAAGCGGCTCGCGCCGGGCGTGACGACGCCGGCCATCGAGGCCGTGCTCGGCCGGGCCTGGGAAGCCGGGGCGCTTGCCGGCAAGGTCTGCGGGGCTGGCGGCGGCGGCTGCGTCGTCTGCCTCGTGGAACCCGACCGGCGGACGGCCGTCGCCGACGCGATCACCGCCGCCGGGGCGACAGTCCTGCCGGTCGCGGTCGACACGCGGGGCCTGGCCATCGATCGCCAACCGGACCAGCCATGAGCGCCCTCGAGGAAATCCGCCAGCTCTACTACAAGACCACGCCGGCCACCGTGCAGAAGGACCTGGCGCGCGCCGTGGCGCTGCTGAAGACGATGAAGACCGAGGAGGAGCGCGAGCGTGCGGCCGTCTACATGGACGGGCTGTCGCAGATGCGGTCGGAATGGGCCGCCAGCCGCGGCCGTGAGGCCTCTCGACCGAAGGCACGGCGGTAGGCCAGGCCCGTCAGCGCAGAAAACTGCTGGCGTTCTCGCGCGTGATGGTCACCTGACGCCGGCGTCCATCGCGCCCGAGTGACTGCGCCGGCTCGCCGTTGATCGTCCACCGGAGCGCGCCGGCGTTACCCACATCCAACTGCAGTTCCCGGCTGGCCACGAGTGTCTCCCGATCACCCGCCCGCAGCAGGCGTGACAGCACGACGAGCCCGTCGGCCGTCGCCTGCACCCAGCAGTCGGCCGTCACCTCGATGGTCAGCGTCAACCGGTCACGCCCGGCCTGCGTCCCCGACTGGGAGCGGGTGGCCACCGGGTCGGCCGGTGGGGGTGGCGTCGGCGCCTGCCGAGTGACGGGCGCGGGCGGCGTGGTCTCTTCGGGCGTGGCCCCCGAGGCCGGCCACCACACGGTGACGGCCCACGCAATCGCGGCCACCACGAGGATGGCGCCGGCGATCGCGGCCACTCGGGCCAGCCGCAGCGCCCGCTGCTGCCGCGCCAGAAAGGCGCGGTCATCGTCGGTGATGGCCGGACGGATACGGACGCTGGCCGCCTCGCGCTCCTGCATCGACAGTTCCGCGACAAACTCGCGCGCACACTCTTCGGGGTCGAGGCCGACCTTCGCCGCATACGCCCGGACGAACGACCGGCTGTAGATGCCGCCTGGCAGCTTCGACAGTTCCCCGCGCTCGAGCGCCTCGAGCGTCGGGACCGAGATCTTCGTTGCGGTCTCGATCTCGCGAAGCGTAAGCCCGCGAGCCTCGCGGGCCTGCTTCAGTTTCTGGCCGAGCGCGCCGCGTTCCATCGATGGAGGCTACTCTAGCATCCGGGCGCGCAGCCCAGCCACCGCGCGGGCGGGGCCGATCGCGCCCTGACCGCAGCCGGGCGGGAGAAAGACGCCAATCCCGGCCACGCCGAACGCGCCAGCCGAGAGCAGGGCCGGCAGGCGATCGACGTCCAGGCCACCGATGGCGATGACCGGCACCGACGTCGCCCGGGCCGCGGCCGTGACGAGCTCGAGGCCCGCGGGCGCGATACCCGGCTTCGATGCCGACGGATGGATCGGGCCGACGAAGACGTAGTCGACATCCCCAGCGTCCCTGACCTCGGCGACCGAGTGAGCCGAGCGCCCGATACGCCACGTCGCGGGCCCGAGAGCTCGCACGCGGGCAGCCGGCGGGCCGTCGGCGCGCAGGTGCACGCCGGCGGCCCGTGCGGCGCAGGCGACGTCGGCGCGATCGTTGACGACCACGGCGACCGCGGTGCCGGCCGTCCGCTCGACCAGGCCCGCCACGAGCCGGACCAGCGTGCCGGCGTCGAGGTCTCGCTCGCGGATCTGGATGACATCCGGTCCGGCCAGCACGACATCGTCGAGCCAGCGTTCGAAGGCGAAGAGCGCCGCCTGGTCGGTGCGCACGTCGCGGGCCACGCGGCGGCGGTCCGTCACGACATGGATCTGCCCGTGCCCGGCCTCACGCCGATTCATCCCGTGCCGGCTCAACGGCGCTGCGGCGAAGAAACGACCCCGCCAGTTCGCGCAATCCGACGACGGTCGTGACGAGGCCGATGCCGGTCACGCCGCCGCGGACGTAGCCGCTGGCCATCCAGTCGCCAAGCCAGGGCAGCAGGCTGGCAAAGAAGTTGCGCTCCCAGAGCGCGGTCCACGGCGCCATCGCCAGCAACAGGCCCGCTTCGATGAGGTAGGCGGCGATGAGCAAACGCGAGAACAGACGAATGATTCAGCTCTCCGGCGGGTCCGTCTGCATCGTATCAAACAGGGACGGCGGCCTGAACGTGCGTCGATGGACGGGCGAGTAACCGAAGCGACCGACCGCGTCGAGGTGATCGCGCGTCGCGTAGCCCTTGTGGCGATCGAAACCGTAGCGGGGATCGCGGGCGTGCAACTCGACCATCAAGCGGTCGCGCCAGACCTTGGCGACGATCGAGGCGGCCGCGATGGCCGACGAGCGGCGGTCGCCGCCGACGACGGCCCGCTGCGGCAGCGGCAGGTCCGGGACGCGGAAGCCGTCGACCAGGACGAAGCCGGGCAACGGAACGAGCGCCATGACGGCGTCGCGCATCGCCCGGAGCGAGGCCCGGTGGATGTTGAGGCGGTCGATTTCGGGCGCCTCGACGACGGCGACGCGATACGCGACGGCGTGAGCCAGGATCTCGGCCGAGAGACGCTCGCGTCCCGCAGCCGAGAGCAGTTTGGAGTCGCGGAGCCCGCCGATGCGCCGGTCGGCCGGCAGCACGACCGCGGCGGCCACGACCGGGCCGGCCAGACAGCCGCGACCGACCTCGTCAACACCCGCCACGTGCACGAAGCCGAAGCTCCGCGCGCGGTGTTCGAGCGCCCGCGAGGCGGCCCTGGGCGCCATGGCTCAGGCCGGACGCTTCTGCTCCTTGATGCGCGCCGCTTTGCCCTTGAGCTCGCGCAGATAGTAGAGCTTCGCGCGCCGCACCTTGGCGCTGCGCACGACCTCGATCTTGTCGATGCGCGGGGAGTGCAGCGGGAAGATACGCTCGACCCCCTGACCGAACGACACCTTGCGCACGGTGAACGTCGCACTGGATCCACCACGGTGCATCCCGATCACGATGCCCTCGAAGACCTGGATGCGCTCCTTCTCGCCCTCGCGCACCTTGACGTGCACGCGCACCGTGTCGCCCGACCGCATCGCGGGACGCTCCACCAGATGCGGTTGTTCGACGCGCTCAATCGCCCTCATGTCCGTTCTCCTCTCTCACCAGCAAGTCCGGCCGCCGCGCGCGCGTCCGCTCGACACGCTGCGCCTGCCGCCACTTCTCGATCGCCGCGTGGTGCCCCGACAGCAGCACCTCGGGCACCGACCGGCCCCGCCATACGGCCGGGCGCGTGTAGTGCGGATGGTCGAGCCACCCGCCCTCGAACGAGTCCTGCGCCACCGAGGCGGCATCGCCCACGACACCGGGCACGAGCCGCACCACCGCATCGAGCACGACGAGCGCCGGCAGCTCGCCCCCGGTCAGCACGTAGTCGCCGATCGACAGCTCGTCGGTCGCGACCGTCTCGGCCACCCGCTCGTCCACACCCTCGTAGCGGCCGCAGAGCAGCACCAGTCGTCCGAGCCCGCTCAACCGCACCGCCTCGGCCTGCGTGAACCGTCGCCCCTGGGGCGTCAGCAGCACGACCGCGGCCGGCGGCCCCGCCTCGGCCGTCACGGCCTCGACCGCGCGGTGGAACGGCTCGGCCTTCATCACCATCCCCGGGCCGCCGCCAAACGGCACGTCGTCCACCGTGCGATGGCGGTCGTCGGTGTACCCGCGCAGATCGTGCACGCGGATGTCGACGAGGCCGCGGTCCCGGGCCCGCGCGATCACGCCTTCGGACAACGCCGACTCGACGAGCGACGGAAAGATGCTGACGATGTCGACGCGCATCAGCATCCGGCCCGTCTCCTCACGTCCGCCGATTCACGTCGAGGAGACCCGCCGGCGGATCGATCACGATCGTGCGCGTCCCGAGATCGATCGCCTGCCAGATGCCCTCGACCATCGGCACCAGCACTTCCCCGTCCGGGGCACCGACCACCAGCATCGGTGCGCCCGCGCCGAACATCACCTCGCCCACCGTGCCGACGGTCGCCCCCGCGGTCGTCTCGACGCGGCACCCGACCAGGTCGTGCGTGTAGTAGGCGCCCGGCGCGAGGGCATGCAGCGCCTCGGTCGGAATCTTCAACTCCAGTCCCCGCACGGCCTCCGCGTCGTCAATCGACTCGAGCCCGGCCAGGCCGACCACCCAGCGGGCGTCGTACGACCGGCTGCTCGTCACGACGATCGGCTCGATCGCCTCTCCGCGGCGCCAGTGGAGCGTCGCCCCCGGCGTGAATCGCTCCTCGGCAAAGTCGCTTTCCGACAGGACGACGACCTCGCCCCGTCGGCCGTGCGGCCGGACGATCCGGCCAACAGTGACCATC
This sequence comes from Vicinamibacterales bacterium, assembly GCA_035512795.1. Taxonomy (GTDB): domain Bacteria; phylum Acidobacteriota; class Vicinamibacteria; order Vicinamibacterales; family SCN-69-37; genus DATKDF01. The sequence goes on from DATKDF010000267.1 coordinate 6,059, forward strand.
GCGGCCCATTCGGCATCGTTCACAGACAGCCCTCGCGTGGCGCCGGCGCGCCGACGATCAGTCGTCGTCGCGGAAATCGACGTGGACGCGCTGGCCGTCGAGCTCGGCGGCCGTAGCGGCAAGCGTGCGCACCGCCGCGGCCGTACGCCCCTGGCGGCCGATGACCCGTCCCAGTTCGCCCGGCGCCATCGTCAACTCGACCACGAGCTGGCCGCGCCGCTCGACTTCGATCACCTGCACGTCGTCCGGTCGTGCCGCCAGCCCACGGGCCACGGCCTCGACGACGTCGCGCGCGCGGCTCACGACGTGGCCGGCGCCTCGGCCGCCGCGGGTGCCTCAACGGGCAGCCGATCGACGAGCGTGCGCACCGTATCGGACGGCCGGGCGCCCTGGCTTACCCAGTGCGCGAGCCGCTCGCGGTCGATGACGACCGTCTCGGGCGCGGTGCGCGGGTCGTAATGGCCGACAATCTCGACGAACTTGCCGTCGCGCGCCGACTTGGCTTCGGTCACGACCACGCGGAAGAACGGGCGGTTCTTCGACCCGGCCCGCCGTAAACGAATCACCAGCATGCTGCCTCCTGCTCCTACCCGATTCCACGGCCGAAGAGACTCTTCAACCGCTGCCGTCCCTTGCGGCCCTGCCCGGCGCCGCCCATCACCTTCAGCATCTTGCGCATCTCGACGAACTGCTTCAGCAGCCGGTTGACTTCCTCGACGCTCCGGCCGCTGCCCTTCGCGATGCGCTTGCGGCGGCTCCCGTTGATCACCTTCGGATTGCGCCGCTCACCGGGCGTCATCGACCCGATGATGGCCTCGATGTGCCCGAGCTGCCGCTCGTCGATCTGATCCTTCTGCGCCTGCAGCTCCCGTGCGCCGAGGCCGGGAATCATTCCCAGCACCTGTTCGATCGGCCCCATCTTCCGGATCGTCCGCAACTGATCGCGGAAGTCCTCGAGCGAGAAGTCGTCGAGCCGCGTCTTCTGCTCGAGCCGCGCCCGGCTCTCCTCGTCGAGCGCGCCCTCGGCCCGTTCGATGAGCGACAGCACGTCGCCCATTCCGAGCAGCCGCGACACCAGCCGGTCGGCGTGAAACGCCTCCAGATCCTCGGGACGCTCACCGACGCCGACAAACGCGATCGGCACGCCCACGACACCCACGACCGACAGCGCCGCGCCCCCGCGCGCGTCGCCGTCGAGCTTGGTCAGCACGACGCCGGTGACGCCGATGCGCTGGTGAAATTCACCGGCGCTTCGCACCGCGTCCTGCCCGGTCATCGCGTCGGCGACGTAGAGCAGATCGGTCGGCGCCACGGCCGCCTTGATGGCGTCGAGTTCAGCCATCAGGTCATCGTCGATGTGCAGCCGGCCCGCCGTATCGACGATGAGCGCGTCGAACCCGAGGTTGCGCGTCGCCTGGAGGGCGCCCGTGGCCCGGACCACCGGATCGAGTTCCCCGGCCGGATCGTGCACCCGCATCTGCAGTTGCCGCGCCAGCACCGACAACTGCTCGAGCGCAGCCGGCCGCCGGACGTCGGTCGAGACGAGCATCGGATGCTTGCCCTGTCGCTCGAGCCACCGCGCCAGCTTGGCCGACGCCGTTGTCTTGCCGGCGCCCTGCAGGCCCAGCATCAGAATCACGCGCGGCCGCGAGGGTGCCGGCGGCAGTCCACCGGCGGCCTCGCCGAACAGGGCCAGCATCTCGTCGCGCACGATGCGCACGACGTGCTGGTCGGGCGTCAGGCTCTTGAGGACCTCGTCGCCAACGGCCTTGACCCGGACCCGATCGATGAACGCCTTGACGACGCGAAAGTTGACGTCGGCTTCGAGCAGCGCCAGCCGAATCTCACGCAGCGCGGCGTCGACGCTCGACTCGGTCAGCTTCGCCTGGCCGCGAAGCGACCGAAAGACGTCCTGCAGGCGGGTGCTGAGCGATTCGAGCATGACGACGCGAGGTTCCCCGCCACCGGTGGCGCCCCAAGCGGCCTAACCGGTTCCAGCGCAAACAGTTATGGTAAACGGGACTTCGGGGGCCGTCAAGCTCACACACCCTTCAGCGTGTGGCCGAGCTTGTCCTTCTTGGTCTTCAGGTACCGCCGGTTGAAGTCGGTCGCCGGCGTGACTTCGAGGGGCAGCGAGGCCGACACCGCCAGGCCGTATCCCTCCAACCCGATGAACTTGCGCGGGTTATTGGTGAGGAGGCGCATCGTCTTGACGCCGAGCGAGCGCAGGACCTGCGCGCCGATGCCGTAGTCGCGCTGGTCGGGCTTGAACCCCAGTTGCTCGTTGGCCTCGACGGTGTCGAGCCCCTGATCCTGGAGCTCGTAGGCCCGGATCTTGTTGGCCAGGCCGATCCCCCGGCCCTCCTGGTTGAGATAGAGCAGCACGCCCCGGGCTTCGACCCCAATGCGCGCCATCGCCGCATCGAGCTGAGGCCCGCAGTCGCATCGCACCGAATGGAAGACGTCTCCCGTCAGGCACTTCGAGTGGACGCGGACCATGATGTCCTGCCCGTCGCCGATCTCGCCGCGGACGAGCGCCACGTGCGTCTGCCCGTCGATCAGGCTCTCGAACGCATGAATACGAAACGGGCCGTGCGCGGTCGGCAGGGCTGCGGTGGCCACCTGCCGCACGAGCCCCTCGTTCCGCATGCGATGGCGGATGAGGTCGGCGATCGTGATCATCAGGATCCGATGCCGCCGGGCGAACTTCTTCAGATCGGGTACCCGGGCCATGGTCCCGTCGGCGTTCATGATCTCGCAGATGACGCCGGCTGGCGGTAACCCGGCCAGGCGCGCCAGGTCGACGGCGGCCTCGGTCTGTCCGGCGCGCACGAGCACACCGCCCTCGCGCGCCCGGAGCGGGAACATGTGCCCCGGCCGGGCCAGATCGCCCGGCCGCGTGCCTGGATCGATGGCCGCCAGGATCGTCGCCGCGCGGTCACCAGCCGAGATCCCGGTCGTGGTCGACGCCTTGGCCTCGATCGAGACACAGAACGCGGTGCCGAAGCTCGAGCTGTTCTCGCGGACCATGAGCGGTATGTCGAGCGCGTCGAGCCGCGCGCCGGTCATCGGCAGGCAGATGAGGCCCCGGCCGTGCGTGGCCATGAAGTTGATGATCTCGGGCGTGACCTTCTCGGCGGCGATGGTCAGGTCGCCTTCGTTCTCGCGATCTTCGTCATCGACGACGATGACCATGCGGCCGGCCGCAATCGCCGCGATGGCCGCCTCGACCGACGCGAACGGGCCCGGTCTTCGCGCGCCGGCCGCAAGGCGAAGTTGACGGCTCACGCGTGCCCCCCGATCGCGGCCTGCGCGGCGGCGTCGGCGAGCCGCGCCACGTACTTGCCGAGCACGTCGCCTTCGAGATTGACGTGCTCGCCAGCCTGGATCGATCCGAAGGCCGTGTGCGACACGGTGAACGGCACAAGCTGGACCTCCACGCGGGCTCCTGAGAGACGCGCGATCGTCAGGCTGACGCCGTCGATGGCAATCGATCCCTTCGGCACGACGTACGGCAACATCGACGCGGGCAGCTCGACCGTGAGCCAGTGGCAGTCACCGTCCCGACCGAAGTGCACAACCTGCCCGACGGCGTCGATGTGACCGAGCACGAAATGGCCGCCCAGGCGGGCATCGACCCGAAGCGGCCGCTCGAGATTGACGATCCGGCCCGGCGCCATCGTGCCCCAGGTGGTCACACGCATCGTCTCTGGCGAGACGTCGGCGCCGAAGCCTTCCGGGTCGGTCTCGATGACGGTCAGACACACGCCATTGACGGCGATGCTCTCCCCAGGCGTGAGCTGTCCGCCGAGCGACGTGGCGATTCGCACACGGCGTCCGGTCGCGGCGCTGCGAACGGCGTCGACCCGGCCGATGGCCTCAATCAGTCCCGTGAACATCCCACTCCACCAGCGTATCGTCTCCGAGCCGTGTCACCGACGGTGGCAGCGCCCACCGGAGCGGGCGATCGACGTCGCCGAGCACCGGCTCCCCGTCGCCCATCTCATGGGGCGTGAACACCCACTGCACCCGATCCACCCAGCCGCCACGATAGCAGGCGGCCTGCAACCGCGGGCCTCCCTCGACGAGCAGCGTGAGGACGTCGCGCGCGGCAAGCCGGGTCAGAACGCCGGCCAGATCGTGGCGGTCGGCCGGTTCGATGGTCACGCCCCGGTCGGAGAGGGCCCGGAGATGAGCCTGAGCCGGACCGGTCACGTCGTGGCCCACGACCATTATCACCGGGCCCGCCTCGAGCGTCGACCAGACGCGGGCCGTTTGCGGCACCCGGGCGCGCCAATCGACGATGACCCTGACGAGCGGCCGTGCCCGATACGCGCCGCGCGCGGTCAGCAGCGGATCGTCGACGAGCACCGTGCCCGCCCCCACGGCGATGGCGTCCACCTCGGCACGTTGCCGGTGCAGATGGCGATTGGCGGCCGGCCCGGTCAGGTGCGCGCGGCGCCCGAGGTGGCCGACGAAGCCATCGCGCGAGATGGCCGACTTGAGAATGATCCACGGCCGCTTGCGGACGATCCACGTGAAAAAGGGCGCATGCTGCCGCTCGGCGCGCGCGCGCAGGACCCCCTCGACCACCTCGACGCCCCGGGCGCGCAATAACGCGAAGCCCGTGCCGGACACCCTGGGGTTGGGATCGGCCGTCGCCGCCACGACCCGCACGACCCCGGCATTCACGATGCGCTCGACGCAAGGACCGGTGCGGCCGTGGTGACGGCACGGCTCGAGCGTGCAGTAGAGCGTCGCGCCGCGCGCGCGGTCCCCGGCCATGTCGAGGGCGTGCACCTCGGCATGCGGTCCGCCGGCCTCGAGGTGCGCGCCCTGCCCCACCACCACCCCGTCGGGCGTGACGACGACCGCCCCGACAATGGGATTGGGCGTCGTGCGTCCGCGACCCCGTTCGGCGAGATCGCAGGCCCGCGCCATCCACGCCGCATCGGCGGTCGTGGTCATTTCCGGAGGAAGAGCGCGTCGACGTAGGCGTCGGCGTCGAACGGCACGAGGTCGCCGATCGCTTCGCCGAGGCCGAGGAATCGGATGGGCAGACGCAACTGCTGGGCGATGGCCACCACGACGCCCCCCTTGGCGGTGCCGTCGAGCTTGGTGAGGACAATGCCGTTGGCGCCGCTGGCCGCCACGAACTCGCGGGCCTGCACCAGGCCGTTCTGCCCGACCGTGGCATCGAGCACGAGCAGCACGTCGTGGGGCGCGCCCTCGACCTCGCGGCCGACGACCCGGCGGATCTTGTCGAGCTCGGCCATCAGGTTCGCACGCGTGTGCAGGCGTCCGGCCGTGTCGACGATGACCACGTCGCGCCCGCGCGCCCGCGCGGCGGCAACCGCGTCGAACGTGACGGCCGCCGGGTCGGCGCCCGGCTGCGCGCGCACGAGTTCCACACCGGCGCGTGTGGCCCAGACAGCCACCTGATCGACGGCGGCCGCCCGGAACGTGTCGGCCGCCCCGATGACGACGCTCTGGCCCTGCTCGCGATACCAATGCGCGAGCTTCCCCACCGTCGTCGTCTTACCCGTCCCGTTGACGCCGACGACCAGCACGACCCGTGGCCGGACGGTGACGGCGGGCACCTCGTTGACGTTGCGCAGGATGTCGCCCACGACCGTACCAACCCGCTCACGCAACGTCCCGTCCCGCATCCGGCTGATGGCCTCGACGATCTGGCTTGTGGCCTGCAGCCCGACGTCGGCCGAGAGCAGCGCGTCCTCGACGGCCTCGAGCGTGTCGACCTCCACGGTCGCGGCCGCGCCCGCCGGTGACGCTGGGGCCGCGACCCGCGCGTCGATGTCCTCGCCAAGCCGCTCCCGAATCTGCTCCGCGGTCCGCGACAGCGCGTCGCGGATGCGGCCGAAGATCGACGCCATCAGACGCCGACCTCGTCGACTTCACCGCGCTGCGGCCGCAGCATCAGCTCACCAAGCGCGTCCTGCGGCGACCGCCGACCGGCCAGCACGTCGGCCATCTGGGCCGCAATCGGCAGCTCGACGGCGTGCCGAGCGCCAAGCGCCAGGGCCGCCGACGTCGTCCGGACGCCCTCGGCGACCATCCTGGTGCCCGCCAGCACGTCGGCCAGTGCGCGGCCCTGGCCGAGTTCGATGCCCACCCGGCGGTTGCGACTGAGCGAGCCGGTGCAGGTCAGGACGAGATCGCCGAGGCCACTCAGACCGGACAGCGTCTCGCGTCGTCCACCCATCGCACAGGCCAGGCGGGACACCTCCGCCAGCCCGCGCGTGATGAGCGCGGCCGTCGCGTTGTGCCCGAGGTGGAGCGACTCGACGACACCAGCCGCAATGGCGATCACGTTCTTCAACGCCGCCCCGACTTCGACGCCCGCGACATCATCGGAGCCGTAGAGCCGGAACACCGGTCCCCGGAACTCGTCCTGCACCGCGCGGACGGCAGCCGGATCGGCCGACGCGGCGACGAGCGCCGTTGGCAAGTGACGCGCCACTTCCGAGGCAAAGCTCGGTCCGGACAGCACAACGACGGGGTGACGCCCGCCCGTCTCACGGGTGAGGATCTCGGACATCCGGTCGAGCGAATCGGTCTCGATGCCCTTGGTCGCGCTCACGAGAATCGCGCCGGCCGACAGATGCGACGCGGCCTCCCGCACGACGGCGCGCAACCCGTGCGACGGCACGGCCACCACGACGAACCGCGCGTCGGCGAGCGCGTCGGCCATCGCCGAGGCCGGCCGCAGCAGGTCCGGCAGCGGCACCCCTGGCAGGTAGCTGTCATTGGTTCGCGTCGAGGCCATCCGGTCGACAAGCCCGGCGTCGCGTCCCCAGAGCGCCACGCCGTGGCCGACGCTGCCGAGGTGCACGGCCAGCGCGGTGCCCCAGCTCCCCGCACCGAGCACGGCCGCCTGCCGACAGCTCTCCGCTTCCATCGCTCTGATTCTACCGGTCCGGCTCACCCCGCGGCAGGACCACGCGCCCCCGGGCACACCGACCGCCGCAGCATCTCGAGCGCGGCGGCGACCGCCAGCTCGCGCACGATCGGCCGGGTACCCGCGAAACGAAGCGTCCGGACCACGGGCACGGCGGCGTCGATCGCGATGACGACCGTGCCCACCGGCTTGTCGGGTGTCCCGCCCGTGGGACCGGCAATGCCGGTGATGGCCACGGCGAGATCGGCACCGAAACGCGTCCGGACGCCTGCGGCCATCGCCTGTGCGACCGGTTCACTGACGGCGCCGTGCGCGGCGATGAGTGCGTCGGTGACGCCGAGCGCCTCGATCTTGATTCGGTTGTCGTAGGCGACCAGTCCCCCGAGCAGCCACGCCGAACTGCCCGGCACGTCGGTCAACCGCCCCATGAGCAGCCCGCCCGTGCATGACTCGGCCACGGCCAACTGCAGCTTCTGCCGGCTCAGTTCGGCCGCGATGACCTGCTCGAGCCGGCTGTCGTCGGTCGAGAAGACCGCCGGCCCGATGGCAGTTCCCAGCTCGAGCACGGCCGCTTCAAGCGTGCGATCGATCGCGTCAACATCCGAACCCCACGCCGACAGGTGCAGCTCGATCCGGCCCGGCGTCGCGAGAATGGAGGTGGTGATCGGCTGTGGCCCACCCGCCAGCGGGCCGTAGATCGGCTGCGCGATCTGTTCGACCTGCGACTCGGACAGCCCGGTGACCGACACGACCCGGCGCCGGAGCCGGCGACCTCCCGTGCGCGCCGCGATTCGCGGTGCGACAAGCGCCTCGAACATCGGCTCGAGTTCGCGCGGCGGCCCCGGCAGCAACACCAGCGTTTGCGCCCCCACCTCGATCCAGAGACCGGGTGCGGTGCCGGCGCCGTTCGGCAGCACGACCGCTCCGGCCGGCACGAGCGCCTGCTTCAGGTTGACGGCCGGCATCTCGACACCGCGCCGCGCGAACCGCTCGCGGATCCCTTCGAGCACCCGGTCGTCCTGCACGAGCGGCCGACCGACGACGCCGGCCACGACTTCGCGAGTCAGATCGTCGGCCGTGGGCCCGAGACCTCCGGTCAGGATGAGCAGATCGACCCGGCCAAGTGCGCCGCGGACGGCTGCCGCCAGGTCCAGGAGGTCGTCCGGGGCGATGGTGCGCGACCGGACCTCCACGCCGAGCTCGTTGAGTCGGCTGGTGAGCCAGGCCGAGTTGGTGTCACGTCGCGAGGGAGTCAGGAGCTCACTGCCGACGGCAATGATGGCCGCGACCTCGAGGCCGGCCATCAGAACAATCCCGGCAGCACGACCAACAGCACCTGCAGGACGAGGTTCGCGTAGAGGCCAGCCATCAGATCGTCGGCCATGATCCCGACTCCGCCAGGCAGCGCCTCGAGCCGGCCGACCGGCCAGGGCTTGATGATGTCGAAGGCGCGGAACAGCAGAAAGCCGGCCAACGCGCCCGTCCAATCGGCGCCCGTGCCGAGGAGCGCCACCAGTTGCCCGGCTACTTCGTCGATGACAACCGGGCCGGGATCCCTGTTGCTGAAGAGGACGATCGCCCGGTCGGCTGCCCAGATACCGGCCAGGGTGATGAGGGCCGTCAACACGCCCAGGGTCACGACGCCGCGATCGGCAGCGAGCAGATAGATGCCGACCCCCACCGCCGACCCCGCCGTGCCGGGCGCCACCGGGACGTAGCCGGCGCCACCCGACGTGGCCAGGATCGTCGCGAGCCGGTTCATGCCTCGATAACGCGCGTGTGCGACAACCGATCGTGGATCGCCAGTCCGTGTCCGCTCATGGCCGGAAGGAACCCGAGACCGAGCACGAGCACCGACGGCACGGTCAGCAGGGCACGCATCACGGCCTGCCGCGGTGCCAGGCCGGCGTCCGGACCCGACTCGTCGTCACCAATCACGCGGATCCCCATCAGCATCTTCCCCACGGTCTGGCCGCCGGCCACCGTGAACATCAGGAGATAGCCGGCTGCGACGAGCAGCAGAAACGCCGACAACGGCACGATGGGCAGCGTGGCCGCATCGCCGAGTCCGAGGTCGCACAGCCGCAGCGTGGCCCAGAGCACGCCGGCGCTGATGCTGCCGAGCAGCGCGGCATCAATCGCCGCAGCTCCGAGCCGCCGGGTGGCCAGCGACGCGTCGGCGGAGGCCACGGGCCGCGCCTCTTCCCGCGCCCGCTCTGCGACCCGCTGTTCGAGGCGCCTCAGGTCCTGAAGCAGATCGCGCTCGAAGGGTCCGAGCGACGCCGATTCGCGGCCGGCTGGCGCCGACCGGGGGGCCGGTCGCGGCGTCGGTGGCTGTCGTCGCCGGACGGCAATGGGCACACTCGGGGTGGCCGGGAGCTTCACCAGGGGCTCGTCCGGGTTGGCCTCCGCTCTGGCCTTGACAAACAGCGGCAGCTCGCCCGTCGTCGACGGCGCCCGGCGGCGGGCAGGCACCGGGGCCGGCCGGGCCGGCCGCGCGCCCGACGCGTCGTCGGTACTTGACGCGACCACGCGCAGCGGCGGCGGCTCGGCGACCGCGACCGGCGCGGGCGGCACGACCTCGGCCGGCGTCTCGTGGCCGACAACCTGATCCAGATCGATGGGCCCGAGCGTCACAACCCTGCCGGGGCGTCTCGACCCTGGAGCGGCAGCCGACCGCAACGTCAGGTCCGCGAGCGGTCCCTCGAGTGGCTCGGCGATCCGGAGATCGAGGTCCTCGGCCTCGTCGGGCGTCACGTCGAGGTCGTAGCCGCAGTTGCGGCATCGCGGTTCGGGCTCAAAACTGAGGTAGTGGCACTTTGGACACTTCATCGGCTCACGAACCTCCGCCGGCGGGTGCGCGGAACGAATCGCGGCCGCCGGCCAACAGGAGTCGCTGAATCTCGACCCGCAACGTATCGGCTGCCGCCCGCGACGGGCTCTCGGCGCCGACCCGATCGAGGGCGCGGAGCGCCTCGGCGAGCCGGCCCCGCGCGTAGAGCGCGCGGGCCCGGACGAGAGCGACGTCGGCACTCGAGAGCACGGGCAGGGGCGCGGTGCTGGTCGACCGCAGCGCGTCGACGCGCGGGCCGGTCAGCCCGGCCAGTTCACGCACCGTCGGCAGCGCCAGCCATCCGGTCAGGATGACGGCCGACGTGCCGACGAGCGATGCGACCACGAGCAGCCCATACCGGTGTCGCCGCCAGGTCCAGCCCGGCACGATCGACACCCCGGCCGTCGCGGCCGGCAACGCCGGGACTGCGGTGCCCTGCGCCCGCTCGACGCGCTCCAGTCTCAGGCGCAGGGCCGAGGCGCGCTCGTCGTCGCCGGTCGTCGCAACCGCCTCGGCGAGCACGTCCCGAGCCTGCTCGGCGCGGCCCTCGTTGATGAGCGAATGGCCTATTTCAAGCAGTTCTTCCGCGCGGCGCTGCCGTTCGGCCATCGCCGTGCGCGCCCGCTCGATATAGGCGCGGGCCCGCGCGTGCGACCGGTCGAGGAAGAGCACGCGCGTCCAGACGTTGATGGCCGCGTCGTAGCGGCGCGCGAAGTAGTGATCGAGGCCGTCGATGAGCAGGGCCTCGACATGGCTGTCGCGCGCGGCCAGAACGGCATCGGGCGGCGATTCGAGGCGTTTGGGCTCCATCTGGTCAGGTCCGGGCGGATTATAGCGATGTCATTTCAACAGTACAAGACCTATCGGCCGGAACGAGCGGCTATGCTAGGCGCCGCATGCTCGTCGAGTGCGTGGCCAACGTCAGCGAGGGCCGGCGGCCGGCCGTCATCTCGGCGTGTGCCGGAGCCCTCGAGCGGGCGGGCGCCCGGCTGCTCGACGTCTCGTCAGACCCATCGCACAACCGCAGCGTGTTCTCGTTTGCCGGGTCGCCCGACGTCGTCCGGGCGGCGGCCACGGCGCTCTTCGAGCCGGCCCTGGCCGCCATCGACCTCCGGCACCACACGGGCGTCCACCCCCGTATCGGCGCCGTGGACGTCGTGCCGTTCGTGCCACTTGAGGGCGCCACGATGGCCGACGCGATCGCGCTGGCGCGAGCGGTCGGCGCAGACGTCGCCGCCCGCCACGCACTCCCGGTGTTTCTCTACGCCGAGGCCGCCACGCGGCCCGACCGCCGGCGGCTCGAGCACATCCGGCGCGGGCAGTTCGAGGGGCTCACCGCGAAGCTCGCCACCGCCGGGTGGGAGCCGGACTTCGGTCCGTCGGCGCCGCATCGGTCGGCGGGCGCCACCGCCGTCGGCGCCCGCGGCACGCTCGTCGCCTTCAACGTCAACCTGGCCACCGACCGCCTCGATCTGGCCCGCCAGATCGCACGGACCGTTCGCGAAAGTTCGGGCGGCCTGCCCGCCGTCAAGGCGCTCGGCGTGGCCCTCACCGACCGCGGGATCGTCCAAGTCGCCATGAACCTGGTCGACGTCTCGGTCACGCCCGTGGCGGAGGCCTTCGAGGCCGTGCTGATCGAAGCGACTCGTCTGGGCCTGGCCGTCCTCGAAAGCGAACTCATCGGCCTCGTGCCCGAGGCCGCCCTCGACGAGCCGACCGCGCGCGCGCTTCGCATCCGCGACTGGAGCCGCCGGCGCTACCTCGAAACGCGCCTGCGCGAAACCACCGGATAGAAGTACCTCTGCCCTCTGTCCTCTATCCTCTATCAGTCTCTGCCCGGCGCAATCCCGAGGTTGCGCATCTTCTTGTAGAGGTGGCTGCGTTCGAGGCCGAGCGCATCGGCCGTCCGTGACATGTTGCCCTCACAGGCGGCCAGGGCGCCCGTGATGTACCGCCGCTCCCAGACATCGCGCGCATCGTGCAGGGCCCGAATCGGCTCCGGCTCGGCGGCCACCGGCAGCCCGTCTCCGCCGGTCAGGAACTCGAGCGTGCCCGCTTCGACGACGTCGTCGGGGACGGTGATCATGACTCGCTCGATGACGTTCCGGAGTTCGCGCACGTTGCCCGGCCAGCGGTAGCTGCGCAGCCGCGCGAGCGCGCCCGGCGACAGCGTCTTGACGCGACGGCCGTACTCGCGCGCCAGCTCCGCCACGAAGTGCTCGGCCAGTCGCACGATGTCGTCGCCGCGCTCGCGCAGCGGGGGTACGGCGATCGGCACGACGCTCAGGCGGAAAAACAGATCCTCCCTGAACCGTCCGGCGCGGATCTCGACCGACAGATCCTTGTTGGTGGCCGCGATGATCCGCACGTCGACCGAGACGCTCCGCTGCCCGCCCACCGGCTCGACCACCTGCTCCTGGAGCGCCCGCAGCACCTTGGCCTGGGTCTTCAGGCTCATGTCGCCGATCTCGTCCAGGAACAGCGTGCCCCCGGTGGCCGCCTCGAACTTGCCGCGCCGATCGGCCACCGCGCCGGTGAACGAGCCGCGCACATGCCCGAACAGCTCCGACTCGATGAGCTCCTCGGGAATCGCCGCGCAATTGACCTCGATGAACGGACCCGAGTGGCGATGGCTGAGCGCATGGATCTGGCGGGCCACCAGTTCCTTGCCGGTGCCGTTCTCGCCGGTGATGAGGACGCGCCCGTTGGTGGGCGCCGTCATCGCTATCTGGTCGCGCAGGGCCGCCATGGTCCGGCTGGCGCCGACCATCGTCTGCTGGCGGTCCACGCGGGCACGCAGGGCTCGATTCTCGACCTCGAGGCGGTGCTGGCGGATGGCGTTGCGCACGACGAGGACGGTCTTCTCGAGCGACAGCGGCTTCTCGATGAAATCGAAGGCGCCGAGCTTGGTCGCGCGCACGGCCGACTCGATGCTCGCGTGTCCCGAGATCATGACGACGACGGCCTCGACATGCCGCTCGCGAAGCCGCTCGAGCGTCTCGAGGCCGTCCATGCCGGTCAGCCAGACGTCGAGCAGGATGACCTCGAAGGCCCGGCGGGTCACCAGCTCGAGACAGGCCTCGCCCGACTCGACCGCCTCGACGTCGTACCCCTCGTCACGGAGCACGCCGCCGAGCGCGGCCCGCACACCGGCTTCGTCGTCGACGATGAGAATGGCTGACATGACGCGTGCTGCCTACGCTGCCGGCAACTCGACGATGAAGGTCGTGCCGGTCGGCCGCGCATCGGCCACCGTGACCGAGCCGCCGTGCTCGGCCACGATCCGCCGGACGATGGCCAGGCCCAGCCCGCTGCCACGGCCCTTGGTCGAGTAGTACGGCATGAACAGTTTCTCACGGTCGGCCGGCGGCACCCCGGGACCGTTGTCGGTGACCGTGAGCCGGACGACCCCCTCGGCCCGATCCGCGGCGGTCGCGATCCGGATCGTCGCCGCGTCGCCGGTCGGGCGCCGCGGCGCGCCGGGCCCGCCGAGCGCTTCGAGCGCGTTGTCGACCAGATTCAGGATCACCTGTCGAATCTGCTCGGCGTCGACGCGCACGGCCGGCAACGGCGCGATGTCGTGCTCGAGCCGGGGGGTGCCCCGCTCGAGGACGCCGCTGTAGAGCTGCAGCGTCTCGAGCACGAGCCGGTTCAGGTCGGCCGGCACGAGGCGCGGCCCGCGCAGGCGGGCAAACTGCGCGAATTCGTCGACGAGCCCCTTGAGCGCCTCGACCTCGGCGATGATCGCGCCCGTGCACTCCTGTACGAGCGCGAGCGTCTGCCCGGGCGCGTCGCCGAAGTGGCGGCGCAGGCGTTCGGCGCTCAACTGGATGGGGGTGAGCGGGTTCTTGATTTCGTGCGCGAGCCGCCGCGCCACGTCGCGCCACGCGGCCACGCGCTGGGCCCGGATGAGCGGCGTGACATCGTCGAGCACGAGGACCGCGCCCTCGGGACGACCGTCCTCGCCCGTGAGGGTCGTGGCCGCAGCCGCCAGGTGCACCTCGCGGTCGTCACGCGACAGCGTGATCTCCTCGACGATGCCCGCCGGCTCGCGCCGCACGGTCGCCAGGACGAGCGGCAGCAGCAGGCGGAGGTCGTCGCGCTCGAATACCTCGACCGCCGGCCGGCCGACGACCGCGGCCTCGAGTCCGAGCAGCCGTCCGGCCGCGCCGTTGACCGTCGACACCCGGCCGGCGGCATCAATCGAGATGACGCCGGTCGCCACCCGCTCGAGAATCGTCTCGATGTAACGGCGGCGGGCGTCCACCTCGAGGTTCTTGAACTCGAGATCCTGCCGCGACCGATCCAGCCGTTCGCGGCTGGTCTGCAGCTCGGCCGCCATCATGTTGAAGGCGTCGACGAGCGACCCCAGCTCATCGCCACTCTCGGCTTCGAGGCGCAGATCGAGCTGCCCGGCGCCGATCGCACGCGCGCCCTCGGCCAGCTTCTGCACCGGTCGCGTGATCCGCTTGGCCAGATACAGGCCCAGCCAGGTGGCGCTGATGAGGATGAGCAGGGTGACCGTCAGGAAGATCGTCAGATAGACGCCGCGGATCGGTCCCTGCATGACGCGGAGTTGCTGGTAGCGCTCGTACTGAGTGGTGGCCCGCAAGGCGAGCGAGCGGGTCTCGGCGCCGAGGTGTTGCGAGACGACGACCGCGCCGACCAGATCACCATCGGCATCGCGAATCGGCTCGGCCGCCCGGACGAGCACGCCGCCGCTCACCAGTTGCTCGTCGACCGTCTCGACGCGCCCCGAGGCCAGCGCGCGCGCCGCCAATCGGTCAGCCGACGCGCGCACCGACTCGCGCGGCAGCGTCGGCGACTCGACCGCCAGCAGCAGCAGCGCGTCCGGCGGCCGGCCGGGCGCGGTGATCGGCTGATAGACCTCGATGACTGCGTCGCGCATCGTCTCGAGTTCGCCGCGGACGATCGGCCCGAGCGCCAGGTCGTCGCCCGCTTCGACGCGGTCGGCCGGCAGGATGCGGGCCAGCCGGTTGACGCGCAGCACCATCGCCGCCTGCCGCTCCTGGTAGAACGACGTCGCAATCGCCCGCGCCGCGTCGAGCACCTCGTCCACCGGTTCGCTGAACCAGCGCTCGGCGCTGTTGCGGATGATCTCGCTGCCGCTCATCAGCACGAGCACCGACGGGATGATCGTCATGGCGAGGAGGGCGGCCACGAGTTTGGCGCGGAACCGCGCGAACGGCGCGGCCCGGCGCTGCTCGACCCAGAGCTTGAGCAGGTTGCGGGCCAGGACGAACACGAGCGCCGCGAGCAGGGCCAGGTCGACGGCCAGGAGCGGATAGAGCAGCACGTCGGCCAGCAGCGGCAGCGCGATCTCCGTCGCGCGCCCCGACAGCCAGAGCAGGCCGACCAGCCCGCCGACGAGCAGCAGGCCGATGAGCAGGAGCACGCGCGGATTGTCGAGCAGCCGGCGGCGCGGCTCGACCCCGGCCTTCGCGGGCGCGTCAGCGGTCGATCGAACGGCCATCAGCAGGCCACCTCTCGCCTACCGGATGAACGTGAAGTCGGCACGGCCCGACCCGTCGTCGCCGCCCCAGGGCCACAGGGAGAAGCGCCGCCGCGGCCGCTGCTGCAGCCGCACCTGGACGTAGTACTCGGCGTTCGGCTCGAGCGCGCCGGACGGCTCGAGCGGGATCTTCTCGAAGGTCGTCAACCAGGTGCCCACCTGTGCCTGGTTGCGCGTGCTCTCCGACCAGGTCACCTTGTCGCCGTCGAGCTTCGACACCTGATAGGTGTCCGAGAGGGTGTCGTACTTGGCCGAGGCCGACACGTCGGCGCGCGCCAGGGTGCCGTCGAACCAGAGCACGGCCGGCCGGCGCAGGAGCACGGTGTAGTTGAACGTCACGGGGAGACCGCTCTTGAGCAGGGCCTGCGCGTCTTCGTCGAACGTGCCCGTCGCCGTGAACGAGGTCAGGACCCGCCCGTCGATCACCAGGGGCGTCACCACGACATCGCCGGCCGCAACCAGCACGGCGACCGGAAGCGCCGCAAGCAGCGCGAGCACGGCCAGGCGGCGACGGATCATTCGCGCAGCCTCAACAAGTCGTTCAGCTCGTTGCGGAACTCGTCGATGTCGCGGAAGTTCCGGTACACCGAGGCGAAGCGCACGAAGGCCACCTTGTCCAGGTGCTTGAGCTCCCGCATGACCCGGGCGCCAATCTCCTCGGTCGAAATCTCCCGCTCGGGGGTCTCCTGCAGCGCGGTCTCGACCTGGTCGGCAATGCTCTCGAGGGCCCCGACGCTCACGGGGCGCTTCTCGCAGGCCTTGAGCAGACCGGCCACCAGCTTCTGCCGCTCGAAGCGCTCGCGGCGGCCGTCCTTCTTGATCACCATGTAGGGGATCTCGTCGATCCGCTCGTAGCTGGTGAATCGTCGCCCGCACGACAGGCACTCGCGCCGGCGACGGATCACCTCGCCTTCCTTGCTCTCGCGCGAGTCGACGACCTTGTCGCCCAGATGACCGCAGTACGGACACTTCACGCGTTGGGCCTCAGGCTTTCCCTCCGGCCCGCCGCGCCTCGGCCTCGAGCCCGCGCAGCCGTCCCGGAGTGAGTCCATCCTGCCACATCAGCAGCAGTCCCACGAAAGTCACCGGCAGGAAGGAGATACCGTGCAGCACGATACCAGCGGCGGCCACGGCCTCCTCGTCGAAGCTGAAGAACCGGGTCACGGCCCAGAAGTACGCCAGGTGAAAAGCCCCCACGTTTCCGGGGGTCGGCACGGCCACACCCACCACGAGGATGAGCATGATCAGGAACGTGGCCGGAAAGCTGAACGTCAAATCGAATGCCAGCGATGTGAGCCAGATGCCGAGCGCGAGCGACAACCACAGGGGGATCGACCAGACCATGGCACGGGCCAGATGGGCCGGCTGGCGCATCACGGCGAGCCCTTCGGCGAACGTGCGGACCAGACCCGAGAGCGCGCCCCCGACCCGTCCCGGCAGCCAGCGCACCAGCCGCGCCGTCCAGCCGGCCAGCCGCTCCGGGTGGCCGGCCGAGACGAACAGTACGACCAGGGCCACGACGGCCGACACGGCGGCCAGCAGACCCGACGTCCGAACCTCGGGTCCGACGTCGATGTCGATCACGAGGAGCGACGCGGCAAACAGGAGAAGCACCGTCACGAGGTCCAGCAATCGCTCGACGATGATCGTGGCAAACGTGGCACTGGCCGGCAGCTTCTCCTGTCGGGCCAGCAGGTACGGACGGACGACCTCGCCGGCCCGCGGCACGAGAAAACTGACGGCGAAGCCGATCACGGTGGTCCGGAACGCCGTCCGGAACGCCGTCGGTCCGATCGGCGCGAGCAGCGACTGCCAGCGCCGGGCACGAATCAGGTACGTCTGGAACGTGACGACGACCGCAGCGACGACCAGCCAGGGGTGCGCGCGCAGCAGCGCGCGCCCGAGTTGGTCGAGCGGCACGCTCCGCAGGAACAACCAGACGAGCGTCGCGGTCAGCGCGGCGACGACGAGCGCCTGCCAGCGAAGACGGAAGCGGGATGGCGCCGTCGGCATGTCGGCTGGAGTGATGCGGGGCCACGTACGCGGCGTGGCGGCCTAGGTTCTACTATAAGATTGGCGGCAAGTCCATGGGCAAGCGCGAGTTACTCATCGTCGTCGGATTCCTCGTCGCCGGTGCCGTGGTCTATCAGTTCACCGCCCCTCCGCCGGCCGAAGGCCGCAGCTTCACCTTGCGTCGCCTGATCGACGAGATCCGATCGGACATCCGGCGCGACTCGACCAATGCGACCGTGACCGTGACCGGGACGCTCGACGTCTCGCGCGCCGTCGAAGAAGTGCGGCTCTCGGGTATCAACGGCCGCGTCGAGGTCCACGGTGAGGATCGCGACGACGTGGCCTACGAAGTGCGCGTGCACTCGACCGGCCCGGACGCGACGTTGGCCGAGTCGTACGCCAGGCGGTCGGTCCTCATCGAGGACGACCTCGGCAAGTCGATCTGGCTGCGAATGGACTACCCGCCGGAGGGACAACAGCGGAGCGAGATCACGCTGCGCCTGCCCCGCCGGATGGCCCTCCGGCTCGAGGGCGGGAACGCCATTTCCATCAATGCCTTACGGGCACTCCGACTGGAAGCGGTCACCGGTGAAGCGGTCATCGATGACGTGGCCGAGCTCGGCGGCACGCATCGCAACGGCCGGCTGACGGTTACCGGGGCCGGATCGGTGTCGCTCACGCTCACGTCCTCGCGCGCGACCTTCACCGGCGTGTCGGGCCCGATCGCGCTGCGCGCCAGCCGGGGCGAGACGCACATCAGCGACTCGACCGGCGCGGTCGAGATCGAGCAGACGAGCAACGAACTGCGCCTCGTCGGGCACGACGGGACGATCACGATCTCCGGCACGGGCGGCGAGGTATACGTCGAACAGCCGCAGCGCGAGGTGCGCGTCGACGTGCGCAACACGGAAGTCTCGGTCACGCTCGACCGGGCGGTTCCGGTGACCGTGCTCACGACGAACCAGCCGATCGTGCTGCGCCTCGCCGGGCCGCCGCCGATCGTCCTCGATGCGCGCATCACCGATCGCGGCACGATAACGGCCGACGACTTCCAGCTGATGCCGACGGTCGACGGGAACCAGTCGTCGATCGAGCACGCGTTCGACGGCGCGCGCGCCACGCGCGTCCTGCTGCGTAATCGTCGCGACGACATTGTGATCCGCCTGGGTAAGTGATAGGCTGCCGCTTCCTTTCGGGAAGCCGATGACGCCGTCCGTCGTACTCGACACCACTCTGCCTGGGCTCACGCTCGCACGACGCGGAAAGGTCCGCGACGTGTACGACCTCGGCGATCGGCTCCTCATCGTCGCCACGGACCGCGTCTCCGCGTTCGACTACGTGTTGGGTAGCGGGATACCCGACAAGGGTCGCGTGCTCACCCAGTTGTCGGCCTTCTGGTTCGAGCAGATCGCCGACCTCGTGCCGCATCATCTGATCACGACCGACGTCGACCAGTTCCCGGCCGAGCTCCACCCGCACCGGGCGCTGCTCGCCGGCCGTTCCATGCTCGTGCGGAAGACGACGCCGCTGCCGGTCGAATGCGTCGCGCGCGGCTACCTGTCCGGCTCCGGCTGGAAGGACTATCAGGCGGCCGGCGCGGTCTGCGGCATTCCCCTGCCGGCCGGACTCCGGGAATCGGATCGGCTGCCGAGGACGCTCTTCACCCCGGCGACCAAGGCCGAGTCGGGCCACGACGAGAACATCAGCGAAGACGAGGCCGGACGCCTCGTCGGTCCGGAGCTCATCGGCCGGCTGCGCGACCTGACGCTGGCCCTCTACGAGCGCGGCGTCGCGCACGCCGCGACGTGCGGCATCATCATCGCCGACACCAAGTTCGAGTTCGGTCGCCTTCGCGGCTTCGCCGCTTCGGCGGACCAGGGTCGGACCGGCTTCGCCGCTTCGGCGGACCAGGGCCGGACCGCCTCCGGCGCTTCGGCGGACTTGTCCCGCCGAAGCCCCGAAGGGGCGAAGGCGGACGATCTCATCCTCATCGACGAGATCCTCACCCCCGACTCGTCCCGGTTCTGGCCGGCCGACGTGTACGCACCCGGCCGGAGCCAGGCCAGCTTCGACAAGCAGTTCGTGCGTGACTATCTCGAACAGATCGGCTGGAACAAGCAGCCTCCCGTCCCGGAGCTGCCACCCGACGTCGTCGCCAGGACGCGGGCGAAGTACATCGAGGCGTATCGGCGGCTCACCGGCCGCGAGTGGCAGGACTGACGGATGCGGGACGACCTGGCAGCTCTGGTGCAGCAGATGGTGGACCGGGGCATCCTGTTCGACGATGCCCAGCGGGAGTTCGAACGCCTGTTCATCAGCCGGGCCCTGGCCAAAAGCGACTACAACGTCTGCAAAGCCGCCCGGATCACGGGTCTCCACCGGAACACGCTCAGCCGCAAGATGGCGGAGTACCGGATCCGGAAAACGGCTTAGCGCCGCTCATAGGCCCATTTTCACGCTTGACCTGCGCCGGCCCCTCCCATAGAATTAGCAGTCGGTCATATTGACTGCTAACAGTCAGGCGCCCTGACTGCCAGCGCAGTCCAGCGACTCACGTTTCTTACGCAGACGGCCACGGCGATGCCTGCACGGGCGGGCTTCCCGGCGGACCGTACGGGAAAGGACAGCCATGAAGGTCAGACCACTGCACGACCGGATCATCGTCCAGCGCATCGACGAAGGTGAACAGCGCGTGGGCGGCATCATCATTCCGGACAGCGCCAAGGAGAAGCCGCAGCAGGGCAAGGTGCTCGCCGTCGGCAAGGGCAAGATCGAGAAGGACGGCAAGGTGACGCCGCTCGACGTCAAGGCCGGCGACACGGTGTTGTTCGGCAAGTACGCCGGCCAGGAAATCAAGGTGGACGGCGAGGAAGTGCTGATCATGCGCGAGGAAGAAGTCCTCGGCGTGATCGAGTAGCGCGCCGGGTCCCCCCGTCGAGTCCCGCAGAATTCGCTGAGGAGAGAGAGCAATGGCTAAGCAGATTGTGTACGGAGAGGATTCCCGACAGGCGATCCTCCGCGGCGTCAACGCCCTGGCCGACGCCGTCAAGGTGACGCTCGGCCCCAAGGGCCGCAACGTCGTCATCGACAAGAAGTTCGGCTCCCCCACCATCACCAAGGACGGCGTGACGGTGGCCAAGGAAATCGACCTGAAGGATCCGCTCGAGAACATGGGCGCGCAGATGGTCCGCGAGGTCGCCAGCAAGACGTCGGACACGGCCGGTGACGGCACGACGACGGCGACGGTGCTGGCGCAGGCGATCTTCCGCGAGGGCATCAAGATGGTCGTCGCCGGCGCCAACCCGATGGAGCTCAAGCGCGGCATCGAGAAGGCCGTCGACGGCATCGTCAAGGAACTGCAGAAGATGTCGAAGAAGGTCGACGGCAACCAGATGATCGGCCAGGTCGGCACCATTTCGGCCAACAGCGACGAGACCATCGGCACGATCATCGCCGAGGCGATGGAAAAGGTCGGCAAGGACGGCGTCATCACGGTTGAAGAAGCCCGCAGCATGGAGACGTCGCTCGACGTCGTCGAGGGCATGCAGTTCGACCGCGGCTACCTGTCGCCCTACTTCGTCACCGACCCCGAGCGCATGGAGTGCGTGCTCGAGAACCCCGTCATCCTGATCCACGAGAAGAAGATCAGCTCGATGAAGGACCTGCTGCCCCTGCTCGAGCAGGTGGCACGGGGCGGCCGGCCGCTCGTGATCATCGCCGAGGACGTCGACGGCGAGGCGCTGGCGACCCTCGTGGTCAACAAGCTGCGCGGCACGCTCCAGGTCGCGGCCGTCAAGGCCCCGGGCTTCGGCGACCGCCGCAAGGCCATGCTCGAGGACATCGCGATTCTCAGCGGCGGCCGGGCGATAACCGAGGATCTCGGCATCAAGCTCGAGAACATCAAGATGGAAGACCTCGGCAAGGCCAAGAAGATCACCATCGACAAGGACAACACGACCATCGTCGAGGGTGACGGCAAGCAGGCCGCCATCGAGGGCCGCGTCAAGCAGATCCGGATGCAGGTCGAGGAGACCACGTCGGACTACGACCGCGAGAAGCTCCAGGAGCGCCTGGCCAAGCTCGTGGGCGGCGTGGCCATCATCAAGGTCGGCGCGGCCACCGAGAGCGAGATGAAGGAGAAGAAGGCCCGCGTCGAGGACGCCATGCACGCCACCAAGGCGGCCGTCGAAGAGGGCATCGTCCCGGGCGGCGGCGTGGCGCTCATCCGCTGCGTCAAGGTCCTCGACGGCCTGAAGCTCGAAGGTGACCAGAAGGTCGGCGCCGACATCGTCCGCCGCGCCATCGAGTCCCCGCTCCGCTGGATTGCCTCCAACGCCGGCGTCGAGGGCTCGATCGTCGTCCAGAAGGTGAAGGAGTCCAAGGAAGCCGGCTACGGCTACAACGCCGCGACCGACACCTACGAGGACCTGGTCAAGGCCGGCGTCATCGACCCGACCAAGGTCGTCCGCTCGGCGCTCCAGAACGCTTCGTCGATCGCCTCGCTCCTGCTCACGACCGAAGCCATGGTGTCGGAGATTCCCGAAGACAAGAAGGAAGCTCCGGCGGCCGGCCCGGGCGGCATGGGCGG
>DATKDF010000268.1:0-11434 GCA_035512795.1 Vicinamibacterales bacterium
GCGGTGGCGACAATCGGGACGCGATCGGACGCCTCGCGGACCGTGGCGGCGATGTTGGTGTTGGTCGTGTCGGCGCCCGTCGCGACCACGAGTGAGGCCTGGCCGACCTTGGCGCGCACGTACGTGTCCGGATCGTCGAAATCGCCGAGCATGACCGTGACGCCACTGTCGTGCAGCTCGAGCGCGTGCGCGAGCTCCGGGACCACGACGACGCAGGCCGTCCCGAACTGCCGGAGGCGCGGGGCGAGCGCCATCTCGATCGGTCCCCACGAGGTGAGAATGACGTGCCGGGTCGTGTCGGGCGGCAACGACCGCGGCGCCCGCGCGGCATCGCGGGCCTCGAGCCAGGGCGCGTAGAAGAACTGAATGAACGTGAAGGGCAGGATGATGAGCAGGACGATCATGCCCGACAGCACCACGACGACCGAGAAGAGCCGGCCGAGGTCCGACTGGAACGTGATGTCGCCGAAGCCGAGCGTCGACATCGCGACGACGGTCCAGTAGATGCCCGTGAACCAGCTGTGCCGCTGCCCCTCGTATTCCATGAGGAAGTGGAAGACGACCGTGTAGATCAGGATGAGCGACACCAGCATGAGGAGCAGGTGGCGCAGCGTCCGCAGGTTCTGACGAGCGCGACGGTCAGCCAGCGTGGCGGCCAGGATCGCAGGCAGGGTCTTCATGTCCGTCGCGCATTGTACTGGCCCGCGCGATGCCGGGCACACCCGGCCAACGGCACGGGGTATGCACGCTCCACGTCATGCCGCCGGCCGTCGATCGACAAACGCTCGGAAAATGGGGCGAAGACGTGGCCTGTCAACGCCTCGTCGCGCTCGGGTACGCAGTTCTTGCCAGGCGCCATCGCACCCGGTTTGGAGAAATTGACATCATCTGCGAGCGCGACGGGATCGTGACCTTCGTGGAGGTCAAGGCCCGCCGGACGCGCCGATTCGGGACGGCAGCCGAGGCGGTCCCGGTCCGCAAACGCCGCCGGATTGGGGCCATGGCCCTCGACTACCTGGCCTGGACGGGCCGCATGCACGCGGCATGCCGGTTTGCCGTCGTGGCGATCGATGGCGTCGGCACCGACCACGAGACGATTCGCGTGATCGACGACGCGTTCCAGTTCGATGCGCGATGAGCGCCCGCGACCGGTCGGTTACCTCCCGCGGTACTGCCACAGGCCTTCGCCGAGCATCCGGACGACCTCGGCAATGGCGGCGTCGAGCTCGCGATCCCGGCCGGCCAGTTCGTCCTCGGCCGTGTTCTCCACCCAGACGTCCGGCGCGACGCCGAAGTTCTCGAGATTGACGCCGTGGTTGTTCGGCCGTTCCGGGTCGTATGTGACCACGAGTGAGCCCGGCGTGCGGATCGAGCCGCCGTTGATCAGCCCGTACGATCCGGTCGCGATGACGGCAGCGGCCGTCGGATTGCCGACGATGCGGCCGAGCCGCAGGTCGCGGAACGCCTGGGGGGTCACTTCCGAGTCGGACCCGGACCGGGCGTTGATCATCATGACCTTCGGTCCGGCGATCGCCTGACGCGGCCGGCGGCCCCAGGTCGGGGCGCCGTACCGGTTGTTCCAGTACTCGTACGGGCGCCGCTCGAGGATGTCGATGAGCTGCTGATCGATGTTGCCGCCGCCGTTGTACCGGATGTCGACGATGATGCCCTTCTTGTTCCAGAAGTGATCGACCTCGGTCTGGAAGCGGGCGAGCGACGGCTGGTTCATCGAGCGGATGTGCACGTAGGCGATCTCGCCGTTGGTGGCCTTGTCGACGTACTCCCGGTTGTGGGCCACCCATTCCTCGTACTTGATGTTCTGGAGCGAGTTGACCGCCTGGATCCGGAGCGTCCGTGGTGTCGCAGTCGGCGACGGGGCGACGGTGATCGTCACGTACGCGTTCAGCGGACTGTTCAGGAGGCGCCAGTAGTTATCGCCCGCCTTGAGGGGCGTGCCGTCAATCGACGTGACGTACTCGCCGACCTGCAAATCGATCCATTCCTTGTCGGCCGGGCCGTCGCGATAGATGTGGGTGACCTTGTAGCCGCCGGCATCGGGATCCATCTCGAACCCGAGGTATCGCGTCTGGTAGGGACTCGGCTGCGGATCACTGCCGGGACCGCTCACGCCGGTATGCGACGCGTTCAGCTCGCCGATCATCTCGTTGGCAAGGTCATAGACGTCCTGGTTCTCGCCGACGTACTTCAGCAGGGGTTCATACTGCGCCTTGATGGCGTTCCAGTCCTTCCCGTGCATGTTCGGGTCGTAGAACCGGTACTTCATGACGCGCCACGACTCGTCGAGGATCTGGGCCCACTCGGCGCGCCGATCCACCTGCACGCTGAACTCGAAGGGCACGCGCGTCCGGCGCCGCTGGCCGCTCATCTCCATCTTCCAGACCTCGCCCTGCTGCGAGTAGAAGAGCGTCCGCCGGTCGGCCGTCGGCGTCATGTTCTGGAACGGGCCGGCCACGAGCTTCTGGCGATTGCGGCCGTCGATGCCGATCGAGAAGAGCCCCGGGCCCTCGTCATCGGACGACCGGAAGTACACCGTCTGGCCGTCCGGCGACAGGAAGTACCCCTGCACGCCCTGCTGGCCCGTCGTGATCGGCACCGCGCGTTCACGGATCCCGTTCAGGTCCACGGTGGCCAGCGGCGCCGGTGGCTGGGTCTGCCCGCTCTGGCCTGAGCCGGCCGGCGGGTCGGCGTCGGTCCGGGCGCCCCCGCCCCGGCCGGAAGCCGCCGCGGCGGCCCGGCGGCGCCGTTCGCGCAGGACCGGGTCATTCGGATCCTCGGTGTGCCGGGTGAGCGGCACCCGCCAGAGCTGGTTCGAGCTGCTGCGATCCGAGACGAACACGAGCTGCGTGCCATCCGGCGTGATCGTGCCCTGTGACTCGGAGAACAGGCTGGCCGTCACGTTCAGCTCACGCCGCGTCTCGATCTCGAAGAGGAAGATCTCCGAGTTCATGTCGGCGTCGCGCTTGGTGATGACGAGCCAGCGCCCGTCGGGGGAGAAGCCCGTCAGCGTGTAGCCGCCCGCCACGTTGTAGCCAAGCTCGGTGGTGGCCGCCCCCTCCACCGTCGTCACGAACAGCCGGTTGTCGCCGGTCCACGCGATGCGCGTCGAGTCGGGGGACCAGGCGTCGATCGATTTGAAGTTCGCATGCGTCGTGATCTGGCGCCGGCTGCCCGTGTCCCGGTCGAACAGCCAGATCTCTTCCTCCTTCGACTCGTCCGAGGTGTAGGCGATGTAGCGGCCGTTCGGCGAGAACGACGGACGGCGGTCGCGCCACGAACTCGACGTCACCTGCCGCTTCTCGCCGACCTCGGGATCGGTCGGCACGAGGAAGATCTCGCCGTGGAAGTCGACGGCCGCGTAGTCGCCGTCCGGCGTGATCGCAAAGCCGTCCATCCGGTTCTCGGTCGAGACCCAGTTGACCATGTTGAGCTTGGGATCGAAGGCGAGGTCGATCGTCACCCGGGTCGGAGTGCGGCTGCCGACCTTGAGCGTCCAGAGCTCGAACTCGTTCTCGTACGCGATGGTCGACCCGTCGGCGCTCATGGCCGGGAACTGGACGCCGTCGTTGCGATGGGTCGTGATCTGCTGCGGGTCACCGCCGGTGGGCGCAATGCGCCAGATGTTGAAGATGCCGCTCCGCTCCGACGAGAAATAGATCTGCCCGTCATTCCCCCACATCGGGTAGACGTCCTGGGTGAAGCCCTCGTATTCCTTGAGCGTGTCGTCGGTCAGACGCGTGATCCGCCGGCTCGCCAGGTCCTGGACCCAGATGTCATCGGCGCGATTGCCCCGGTACCCCTTGCGCCAGTAACTGCCGCCGGAGCGGTTGAAGGCGACCATCGTGCCGTCCTGCTTGACCATGCCCTGGACGCCGCCGTCCATCGGGAGCGGCCTCGGCAGGCCGCCGGCGACCGGCACGACGTGCAGCGGGCTGCGCCACGGGCTCACGCTGCGGCTGGTCGCGAAGAGGATGCCGCGTCCGTCCGGCATCCAGTTGAGGACCGTGTCGCCCGTCGTGTTGAACGTCAGTTGCCGGGGCTCCCCGCCGGCGATCGGGATCACGAACACGTCGTTGTTGCCGAACCGGTCGCTCGAGAACGCGACCCATTGGCCATCCGGGGAAATGCGCGGAAACGTCTCGCGCGCGACGTGGGCCGTCAGCCGCATCGGGTTCGACCCATCTTCGTTGGCCACCCAGATGTCGCCGTGGTAGCTGAAGACGAGCTTGCCGTGACTGGCGTGCGGGTGCCGGGCGAACTTGATCGGCTCGGCGGTCGCCGCCGGGGCGGCCGAGAGCAGGAACAGGGCGGCGAGGGCGCTGGCAATCGTGCGCATGACAGGACTCCCTTCGGGACGGGGGCAGTCTAGCAAAGCTCAGGTCCCCGTGCGCGAACGTCCCGCGACGAGACCGGCCCGTCAGCGGCGATAGATGACGAAGAAGCTGTTCTCGAGGAAGTCGTAGTCGGAGACACGCGACAGCCCCGCGGCCGTCATCCAGGCATCGAGCTGGGCCTCGGTGTAACGCATCGCTTCGTGGCCCTCGGGCCAGGTATCCGAGAAGTCGATGACCGCCACACGGCCACCCGGCTTCAGGTACTTCGCCAGCGTCTTCAGGTACTCGCCCTGGCCGGCGATGTGGTGGAGCGTGTCACAGATGAGCACGACGTCGACCGGCTCGGGCAGCTTCGGGTCGTCGGGCACGGCCAGAATCGTGCGCTGGTTGGTGATGCCCGCCTCGCGCGCGCGGGCGTCGACGATGTCGAGCAGGCCCTGGTCGATGTCGATGGCGTAGGCGAGCCCGCCGGGGGCGACGGCCTGCGCGATGGGGCGGGTGAACAAGCCCGACCCCGATCCGAGGTCGGCCACCTTCATACCGCGCGCCAGATTGAGTACCTCGACGACGCGCGGCACCTGCATGCGGGCGACCCGGTCGGCGCCCTCGAGCAGCGCCACGTACTGTTCGGGCGTCCGTTGCGGCGGCGTCTGCGCCAGGGCGGCGACGGTCACGGCCACCGCCAGCGCGGCCGGTATGATCAGAGGGCGGAAGAATTGGTGCATGCCCGTCTCCTCGCGGCATGATACCGCTCGGCGGCACGGCGGTCACGCTCGAATAGCCGGACCCGTCAGTACCCGCTTCCAAGCAGTACCGCGTTCATGAAGAGGAGCATCGTCGCTTCGGTGTAGGCCCGGAAGTTGGGGTCCTCGGCGAAGGCGACGAGGTGGCCCTGTCCGATGCGCACGTGCATCAGGTAGGCCTTTTGCTGAACGACGTTGCGCGTCTCGGGCCACATCAGGCCGGCCGCGATGAGCCGATCCGACCCCTCGTAGACACCGACGTTGGTGCCCTTGTCGAGCGTGAGCGGCATGAAGACGCGCGAGCCTTCCATGACGACCTGGATCTCGGCGTCCAGCCCGGCGCTCATCCAGTGTTCGCCATCGAGGCGCACGCGCAGGATGGTGCCCGCCGTGCTGTCGGGCGAGCCGCTCTCCGGCCGGATCGCCGTCTCGTAGTCGAACTTCTCGAGGTCGACCTTGGCCGGCGGCTTGGGCTCGGCCGGCACGCCGGACGCCGAGCCGTCGCGCTGGAGCAGGTGCGTCGGCAGCAGGCCGGCCCGTTCGGTCGTCGCCCAGCGGGAGGCCTCGCCGAGCGTCACGATCGTGCCGCCGCGCCCTGCCCATTCACGAATCCGGCGCACCAGATCCTCGTTGAACCCGTAGTTGCCCGAGGGCAGCACCAGCACGTCGTACCGCGACAGGTCGATGCGCCCGAGTGACCCGGTGCGCACGGCCGTCACCGGCTGGCCGAACCGTTGTTCGAGGGTGTAGCGCGTCCAGCCGGCCGACAGGCTCGAGGTCGGTGCGTCCCACGCCATCAGCACGCGGGGCGCCCGGAGCGCGCCGACCTCGTTGCTGCCGAGCGAGACGCCGCGGTCGACGAAGGCGGTGTCGATTGGCGTGATCTGGATCGTGTGCCGGGCCGCCAGGCGTCCGAGGCGGGCCGCCAGATCGGCCGGGTTCTCCTGCACGCGCATGAAGACCGTGCCGGCCGGATACGCGCGGCCGGCGACGGTCACCGCCCGCGGCAGCGCGTGCAGGCGCACGCCGCCCTGCAGGAGCTCGACGGCCGCCTCGGCGGCGCCGAGGCCCCAGGGCATCAGGTAACCGACACGCGCCGCCGGCAAGGCCGGACCGGTGTCCGGCCGGTCGTCGGTCCGGGCGATGGGCGTCGACCGCGCGGTGACGGGCGCGGCCGACGACACGACGTCGAGGTCGTAGAGCAGAGCGATGTTCCAGGCCGTGACGTCATAGATCTGATCGCCGAGGCCGCGCTGCCGGCGGCGGTCCTGCTCGGCGATGAAGGCCTCGCCCTGCGAGATGTCGGGATCGAGCAGGTTGCGGACGAGGCGGCCTGCCGGCTGCGCGAGCGGGACGATCAACGAACCGGCTGGCAGCGTGCGGTCACCCACGGTCACCGGTTCGTCGGCCCGGCTGACCTCGACACCCTGCGCGGCGAGCCGGCGGCCCAGGTGGATCGCCCGCGACGGATCGCCGCCCGCGTCGACCAGGTACGCGCGCGTGCCGGTCTCGGCCAGCTGTACGGCTGATTGCCGGTACTCGAGAAACTCCCGGAGGATCGCCTGCCGGTTCCGCGCCGCCGTCACCGCCGTCGTCACGGCCGACGTGAAGTGACGGACGACGCCGTCGCGATAGGTGAGGATGTCGCCGTCCGCGCGGCGGAACCGCAGGCCCCGCGACGACGCCATTTCGTAGGTCATGCCAATCGCGCCGTGGAAGATCGGCCAGGACTCGCCGTACCCCGGGTAGAACGAGTCGAAGACCTCGCGGATGAAATACGGAAAGCCGCGTCCGTCGAACACGTCGCCGTTGGCCTGCCCGAACGCGGTCAGCCACTTGCGCTGGTTCTCGGTGATGTACGGGTTGATCGGGTCGGCCGGCGGCGCGAAGTAGTACGTGCTGTTGCCGCTCTGCTCATGCAGGTCGACCAGCACGTGCGGGTAGTAGTCGAGCATCAGGCTCACGCGGCCGCGCGTCTCAGGCTGCGAGAGCGCGAACCAGTCGCGGTTCATGTCGAACAGGTAGTGATTGGCCCGGCCCCCTGGCCACGGCTCGTCGTGCTCGGCCGAAGCGGGTTCGTCGTCTGGCTGCGTCAGCGCGCGGCCCTGCTGGTTCGTGTGCACGAAGCGCGCCCGGCCGTCGGGGTTCTGCAGCGGGTCGATCACGACGAGCGACTCGCGCAGCACGAGATCGACATCGGCATTCCCGCGCGCGGCCAGTAGGTGATACGCCTCGGCCAGCGCCGCGTCTGACGACGAGATCTCGTTGCCGTGGACGGCGTGCATGAGCCAGGTCACGACCGGGAGGTCCGCGACCAGCCGATCGAGGTCAGCCGACGACGCCCCTCGGGGATCGGCCAGGCGCCGGAGCCCCGCCGTCACCTGGTCGAGTTGGCTGATACGCGCCGACGATCCGATCACGAGGACGTGTAACGGCCGGCCTTCCCAGGTGCGCGCATACTCGATGAGGCGCGACCGATCGGGTGCGGCGGCCTGGAGCGCACGCAGGTAGGTGACGATCCCATCCGGCGGCGTGATTTCCTCGCCGCTGTCCCAACCGAGTACCGACGGGAGCGTCGGAATGGCCGGATCGTAGGTGACACCCGGCCAGAGGCCCTGAGCCGACGACGAGTGGGCAGTGACGAGCAGGAGGGTGATGGCGAGGGCGAGCGCACGCATGGCGCGATTCTACACGCGCGCCCGCCCTCCGGTGTGGTCGATGCGTCTAGCTGCCGGCGCCGGCGCCGGCCCCGGGCGGCGGTGTGTTCGAGTTGAACATGTCGACCGACACCTTCCAGCTGCCGTCGGCCTGCCGGCGCCAGATCGTCAGGTACTTCTCATCCATCGTCATCGGCGTGCCGTCCGGGCCGTTGACGGTGATCGTCGCCGTGCCCTTCGAGTAGCCCAGGTCACCACCACTGGCGGCCACCGTATCGGCCTGCCAGGAGAGGCTGAAGCCCGGCACGGCCAGGGTCCGCTCCATGTACTGCCGGATGGCGTCGGCGCCCGACACCGCGGGCTCGTTCGGCGGCAGCATGACGGCGTCGGCCGCGACGAAGGCCATCATGGCATCGAGGTTGCCGGTCGACGCGGTAGCCGACCAGGCGGCGTCGGCCTCGCGGATGGCCGCTTCGTCGGCCGCGCGTGTGTCGACCGGTGCCGCGGGTTGAGGCGGAGTGCAGGCGGCGAGACTGACGACGAATCCAAGTGCCAGGCAGGGGGCGATCCGGCGCATCATGTAGCGACTCCTTCCGAGTCAGGGGTTGGGTGGTGCCCTGTAATTATAGGGCGGCGCCGGCCGTCAGCCGCGCCGGAGTGTTGCGACCGGGTCGATTCGTGCCGCCCGCCAGGCCGGCACCACACCGGCCGCCAGGCCGACGCCCAGGACGGCCGCGACAACCAGGCGAGCACGAGGCCGATCAGCAGACCGGTGGCCACGAGCCGCAGTCCGGCGGCCGTCACCCAGCCGACCACCCGCACCGCGTCGGCGCCCATCGCCATCCGGATACCGATCTCGCGCGAGCGCTCGCGGACCCGCTGGGCCAGCACGCCGTAGACGCTGATGATCGCCAGGGCCATGGTGGTTGCGCCGAACACGACGAGCACGACCATGGCCTGCCGGTCGCGCGCGTAGGTCGCCCCAACCAGGTCCTCGAGGGGCGTCAGCGCGTGCGCCGGCTTGTCGGGATCGACGTCGTGCAGCACCGCCCGCACCGACGGCGCCAGCGCGCGCGCGTCGCCCGCCGTGCGCACCACGACGTTCAGGATGAGATACGAGCGCTGTGCGTGCGGCAGGAAATTCTCGGGCTTCGGTGCGCTCCGCGGACCGCCAGAGCGCATGTCGCCGACCACGCCGACCACTTCGTACGGATAGGTGCCCGACGTGCCGTAGTCGACGACGAGCCGCTCTCCGACGGCGCGTCCGCCCGGCCAGAGCCGTTCTGCCAGCGTCTCGTTGACCATGATGACTCGAGGCGCATCGGGCCGGTCGCGATCATCGATTGCCCGGCCGTCGGCCACGCGCAGGCCGAGCGCCGGGAAGTAGCCCGGCGTCACCATGCGGAGCGAGGCCGGCACGCGACCGGCCGGATCGTTGGTCGACCCGTCCGGCCAGACCGGCCGATCGAAGTCGGGCCCGAGCGGACTGGTGGGCACGGTCGTGGCACCGCCGACGGCCGTGACGCCCGGAAGGGCGCCGAGGCGCGTGAAGAGGTCCGCATAGTACGCGCGTACCCGGGCGCCGCTCTGGTACGCCTGTGTGTCGAGAAAGACCGGCGCCACCAGCACGCCACGGGCGTCGAAGCCCGGGTCGGTCGCGCGCAGGTGCAGCACGCTGCGGACGAGCAGGCCCGATCCGGCCACGAGAACGACCGCCAGCGCGATTTCAGCCACGACGAGCGCGTCGCGAAGCGCATGGCCGCGGCGATCGCCCGTCGCGCGGGAGCCGTCGGCGAGCCCATCGACCAGTGATACCGATGGAACGCATGACAGTGCGCGAGGCCCACGTGCGCCCGGGCGAGATCGGGCTCGCGGGCGACCGCGCGCTCGAAGGCGGCGAGCGCATTCCGGACGCTGTCCGCGGTGCGCTTCTGCAGAAAGTAGCGCCCTTCGAGGAGCGCCGCGTGTGCCGCCGGATCGACGGGACGGGGCGCCGGCGCGCCGGAGTCGTGGACGAGCTGCACCTGTACCTGCCTGGCGATGGCCGCGGCCAGGCGCTGCTGGACCTCGAGCAGGCCCGGCGCGTCCGCCTCGAACGTCTCCGACCACTGCGGGTCGTCGTCGGGAAGTCGCGCCAGATGCACCGTGACCTGCACCCGGCGGTCGTCGCGCCTGACGCTCCCGCGCACGATGTGGTCCACGCCCAGGTCTCGAGCCATGTCGGCCCAGGGCTTGCCGCCGGCGGCCGCAGACATCGCCGACGTTCTGGCAATCACACTGAGCCGATCGGGGTTCGCCCGACCGAGCTGGGCGATGAGCTCCTCGGTGAGTCCTTCGGTCAGGTAGGCCTCCGGCGCCGCGCTCAGGTCGTCGAAGGGCAGCACGAGCAGCGACACGCGCGTCGACGCCGGCACCTCGCGCATCGGTGCGACGAACCGGTAGCCGCGCCGTGACGCCGTCTCGACGTACTTCGGCGACCGCGCGTCGTCGCCGACGGCCCGCCGCAGGTCCTTGACGGCGCGCGTCAGCGCGTTGTCGGTGACGGCGACGCCCTGCCACACGCGATCGAACAGCTCGTCCTTGCTCACCACGCGATGGGGATGGGCCATGAGGTACAGCAGCAGGTCGAACGCGCGAGGGCCGATCGCCCGGAGCTCGCCGCGCTTGTACACCCGGTAGTTGTCTGCGTCGACGACGACGTCGTCGAACTCGAGGTGGGGGCGGCGCGTGCCGGCCGTGTCCGGATTCGACGGCATGGAAGAGCCAGCTCGGGTGGTCCGGCGACGTCGCTCGGGTTCGCCCATCACGACGCCTACGGCAACGGCCGGCAGCGCGAACAGCCCGCACGCCGCGTACGCCGCGGCCCAGCCGTAGCGAGCAGCCAGGACCAGCGCCACCGCGCCTGCCGACGCGGCGCCGATGCGCCAGCCGTACTGCGACATGCCGGATCGCACGCCCAGCTGCCGTGGCTCGAGCAGCTCGATGCGGTACGCGTCGATGACGATGTCGAACGTGGCGCCGGCGATGCCCACGCCGATGGCCGCGGCCACCACGACCGGCAGCGCGGTCGCCGGATCCGCCCAGCCCAGCACGGCGACCGCCGCCATCACCACCAGGCCCACGAACCAGAGCCACGACCGGCGCTGGCCGAAGCGGCCGAGCAGGGGCAGGCGGACGGTGTCCACCAGGGGCGCCCACAGGAACTTGAAGTTGTAGGCGAGAAACGTGAGCGCGTACGCTGTGACGAGCACAAGGACCGCGTGATGCACGCGATGCTCCGCGTCGGTGGTGGCGTCCTCTATGCTCAGCGACACGATGCCGGATCAGCCGGCACCCGCCGACACCAACACGCACGTCACGCTGCAGTTCGACGCCGTAGACGATATGGCGGGACGTTCGCCGCCATGGCCGAGGGCGGCTCCGTCACGATGCCGCTGCACGACACGTTCTGGGGTGGCCGGTTCGGCATGCTGACCGACGCCTTCGGCATCCGCTGGATGTTCAGCTGCCAGACAAACGGATGAGCCGGGCCCCGATGCTGCCTCAGGGGCCCGCGTCGCCTACGGCCGCAGGCGGGAGCGCGAAAACGCGGTAGCCGGCGCGCCGGCAAACTCGACCAGCAGCGTGGCGATCCGCTCGACCGGGACGATACTGGCCGCGGCGTCAAGGGCTGCGGCGGCCT
>DATKDF010000269.1:0-8159 GCA_035512795.1 Vicinamibacterales bacterium
AGCGGATCGAACAGGCGCCGATCGACAAGCTGATCGTGACCAACACGATTCCGCTCAGTCCCGAGCGCGCGGCCACCGACAAGGTGGTCGTCCTGTCGGTGGCGCGGCTGCTGGCGCAGGCCGTTCGCAGCATTCACGAAGAGACGTCGGTCTCGAAGCTGTTCGTGTGAGGGACCGGAAGAAGCAGGCGAGGACGAGATGGATACGACGCTGGTAGCAGAACGCCGGACGAGCGACGGCGGCAACGTGGCGGGGCGCCTGCGGCGCAGCGGCCGGATTCCGGCCGTGGTCTACGGCGGGGGCGGCGCGGCCGAGTCGGTATCGGTCGACCCGAAGGAGTTGTCGCGGCTGCTGCACTCGCAGTCGGGCGTCAACACCCTCATCGCGCTCAAACTCGACGACGGGGAGGCGACGCGCGTGCTCGTGCGCGAGTACCAGTTGCACCCGGTCACCCACCGGTTGCTCCACGCCGATTTCTATCGGGTCGCGATGGACCGGGTGCTGCGCGTCACGGTGCCGGTGCACCTGACCGGTGAGGCCAAGGGCATCAAGGCCCAGGGCGGCGTGCTCGACTTCGTGCACCGTGAGCTGACCATCGAGTGTCTGCCGGGGGACATTCCGGAGCACATCACGGTGGACGTGACGGACCTGATGATCGGCGAGGGTGTGCGCGTGCGCGACCTCGCCGTCGACGCGCGATGGATGGCGGTGAGCGAGCCCGAGATGCTGCTCGTCCATGTCGTGGCACCGCGCGCCGAGCCCGAGCCGGAAGTGGCCGAGGTGGCGCCGGCGGCGACGGCCGAGCCGGAGGTCATCAAGAAGGGCAAGCCGGACGAGGCCGACGGGAAAGAGTAGCCGACGCCGTGAAACTCGTCGCGGGCCTCGGCAATCCCGGCGACCGTTACCGCGGCACCCGGCACAACGTCGGTTTCGAGGTCGTCGACCTCCTGGCGGGCCGGCACGGGTTGGCGTTCGAGGCCGCGCCGGCCGACGCGCTGCAGGCCCGGTGGCGGCACGGCGACCGGATCGTGTGGCTGGTCAAGCCGCTGACGTTCATGAACGTCAGCGGGGAGGCCGTCGGGGCGCTCGTGCGGTACTACCGCGTCGAGCTCACCGACGTCCTCGTTGTCTGCGATGATGTGAGCCTGCCGCTCGGGAAGCTGCGCGCGCGGGCCCGGGGGACCGAGGGCGGGCACAACGGGCTGCGGTCGGTGGCCGGGCACCTCGGCACGATTGACTATCCGCGGCTGCGCGTGGGCGTCGGCCGCGGGGATGACCGGCGCGACCTGGCCGACCATGTGCTGGCCCGGTTCGACCCGGATGAACGGACCGGGAGTGAAGACGCGATTGCCCGGGCGGCCGACGCGGTCGAGACGTGGATCGACGCCGGCCTGGAGCGTGTGATGAACACGTTCAATCGCGAGGCACGAGACTGATCGTCATGCGACGATCGATCGACTCCTTGCCGTCGCCTGGGGCGACGGCCTGATGTCCAGAAGGAGGACCATGAGTACCGCTCGTCAGTACGAACTCATCTACATCACGCCCCCCGAGACGACCGAAGAGGCGCTCGGGGAACTGCACCAGCTGGTGGCCGACACGGTGGGCCGCTTCGGCGCCGTCATCGAGCGGACCGAGAACTGGGGCCGCCGGCGTCTCGCCTACGAGATCAGCCGCCATCGCGAGGGCACCTACGTCCTCGAGGTCATCAACGGCCCGGCCTCCCTCGTGACGGAACTCGATCGCCGGCTGCGGGTGAGCGATCTGGTCATCCGGCACCTCGTGGTGCGGGTGGACGAGGATCTGGCGGCCGCCGAGCGGGCCGGATCGCGGCGCAAGCAGTCGTCGGTGGCGCGGCGCACGCGGCGCGGGTTGCCGCCCGAGCGGACCGAGGGCGAACGACGCGGTACCGACGACGACCGTGACGACGACGATCACGACGAACGGCCCGGCCGGGGCCTGCGGGGGGAGCGATGAGCGACGACAGGGAGAGCCGAGGCGGCCGCGCGGGCGGCAAGAGTGAGCGTGGCGGCGGCAAGCGGACCTTCTTCCGCCGCCGGCGCGTGTGCAAGTTCTGTGTCGAGAAGATCGACTACATCGGCTACAAGGACGTGAAGCTGCTGACCCCCTTCATCCCCGAACGTGGCAAGATTCAGCCACGGCGGATTTCGGGTGTCTGCGCGCTGCACCAGCGCGCGCTGCAGGTGGCGATCAAGCGCGCCCGGCAGATTGCGCTGCTGCCGTACGTGGTCGACTGACGGCGCGCGGGTACGGGAGACATCAGCATGTCGATAGAGGTCATTCTGCGAGACCACGTCGAGCACCTCGGCCGCCGCGGCGAGATCGTCAAGGTGGCCAGCGGCTACGCGCGCAACTATCTGCTGCCGCGCAAGCTGGCCCTGGCGGTGACGGCCGAGAACAAGAAGCTCATCGAGCGCGAGCGGGCCAGGGCCGACGCGCGCGAAGCCGAAGAGCTGATGGAGGCCCAGGCGCTCCAGACGCGGCTCGAGGCGGTCGAGCTGGTCATTGCGCGGCGCGTCGGCGAGAACGACACCCTGTACGGGTCGGTCACCTCGTCGGACGTCGCCGAGGCGCTGGCCACGTGCCAGCTCGTCATCGATCGGCGCAGGATCCAGCTGCCCGATCCGATCAAGTCGCTCGGCGACCATGCCGTGCCGGTCAAGCTGCACCGCGAGGTGGTGGCCACCGTCACCGTCAAGGTCGTCGCCGAGGACGTCCCGACGACGGGCTGAGGTCCCCATGTCCGACCGCACGCTGCCGCACAACCTCGAGGCGGAGCGCTGCGTGCTGGGCGCGATCCTCATTAACAATCCGGCCTTCAACCAGGCGGCCGAGATTGTCGATGCCGACGACTTCTTCCGGGACGCGCATCGCCGCATCTTCGAGAAGATGGTCACCCTCACCGATCGGAACGAACCGGTCGACCTCGTCACGCTCAAGGACGAGCTGACCCGGTCGAACGACATCGACGACGTCGGCGGGCCGGCCTACATCGCCGCGCTCACCGACGGCGTGCCGCGCTCCGCCAACGTCGAGTACTACGCCCGCATCGTCAAGGAGAAGGCCACCCTCCGGCGTCTCATCCAGTCGGCCACCGACGTCCTGCGGCGCGCCTACGATGCCGAGGAGGACGCCGACGACCTGCTCGACGAAGCCGAGAAGTCCATCTTCCAGATCGCCGAGCATCGGCTGCGGCAGGGCTTCGTGCCGCTCAGCCAGCTGGTCGGGACGGGCTACCAGCTCATCGAGCAGCTCCAGGAGCACAAGGGGCTCGTCACCGGCGTGCCGAGCGGGTTTCTCGATCTCGACGAGATGACGTCGGGATTTCAGAAGTCCGACCTGGTCATCATCGCCGCGCGGCCATCAATGGGCAAGACGAGCCTCGTCCTCAACATGGCGCTCCACTGCGGAATCGAGGCCGGCAAGACCGTCGGCATTTTCAGCCTCGAGATGTCGAAGGAGCAGCTGTTCATGCGCATGCTCACGGCCGAAGCCCGGGTCGATGCGCACCGGTTCCGTGGCGGGTACCTCGGCGAACAGGACTACGCGCGACTCGTGGACGCGTTCGGGCGGCTGCACGACGCGAAGGTCTTCATCGACGACTCGCCGGGGGTCGGCATCCTCGAGATGCGCGCCAAGTCGCGCCGGCTCAAGCTCGAGCATGGTCTCGACCTGCTCGTCGTCGACTACCTCCAGCTGATGCAGGGCCGCGGCCGCTTCGACAACCGGCAGCAGGAGCTCGCGTCGATTTCGCGGTCGCTGAAGATCCTGGCCAAAGAACTGCACATTCCGATCCTCGCCCTGAGCCAGCTCAGCCGCGCCCCCGAGGCGCGCGGCGACCACCGGCCGCAGTTGTCGGACCTCCGCGAATCGGGCGCCCTCGAGCAGGACGCCGACGTCGTGCTGTTCATCTTCCGCGAGGACATGTATCAGAGCGACGGTGAGCGCAACCCCGAGTCGGAAGGCACGGCCGAACTGATCATCGGCAAGCAGCGCAACGGGCCGACCGGCACCGCACGCGTCGCGTTCCTCAAGCAGTACACGCGATTCGAGAACCTGGCCCGCGGCGCCGGGTATGGACGCGAGGCAGGCGAGGCGTGATCCGGCCCACCGAGGCCGTCGTCCGGCTCGATGCCATCACTCACAACTTTCGCGCCCTCCGGGAGCTCATCGATCGCGAGGCCGGCCAGACGGCATCGGCCTCTGCCGAGCCGGTGCGCCCGCCGATTCTGGCGGTCGTCAAGGCCAATGCGTACGGGCATGGCGCCGTCGACGTGGCCCGCACGCTCGAAGCGGCCGGCGCGGGCATGCTCGCCTGCGCCGACATCGACGAGGGCGTCGCGCTGCGGCAGGGCGGCGTCCGCGCGCCGATTCTCGTCTTCGGCGCGCTCAGCGTGAGCGACCTCGACGGGCTCTTCGACCACGACCTGACGCCGACCGTCTCGACGCCCGGCGCCATCCGGGCGCTCGCGCGCGCGGCCGAAGCCCGCGGCACGCGCGTCGGCTGCCACCTGAAGATCGACACGGGCATGAATCGCCTCGGTTTCCGGCACGACAACCTTCGCCGGACCGTGCCGCCCCTGTTCGGACATGCGCACCTGGAGATTGCGGCCGTCTACACCCACTTTGCGACGGCCGACCAGCCCGAGTCGCCGTTTCTCGACGAGCAACGCGGGCGTTTCGATCGGGCGTGTGCCGCGCTCGGCGCGCTCGGCCTGCGGCGGGTCGACCGCCACGCGGCCAACTCGGCGGCGCTGCTCCGCGACAGGCGCACGTGGTACGACGCCGTCCGCCCCGGGCTGCTGCTCTACGGTGTCGTGCCGCCGCCGCTTTCGGCCGCCGACCTCGGCCTGCGACCTGCCCTGTCACTCGTCAGCCGTATCGTGGCGGTCAAGGGCGTGCGGGCCGGCGAGGGCGTCGGATACGGCCTGCGCTGGACGCCCGACGGGCCGGCGACGATTGCCATCGTGCCGGCCGGTTACGCCGACGGGCTCGACACGCGCCTGTCGGGCCGCGGGGTGGCGCTCGTGCGCGGCCGGCGGGTGCCCATCGTGGGGGCCGTCTCGATGGATATGCTGTCGATTGACGTGACCGGCCTGGATGTCTCGCCGGGTGACGAGGTCGTCCTGATCGGCGCGCAGGGGCAGGACGAGATCACGGCGCGCGAGATGGCGGCGGCGATCGGCACCATCCCCTGGGAAGTACTGTGCCGCCTGGGCAGCCGCATCCAGCGCCGGTACGAGGCAGGCGATCGATGAAGGTCCGCACCGTCTTCGCGTGCCAGCAGTGTGGCGCGCAGTCGCAGAAGTGGCTCGGCCGCTGCCCGGACTGCGGTGCCTGGAACTCGTTTGTCGAAGAGCGGCAGGGCAGTGAGGCGCCCGCCCCGAGCCAGCCCACGCTCGGGGGACGCCGGGCGACGCGCTACGCCGAGGTCGACACCATCGTCGCCGAGCGGATGTCGACGGGCATCACCGAGTTCGATCGGGTACTCGGCGGTGGCGTGGTCCCCGGGTCGCTGGTCCTGCTCGGTGGCGAACCGGGCATTGGCAAGTCGACCCTGCTCCTTCAGGCCGCGGCGCACTTTGCGGGTGCCGTCGGTCCGGTGCTCTACTGTTCGGCCGAGGAATCCGAACAGCAGGTCAAGCTGCGCGGCGAGCGGCTGGGCGTGGCCGATGCGCCGCTCTATCTGATGGCCGAAACCTGCGTCGAGCGACTCATCGAGGAAGTCGATCGGCTCAGGCCCTCGCTCGTCGTCGTCGACTCGATTCAGACCGTGTTCTCGACCAGGCTCAACTCGGCGCCCGGCACGGTCGGGCAGGTCCGGCAGGCGGCCACCGATCTGTTGTTTCTGGCCAAGGGCCGTGGCGTGCCGATCGTGCTCGTGGGACACGTGACCAAGGATGGCAGCCTGGCCGGCCCCAAGGTGCTCGAGCATGTCGTCGACACGGTGTTGTATTTCGAAGGCGAGCCGCACCACGCGCATCGCATCGTCCGGGCCGTCAAGAACCGGTTCGGTGCGGCCAACGAGCTCGGGGTGTTCGAGATGACGGGCACGGGCCTCGTGGCCGTGGCCAACCCGTCGCGGCTGTTTCTGTCCGAACGGCCGGCGAGCGTTCCCGGGTCGGCGGTGCTGGCGGCGATCGAGGGCTCGCGGCCGATCCTGGTCGAGATTCAGGCGCTCGTGAGCGGGTCGTCGTACGGGCAGGCGCGGCGAACGGCCAGCGGTCTCGATCCGAATCGCGTCGCGCTGCTCCTGGCCGTGCTCGACAAGCGCGCCGGCCAGAACCTGTCGGCCGACGACGTGTACGTGAACGTGGCTGGCGGCCTGTCGATCGACGAGCCAGCCGCCGATCTGGCCATTGTCGCGGCGGTGTCGTCGAGCCTTCGCAATCGTGCGCTCCCGCCGGATGTCGTCATCTTCGGCGAAGTCGGGCTGGCGGGTGAAGTCCGGGCGGCCACCCAGGCGGCGCCCCGGCTGCGCGAAGCGGCGCAGCTCGGGTTTGCACGCTGTGTGGTGCCCGAGGGCAACGTGGCGGCGACCGACGTGCCGCCGGGGCTCGCCGTGATCGGCGTCCGGTCGGTGGGGGAAGCGCTCGACGCGCTCCTCTGACGCGGCGCCGGGAGTCGTCCCCGGGCGTCGCGCTAGAATAACCGTCGATGAACGGCTATCTGGTCGTCCGGGCCGTGTTCGTGCTCCTCGTGGTGTATACCGCGGTGGCGATCCGTCCCATCGAGGGGCACGCGGCACTCAACGCGGCGCTCGGTGGCGTGGTCGCCTTCATCATCGTGGTGACCGAAGCCCGGTTGCGCGACGCCGCCGTCACCAGCCTGTTCGGCGGGCTCATCGGTCTCGGCATCGGTCTCGCGATTGCGAGCGTCGTGGGCCGGGCGCTGTTCTGGGTCGATTTCGACAGCCGGGGCGTCCGGTTCCTGCACGGGATCATCATCATCGTCCTGCCGTACCTGGGCGTGGTGCTCGGTGCACGCAAGGGCGAGTGGCTCGAACCGGCCAAGTTCCTGTCGCTCTTCCGCGATGTCCGTCCCGAGAAGCGCTATCGCGTGCTCGACACGAGCGTGATCATCGATGGCCGGCTTGCCGACATCGTCGAGACCGGGTTCCTCGACGGGACGCTCATCGTGCCCCAGTTCGTGCTGCAGGAACTGCAACGGGTAGCCGATTCGTCAGACCCGATCCGGCGCAACCGGGGCCGCCGCGGGCTCGACGTGCTGCACCGGATGCAGAAGATGACCGGAGTCGAGATCACGATTTCCGACGTGGACTTTCCGGACGTGCGCGACGTCGACATGAAGCTCATCGAGCTCGCGCAGTCGCTCCTCGGCCAGATCGTGACCAATGACTTCAACCTGAACAAGGTCGCGCAGTTACGGGGCATCGACGTGCTCAACGTCAACGAGCTGGCCAACGCCCTCCGGCCCGTCGTGCTGCCGGGTGAGCAGATGACCGTGTTCATCCTGAAAGAGGGCAAGGAGCAGAACCAGGGCGTGGCCTATCTCGATGACGGCACGATGGTCGTCGTCGACAACGCCCGGAACCGGATCGGCGGCAGCCTCGAGATCGTCGTCACCAGTGTCCTGCAGACGACGGCCGGACGGATGATTTTCGGACGGCTGGCCGAGCCGGGCGAGGGGCCATCCGACCGCAGCGAGCGCGAGGACAGCGGCCGCCGGCGGTCCGCCGCCCAGGCCTGATCGTGCCGTCCCTGCACTGGTGGCGCACGGTGTTCGTGCTGATTCCGGTCATCGGCGTTTACACCATCGTGCTCGGCACGCTGTCGCTCGCGTCGACCTTCGTCGATCGCGCCGGCACGTTCGCCCACCGTTGCGCCCGCTGGTGGGCCGGGCTCATTCTCGTCACGAGCGGCGTCCGGACGTCGCTTCGGGGCGCCGACCTGCCGCCGGCCGATCGCAGCTGTGTCTTCGTCGCCAACCACGCGAGCTTCTATGACATTCCGATCATCTTCACGACCGTCCCGCGACAGTTGCGCATTCTGGCCAAGGCGTCGCTCGGGCGGTTTCCCTTCATTGGCTGGCATCTGCAACGCAGCGGGCACCTGCTCGTCGACCGCCAGAACCCCGGCGCCTCGATCTTCAAGAAGATGCAGCGGCTGACCGCGCAG